>NZ_JBTOLZ010000015.1:0-107995 GCF_054552075.1 Roseivivax sp.
CCGGGGGGCTGTCTGCCCCCCGGACCCCCGAGAGGTATTTGAGGCCCGGTCAGGCCTGTGTGCTGGCGCGTCGGGGGTGGCCGGGGTCTTTCTTGTGAGGGGGGCGCGCGCGTCGCTTTGAGCGCGCGCGGGGAGGCGAGGCCGGGGGCTGTCTGCCCCCGGACCCCCGAGAGGTATTTATGGCCCGGTCAGGCCTGTGTGGCGTGGCGCGAGGGCTGCGGGCGTGGCGCGCGGGATCCCGGCGGGTCAGGCGGCGGGGGTGGGCGTGGCGCGCATCAGCATGCCGTAGAGGTCGCGCGGCTCGTCGGGGTCGGCCAGGAGGTCGAGCGGCGTGTAATAGGGCGTGCCCTCGATGGCGTTCCGCACGAAGCGCAGGGCGGAGAAATCCTCGATCGCGAAGCCCACGCTGTCGAAGAGCGTGACCTCGGCGCTGCCCTGCCGGCCCGGGATCTCGCCCGAGAGGACTCGCCAGAACTCCTGCACCGGGTGGTCGGGATCGAGCTGCTGGATCTCGCCCTCGATGCGGGTCTGCTCGGGGTATTCCACGAAGATCGTCGAGCGGGTCAGGATGCCCGGCGCCAGCTCGGTCTTGCCGGGGCAATCGCCGCCGATGGCGTTCACATGCACCCCGCTGCCGACCATGTTGTCCGACAGGATCGTGGCGTATTGCTTGTCGGCGGTGCAGGTGGTGAGGATCTGCGCGCCCTCGATGGCCTCCTCGGCGGTCGCGCAGGAAACCACGCGCAGCCCGCTGCCCGCGAGGTTGCGGGCGCATTTCTTGGTGGCCTCGGCGTCGATGTCATAGAGGCGGACCTCCTCGAGGCCGACCAGCGCCTTCATGGCGAGGCTCTGGAACTCGGCCTGGGCGCCGTTGCCGATCATCGCCATCACCTTGGCGTTTTTCGGCGCGAGATGCTTGGCCGCGAGGCCCGACATGGCGGCGGTGCGCAGCGCGGTCAGCAGGGTCATCTCGGTCAGGAGCTTCGGATAGCCGGTGTAGACATCGGCCAGAAGCCCGAAGGCGGTCACCGTCTGCAGCCCCTCGCGGGTGTTCTTGGGGTGGCCGTTGACGTATTTGAAGCCATACATCTCGCCGTCGGAGGTGGGCATCAGCTCGATCACCCCCACGGCGCTGTGGCTCGCCACCCGCGGGGTCTTGTCGAAGCTCTCCCAGCGCAGGAAGTCTTCCTCGATATGGGCGGCGAGGCCGCGGATCGTCTCTTCGATGCCGAGGTGATGCACGAGGCCCATCATCTGGTCGACGGAGACGAAGGGCACGAGGGCCTTGTCGGACGGGGTAGTCATCGGGAATCCTCCGGGCTGTGGCGGCGCGAAAGATGCAGCCCGGCGATCATGCACCGGACCGAGCCGCCCGCGGTTTCAATGGTGGGAATGGAGAGCGGCAGGATGCGCGCATCATCCTCGATGCGGGCGATCTGCTCGGGGGTCAGGGCGGCCAGCGCCCTGGCGGACAGCGCCAGGAGGCGCCCCTCGCGGCCCGCAAGCTCGATGGCATTGCCGGCGAAGGCCTCGATCTGCCGCTCGGAGAGCGCGATCACGTCGCGGCCGGTCTCGGTCAGCCGGTCGCGGACCATGGCGCGGCGCGCGGGGTCGCGGATCATCTCGAGCCCCACCAGCGCCACCCGGGTGCCGATCGCCATGAGCACGTTGGTGTGGTAGACTGGGCGGCCCCGCGCGTCCTCGGCCTCGAAGGCGATGGGCTCGAAGTTGAAATGCGTGCAGAAGCGTTCGAGCAGCACCGGGTCGGCGCGATGCGAGCGCGCCACGTAGGCGACCCGGCCGATGTGGTCGAGCACCATGGCGCCGGTGCCCTCGAGCGCCAGCCCGTCGTGTTCCAGCCCCGAGTAGTCGATCACGTCCTGCACCCTGTAGCGGGCCTTCAGCATCTCGATCACATCCGCGCGGCGCTCGCGGCGGCGGTTCTCGGCATACATCGGGTAAAGCGCGACGTGGCCGCCCGCATGGGTCGAGAACCAGTTGTTCGGGAAGACGCTGTCGGGGGTCTCGGCGCCGTGGTCGTCGAAGTCGTGCACGGTCACCCCCGCGGCGCGCAGGGCGGCGACGACACCGTCGAACTCGGCCCGGGCGGCGGGGCCCTGGTCGGCGCCGCCGGCCCTCTGGAAGGCGTTGTCGGCGCGGGTCTCGGGGTTCGAGCGGAAGTGATGCGGGCGGATCATCACCACGTCGCCGGGGCTTTGCACCTGCATCTCAATACCCCCGGGTCGGGCGGTCGAAGACCCGCCGGCCCAGCGCCGAGGCGGCGAGGTCGACCATGAGCTGCGCGGTGCGCCCGCGCTCGTCGAGCATCGGGTTCAGCTCCACCAGGTCGAGCGAGGTCATCAGACCGCTGTCGTAGAGCATCTCCATCACCAGGTGCGCCTCGCGGACGGTGGCGCCGCCGGGCACCGTGGTGCCCACCGCGGGCGCCACGGCGGGGTCGAGGAAATCCACGTCGAGCGAGACATGCAGCGCGCCGCCCGCCGCGGCCACCCGGTCGAGGAAGGCCGAGAGCGGCTTGCCGATGCCGTTCTCGTCGATCTCGCGCATGTCGGCGCGCATCACGCCCGCGGCGTCGAAGGCCTCGCGCTCGGGGCCGTCGACCGAGCGCAGCCCGATCACGCAGACCTGGTCGGCGGGCACCGGGGCGGGCACATCGGGAAAGCCCGGGAAGCCCGCGCGCCCGGTGGCATAGGCCAGGGGCGTGCCGTGCAGGTTGCCGCTGCCGGTGGTCTCGAGGGTGTGGAAGTCCGAATGGGCGTCGAGCCAGAGGACGAACTGCGGTCGTCCCTCGCGGGCGGCATGGGCCGCGACGCCGGGCAGGGTGCCGAGCGAGAGCGCGTGATCGCCGCCCATGAAGATCGGCAGGCCGCGCGCCATGGCCTTCTCGGCCTCGCGCATGAGCGCCCGGGTCCAGCCCACGGTCTCGGGCAGGGCGTAGAGATGCGGGTCCTCGGCAATGTCGGTCACATCGGCGGGCACATTGCCGAGGTCGATGACCTCGTGGCCGAGATCGGAGAGGGCGCCCGGCAGGCGGGCGGTGCGATAGGCGTCGGGGCCCATCAGGCAGCCCCGGCTGCGCTTGCCGGAATCCACCGGCGCGCCGATGAGAAGGATCGTCTTCGCGGTCATGTCGTGCCCCCTTTGCTGCCCGTCTTGCGCGAATTATGCGGCGATGTGAGAAGGGGTAAAGGTGACAGATCGGACAAAATGTTCGAGACTTGGCCGAAACGGAGGCAAGGGGTGGCGATATGGACGAGACGGATCAGCGGATCCTGGCGGCGCTGAGGCGCGACGCGCGGGCCTCCTATTCGGACCTCGCGGGGTTATTGGGGCTGTCGCGGACCACGGTCCGGGCGCGGGTCGAACGGCTGCGCGAGGCCGGGCAGATCCTGGGTTTCACCGTGGTCTTGAAGGAGGACGTGCGCCAGGACCCGGTGCGGGCCCTGATGATGATCGGCATCGAGGGGCGGGGCACCGACCGCATCCTGCGCCAGCTCGGCGGCTTCCCCGAGATCCGCGGGCTGCACACCACCAACGGGCGCTGGGACGTGATCGCCGAGCTTGGCACGCAGGACCTCGAGGCGCTGGACGGGGTGCTGCACCGGATCCGCGCGCTTGGCGGGGTGACAACCTCGGAGACCTCGCTCTTGCTGTCGACGAAGCGCAGCGCGGGGGCGCAGAAGGGGCGCTAGGCGGGGGTGTCGGGGGCGCGCCGGGGCAGGGCGTGTGCTGGTTGTATGCGGGGCCGGGTGCGTGTTGGGCCGTGCGGGGCAGGGCGTGTGTTGAGCGCTATGGTAGAGATTGGGCGGGCAGGGCCTTGGCCGGTTCGCTACCGCACCGAGGGCGCAGCAAGGACGCCGCGCTGCACCTCCCGAAAAGCAGGGCAGGGCGCGCACCGGTCCACCCGGCCGCGCGCCCCGCGCCTCTCTCAGAGCTTCCGGTAGGCCGCGATCCAGAGCCCCGCCAGCGCCAGCGCGGCCAGCATGTTCCAGCTCGCCATGGAGAGCGTCAGGAACTCCCAGGCGATCTCGTCGCAGCGCACCATCGGCGCGGCCATGATCTGGTCCATCAGCTCGTCGGTCGAGAGCCCGCCGATGGCGCCCGAGGTGCAGGTCGAGGGGCCTTCCCACCAGGCCTTCTCGACCCCGGTGTGATAGAGCCCGAACGCCGCGGTCGTCAGCGCCGCCAGCGCCCCGAGCGCCGCCAGCGCCCGGCGCGGCAGCGCCAGCGCCACCGCACCGATCAGCACGGCGGCGACATGCGGATACCGCTGCCAGTAACACAGCTTGCAGGGCGGCAGCCCTCCGAGGTGCTGGAACCCCAGGGCGGCGATCAGAAGCGCGGCGGAGCCGGCGGCGGCGGAGAGGATCAGGATGCGGGCACTCATATCACGCGCAGAACCATGAAACCGCCGATCAGCGCAATGCAGAAGAGCGTGAAGACCAGCCCGAGGCGGCGCTCGATGAAGTCGCGGATCGGCCGCCCGAAGAAATAAAGGAGCCCCGCCACGATGAAGAACCGCGCCGCCCGCGCGATCAGCGCCGAGACGAAGAAGGGCAGGAGCGGCATGGCGGTCCAGCCCGAGAGGATGGTGATCACCTTGAAGGGGAAGGGCGTGAGCCCCGCCACCAGCACCGCCCAGATCCCATAGGTGTTGAAGGTCTCGTTGAAGGCCGCGATCTTCTCGCCCTTGCCGAGCGCCTCGAGGACCGGCGCGCCGATGCCCTCGTAGAAGAAGGCGCCGATGATATAGCCGAGCCCCGCGCCCGCCACCGAGGACAGCGTCGCCACCAGGGCGATCAGCCAGGCCTTGCGTGGCGCGGCGAGGATCATCGGGATCATCATCACGTCGGGCGGGATCGGGAAGACCGAGCTCTCCACGAAGGAGACGAGGGCCAGAAGCCAAAGCGCGCGCGGATGGTCGGCCAGCGCCATGGTGCGGTCGTAGGTTGTGCGGAGCATGCTGCCTGTCCTCGGGGCTCTTCGGCACTTCTCAGCACGGGGCGCGCATGGGGTCAAGAAAGCCGCGATCCCCGCTGGACGCGCGCCGCCCCGAACGGTAGAGGAGTGGCCGGGCCCAAGTGGCGGAATGGTAGACGCAGGGGATTCAAAATCCCCCGGTCGAAAGATCGTGTCGGTTCGAGTCCGACCTTGGGCACCAATGACTTAGCCGATTTCGGCATCCGGCGACGAGGCTTTGCCCCCGGTCGTTGCCCCCGGTCACTTTTCGCCCCCTGTTCGTTCTCCCATGGTTGGAAGCTTCATCATTTCCTCCGTTCCTGCGCCGCTTTTGAAAGGCGGCGACGGCTGGCCTTCTCCCGATACTGCGCCCCGCCGTCCCTCACCGCCGCCGCCCGAGAAGCCACACGAAGAAGATCCCGCCGATCAGGCCGGTGACGATCCCGATGGGCATGTCCTCGGGCGCCATCACGGTGCGCGCGGCGATGTCGGCCCAGAGAAGGAACACCGCGCCGCCCAGCGCGGAGAGGGGCAGCACCCGGGCGTAGTCCCCGCCCGCCAGCAGGCGCACGATATGCGGCACCATCAGGCCGACGAAGCCGATGATCCCGGAGAAGGCCACCATGACCCCGGTGATCAGCGCGCCGACCCCGAAGACGGCCAGCCGGAAGCGCGCCACCGGGATGCCGAGGGTCGCGGCGGTTTCGTCGCCCACAGTCATGGCGTTGAGCGCGCCGGCGCGGCTCAGGAGCCAGGCCCCGGAGCCCGCCAGGATGACCAGCGGGTAGATCAGCTGGTCCCATTGCGCGAGGCCCAGACCGCCCAGCATCCAGAAGACCACCGTGTGCGAGGCCCGCGGATCGCCGAGGAAGATCAGCACATTGGCCGCCGCCATGACGATGAAGGACACCGCGACACCGGCCAGGACCAGCCGGTCGGCGCTGGTCGCCTCGGTGAAGCGCGACACCGCCAGCACGATGCCGGTGGCCATGAGCGCGCCCAGAAAGGCCAGGACCGGGACCGTCAGGAGACCCAGGAACAGCCCGGTGTGCAGAAGCGCCAGGATCGCGCCGAAAGCGCCGCCCGAGGAGATCCCCAGAAGATGCGGATCCGCCAGGGGATTGCGCGTCACCGCCTGCAGGCTGGCGCCGACCAGCGCGAGGCCGGCGCCGACCATCATGGCCAGAAGCGCCCGGGGAAACCGGATCTCCCAGATGATCGCGGCCTGGCCCTCGGACCACTGCGGGGTGATGCTGCCGGGCGCGATCTTCTCGGCCAGCACGCCCCAGACCGTGGTGAAACCGACCTGGACCGCGCCGACCGAGATGGCCAGTGTCAGGGAGGCCACGAGGACCACCACCCCGGCGGCGAGCAGTATAGGCAGCTTGGGCCAGGCGCCTGGGCCTGCGGAGAGATCGGTTCCGCGGATCACCTCACTCTCCCCAGAAGCTCTCGGCGAGCGTCTTGACCGCCGCGATGTTGCGCGGACCGGGGGTTGCCTCGACGTAATCGAGCGTGACGAAACGGTCATTCTTCACCGCCGCGATCCCGGCGAAGGCGGGGTTCGACATCAGGAAGGCGCGCTTCTCCTCCGCGGTGACCTCGCCGTAGTCCACGATCACCACGATCTCGGGATCGCGCGCGACGACCTCCTCCCAGGAGACGGTCGCCCAGCTTTTCTCGAAATCATCCATGACGTTGCGCCCGCCCGCGGCCTCGATCAGCGCGGTCGGCATGGCGTAGCGCCCGGCGGTGAAGGGCGTGTCCTGCCCGCTGTCGTAGACAAAGACCCGCGGGGGCGCGCCGGTCTCGAGCCCGGCGGTGAGCTCGGCAAGCTCGGCGCGGTATCCCGCGACCAGCGCCTCGGCGCGGGCCTCGACCTCGAAGATGCGGCCGAGGTTCATCAGGTCGGCATACATGTCCTCGAGGCTGGCTTTGCCCTTGTCCATGACATGCGTGCAGCTCTCGGTCAGCTCGTAGACCTGGATTCCGAAGGGTGCGAGCGTCTCGGGCGTCACCTCCCCGCCGACCGTCATGCCGTAGTTCCAGCCGGCGAAGAGGAAGTCGGCCTCCGCGCCCAGCAGAACCTCCTTGGTGGGCTTGCGGGCGGCCAGTTCCGGCAGCGCCGCGACCCCGGAGCGCATCCCGGCGTCGAGCGACTTCCAGCCGGAGATGCCGGTGTAGCCCACCATGCGGTCGGCCAGCCCCAGGACCAGCATCATCTCGGTCAGGTTGATGTCGTTGGAGACCGCGCGTTCGGGCGGGGCCTCGAAGGTCACGCGGCGGTCGCAGCTCTGGACGGTGGTCTGCGCGAAGGCGGTGCCGGCGGTGCCGAGCAGGGCGGCGAGGAGGGGGAGATGGAGGAGTTTCATGCCTGTTCCAGGTCTCGTGTCAGGTGAAAGGAGAGATGATCCGCGCCGCTGTGCGACAGGGTTTCCCGGCGCGTGCCGACCTCGAAGGCGCGCGCGACGCCGGCTTCGGTCAGCACCCGGTCCGGCGGGCCGAAGCCGCAGGTCCGGCCGTCTTTCAGCAGCAGAACCTCGTCGCAGTGGCAGAGCGCCATGTTCAGGTCGTGCAGCGAGGTCACGATGGTCATCGGCAGGTCGCGGATCAGCCGCAGCACCTCGAGCTGGTGGCGGATGTCGAGGTGGTTGGTCGGCTCGTCGAGGATCAGGAGGCGCGGCTCCTGCGTCAGAGCGCGGGCCACCATGACCCGCTGCCGCTCGCCGCCCGAGAGGGTGCCGAGGTGCCGATGGGCGAAGCCGCAGAGGTCCATGCGCGTGAGCGCGTCCTCGATGATTGCCCGGTCGGCTGCGCTGGTGCCACCCCCGAAGCCACCCCCAAAGCCGCGCCGATGCGGGGTGCGCCCGAGTGCCACGATCTCCCGCACGGTGAGCGCGAAATCGGTCGGCTGCTCCTGCAGGACGGCGGCGACGCGGCGCGCCACGGCCAAGGCGGAGAGCTGCCAGATGTCCCTGCCGTCGAGACACACACTGCCGCTCTGCGGGCGGAGAAACCGGTAAAGGAGCCGCAGAAGCGTGGTCTTGCCCGCGCCGTTCGGACCCACGACCCCGAGCACCCGCCCGGGGGGCAGGGAAAAACTGGTCTCGTGCAGGACCCTCTGGCGGCCGCCCCGGGGCGCCCAGGACACCCGGTCCAGCGTCAGCGCGGCGGCGGGGGACGAAGATGCCCCGCTCATGTCATCAGCCTGCGGGCCCGCGCCCCGCCGCGCCGCACGCGCTTCGGGACGGAGAGCGCCAAGGGCGCGAGCGGTGTCGCGAGCGACTCGCCCAGGAGCCTGCAGAACCGCGCCACGGCGGGAGAACTCGCGGCCAGCGGCAGCGCCACCGCGCGGGCCCGAAGCGCCTCCTGCCGGTATCCGGCGTCGCCGGGCAGGGCGCCCAGCCATTGCAGGTAGCCGAGCTGCGCCATCTCTTCCGCCCGGTCGGGCGGCAGCGGTCCTACGTCGAGTTGCAGTAAGGTCTGTGCCAATAACATCGCGCCCTCCGCGCTTGATCGCGGAGCGGGCGGGATACCGGCGATGTCACAAGCCCTGTCGGGTCCATCTCTGGCACTCCTCCCACGGCACCCCGCCTGGGTTGAAGGTGACTGCAGGGCCCGTCGGGCCCCGGAGATGGCAGGTCTCCTGACTTGCGGGTCGTCGCTGTCCCGAACCTTCCCGAGCCGTATTGGCCCAGTGGTCAACCTCGGGGTGCTCGCCGCCTACAGTTGCGGGGGCAGTCGCGGAATTGGCGCCCGAGGCGCCGCACCGCGTTCCCTTTTCATCTCTCGGGCCGTCAGCCGTCGAGAACCATCGGGCGCCACAAGCGCAGATCGGGGGCTGTGGGTCAATGGCGGATCAGGGGGGCGGTGCTTGTCGGCGCGAGGTGGATGGCCCGGGTCCGAGGCGTGCGCATCAGAGGCTTTCCGGGTGGTGGATCAGGGAATCAGGGTCGGGTTTCGGCGTTCCACGGTGTCGCGCGCGGTCCGCGACCCGCGGCCGACGCCACTGCGCACAGTAAACACCGCCGCGCGGGTCTTGCCATGGCCTGCGCATTTCATCATCCATATCGGGGTAAAGGAGCGCCCATGAAACCGACCGTTCTGACCCTCGTCCTCGCATCGGCTGCCGCCTCCGCCGCGACCGCCACGCCCGCGCAGGAAGCCCGCGAGATGGGCGCGCATGTGCATGGCGTCTCCACGGCTGAAATCGCAGTCGAACAGGGCCGGGTGGAGATCACCCTCCATTCGCCGGGCGCGGACATCGTCGGCTTCGAATACCCGGCGCGGTCGACCGAGGAGAAGGAGGCCGTCGCCGCGGCCATCCGCCAGTTCCTCGCGCCTGAGACCATCGTGACCCTGCCGGAACCCGCGGGCTGCCGGCTGACCGAGGTTGTGGCGCAGCTTCACGGCGGCGGGCATGACGATGCGCAGGACGCGAACCACGCCGAGAGCGACGACCACGGCCACGACCACGACACACATGCCGAGGGCGAGGACCACGCGCACGAGGCGGGCGAGGATCACGACCACGACGCCCACGGCGAGGACGACGACCACGACCACGCCGAAGAGCACAGCGCGGACCACAGCGAGTTCCACGTCACCTATGGTTTCGCCTGCGACGAGGAAGACGCGCTCACGACCCTGGGCTTTCCCTTCTTCGAGACCTTCGGCAACGCCCGGGAGATCGAGGTGCAATATGTCACCGAGGCGGGCGCCGGTCTGGCGGCGCTGACCCCGGGCGCCGCCGAGCTCACGCTCGAATGACCGAACCGGCGCTGGCGCTCGAGGCTCTGCGCTTCCGCTGGCCGGGGCGGGGATCCTTCGGGCTGTCGGTGCCGGGCTTCACCATGGCGGCGGGCGAGCGCGTCCTGCTTCTGGGCGAAAGCGGGTCCGGCAAGTCGACGCTGCTCTCGCTGATCTGCGGCATCGTCACGGCGGGCTCGGGCCGCGTCCGCGTCGGCGGGCAGGACCTCGCGGCGCTCACTGCGGGCGCGCGCGACCGGTTCCGGGCGGAGCGGATCGGCGTCATCTTCCAGCAGTTCAACCTGCTGCCCTATGCCAGCGTGGCGGACAACATCCTGCTGCCGCTGCGCTTCGCACCGGAGCGGCGCGCGCGGGCCACCCCGGGCGAGGCCCGCGCCCTCTGCGCAGCGCTGGCGCTGCCCGAGAGCGTGCTTGCCAGCAAGGCCGGGCGGCTCTCGGTCGGCCAGCAGCAGCGCGTCGCGGTGGCCCGGGCGCTGATCGGCCAGCCGCCGCTGATCGTCGCCGACGAGCCGACCTCGGCGCTCGATGCCGCGACGCAGGACAGCTTCCTGGGCCTGATGTTCGACCGGCTGGAGGCGACCGGGGCCTCGCTTTTGATGGTCAGCCATGACGAACGCCTCGGCGCCCGCTTCGACCGCGTGGTGCGGCTGGCGGAGATCGCCGACATCGAGGCGCCCGCATGATCCTGCGACTGGCCTTTGCCTCGCTCCTGGCGCGCGCCCTGACCGTGGGCATGACGGTGCTGGCCATCGCGCTGTCGGTGGCGCTGTTCCTCGGTGTCGAGAAGGTGCGCACCGGCGCGCGGGCGAGCTTCGCCGACACGATCTCGGGCACCGACCTGATCGTCGGCGCGCGCTCGGGCTCGGTGCAGCTCTTGCTCTACTCGGTCTTCCGCATCGGCAATGCCACCAACAACGTCACCTGGCAGAGCTACCAGGACATCGCCGCGCGGCCCGAGGTCGACTGGATCGTCCCGATCTCGCTTGGCGACAGCCACCGCCAGTTCCGCGTCATGGGCACCACCGGGGCCTTCTTCGAGCACTACCGCTACCGCGGCGGCCGCGCGCTGGAGATCGCCCAGGGGCAGGGCCTGGGCGACCTCTACGACGCGGTGATCGGCGCCGAGGTGGCGGCCGCGCTGGGATACGCGGTGGGCGATCCGATCGTGGTTAGCCACGGGCTCGCCTCCTTCACCGATCACGGCGACCAGCCGTTCCGGGTCGCGGGCATCGTGGCCCGCACCGGCACGCCGGTGGACCGCACGGTGATCGTCAGCCTCGAGGCGATCGAGGCGATCCATGTCGACTGGCGCTCGGGCGCCCAGCGGCCCGGGCCCGCGACCCCGGTGGAGCGCATCCGCGAGATGGACCTGACGCCCTCGGCGGTGACGGCGGCCTTGGTCGGCACGCAGTCGCGCCTGCAGGTCTTCGGGTTGCAACGCTGGATCAACCAATACCCCGAGGAGCCGCTTCTGGCGGTGCTGCCGGGCGTCGCGCTGCAGGAGCTCTGGCAGATCGTCGGGGTGGCCGAGACGGCGCTGATCGGTGTCTCCGCCATGGTCGTGGTCACCGCGCTTCTGGGCATGATGGCGATGATCTTCTCCTCGCTGAACGAACGCAGGCGCGAGATGGCGATCTGGCGGGCCATGGGCGCGCGGCCGGCCACGATCCTCGGGCTTCTGGTGCTGGAGGCCGCGCTGATGGCGGCCCTCGGCGCGGGCCTCGGGCTGGCGTTGCTTTACGCCGGGCTCGTCATCGCGCAGCCGCTGGTCGACAGCGCCTTCGGCCTCTGGCTGCCGATCGCGCCGCCGACGCTGCGCGAAGCGGCGGTTCTCGCGCTTGTGATCGCCGCGGCGGCGCTGACCAGCCTTCTGCCGGCGCTTCGGGCCTACCGCCTGTCCCTGGCCGATGGCATGATGGTGCGGACATGACACCCGCCCGTCTTTCCCGGCGCCGGCTCTTGGCGCTTTCCGCCGCCTGCCTTGTTCCGGGGCCGGCGCAGGCGGCCAAATACCGGGCGCTGGCCTGGGACGACCTGATGCCGCCCGGTCTGCCCTATGGCGAGATCGTCGGTCCCGGCTTCATCGACGAGGCCAATGACATCTGGAACCCGCAGTATGACGCCAACGGGCTGCAGGTGCGCCGCGATCTCGACGGGGTGCGGATCCGGCTTCCGGGCTACATCATCCCCTTCGAGACCGCGCGCGGCGGCGTGACCGCCTTCATGCTGGTGCCTTACGTCGGCGCCTGCATCCACACCCCGCCGCCGCCGCCGAACCAGCTGGTCTTCGTCCGGACGGACAGGCCCTGGCCCAACGAGTCCATGTGGGACCCGGTCTTCGTCTTCGGGCGGCTCTCCGCCAAACCCATGGCGACGCAGATCGCGGACGCGGGCTACCAGATGAGTGCCGAAAGGATCGAGAGCTACCGATGACACCTCCCAGACCCTGCCGGCGGGCGGTCCTGCTTGGCCTCTCCGCGCTTGCCCTGACCGCCCCGGCGCGGGCCGAGACCGTGAACGATCTGACCTGGGACGACCTGCGGCCCGAGGGCGACAGCGCGCCGCCGGCCTTCCTGAAGGACGTGCTGCCGCACGACGAAAGCGCGATGGCGGCCGGGCAGCCGCAGTCCACGGGGATAAGGACGGATTGGAACGGGGCCATCGTGCGGATGTCCGGTTTCGTCGTGCCCATCGACCAGCGCGCCACGGGCGTCACCGCCTTCATCCTGGTGCCCTATGTCGGCGCCTGCGTGCATGTCCCGCCGCCGCCGGCCAACCAGCTGGTCTTCGTGACCACCGAGACCCCCTATGAGACCTCGGGTCTTTTCGAGGCGGTCACCGTCACCGGCATGTTCGGCACGGCGGCGACCTCGACCCAGCTTGCCGAGATCGGCTACGCGCTCTCGGCGGACGAGATCCGGCCGTATCGGCGGTAGGGGGCTTGGCCCGAGGGCGTTGCGCGCGATGACCTCGAAGGGCGGAGCGCGAGCGGTCCCGTTTCGTGCGTCCTGTGACGGCAGGCGAGCCCCCGGTCACCCGGCACAACAACTGAGCGCGGCCACGTCCTTCTCGAAGGTCTGGGCCGCGAGCTTCAGCCCTTCAACCGTGGTGAGATACGGCATGATCGTGTCGCCCAGCTCCTCGTAGGTCAGCCCCGCCTTCAGCGCCATCACCGCCGTCTGGATGCTGTCGGCGCCCTCGGGGGCGAGGATCTGCGCGCCGAGAAGCCGCTTGCTGTCGGCCTCCGCCACCAGCTTGATCAGCCCGCGCGTGTCGCGGGCGGCGAGGGCGCGCGGCACGGCGTCGAGCGGCAGGACCGAGGTGACCACTTCGTGCCCGGCCGCCCGGGCCTGCGCCTCGCTCAGGCCCACGCCCGCGACCTGCGGGTCGGAGAAGACCACCCAGGGCATCGTGGCGTTGTCGTAGCTGCGCGCCTCATCCGCCACGGCATTGCGGGCGGCGAGCTTGGCGCCATAGGCCGCCATGTAGACGAACTGGTCGCGCCCGGTGACATCGCCCGCGGCCCAGACCCTCGGGTTGGCGGTGCGCATCTGGGCGTCGGTCACGATCCCGCCGCGCGCGTCGGTCTCGATGCCGGCGGCATGCAGGTTCAGCCCGTCGCTGTTCGGCACCCGCCCGGTGGCGCGCAGCAGCCGCTCGGCCTCGAAGCTCTGCCCGTCCGTCGCGGTCAGCCGCACGGCATCGCCGTCGCGCGCCACGCGCTCGTAACCCGAGACCCGCGCCAGCCGGATGCCCTCGTCGGCCAGGTAGTGCTCCAGCGCCTCGGAGACCTCGGGCTCAGCCTCCGGCAGCACGCCCCGGCGGCTGACCAGCGTCACCGCGACACCGGCCCGGGCGAAGAGCTGCGCCAATTCCACGCCGATATAGCCCGCGCCGAGGACCAGCAGCGAGGCGGGCAGGGCGGTCATTTCCAAGGCCGATGTGCTGTCGAGGGCCTCGACCGCTTCGATGCCGGGGATCGCCGGCACATGCGGATGCGACCCGGTGGCGAGGATGATCTTCCGCGCCGGAAAAGCATCGCCGTCCACGGTCAGGCGGCCTTCATCGTCGAACCGGGCCCGGCCCCCGATGTAGTCGATGGTCTCGTGCCGCGGCAGGACATCGCCGTATTTCGCCGCGCGCATCTCCTGTACAAGCGCCTGTTTCTGCGCCATGGTCGCGGCCCAGTCGGTGATCCGGGCCTCTGCCGCGAGGCCGTCGAAGCGGTGTGCGGCGCGGGCCTGGTGCAGGCCCTCCACCGCGCGGATCAGCGCCTTCGAGGGCACGCAGCCCGTGTTGACGCAGGTGCCGCCGAGGGTGCCCGTGCCGATCAGCGCCACGCGCGCCCCGGCCTCGGCGGCGGTGATGGCGGCGGAGAAGCCGGCGGAACCCGCGCCGATGACGGCCAGGTCATAGGCGGGCTTGGGGGTGCGGGTGTCACTCATCTCCGTCTCCCCTCAGGTCCTGCGCGCGCGCCGCCAGAGCGCGTAGAGCGTGAGGCCGATGAAGCCCGCCAGCGCGGGCAGGAGCACCAGGTCCAGCCAACCCAGCATGGCCGAGAGCCCCAGGGCGCCCAGCAGGACCACCAGGATCGGCGTGAAGCAGCAGAGCGCCAGAATGACGGTGCCGAGCAGGCCATAGGACAGGAGGCGGTCGGTCTTGGCGGAACGGGGAGGGCGGTTCATCGGGGGCCACCCTCGGTGAGGGGTGTACCGCAGCTGTGGCCCGTGACGGCGGTGATCCCTGCTTCGCGGCCCGTAAAGGGCCCAGCAAGGTCACCGCCAGAGCGCAACGCGCCATGGCGGCTATCAGCAACCTCTCCGATCCTCTCGCCTAGTGTCCGGGCCTGCCGCCCCGCCTTCTTCGTTTGCCCTGTCATCGCGTCATCCTCGTTGTGGCTCGATGACCGGCAAGATAGGCTCTGTAGCAACTACAGGATCAAGGACAAATCTGATGCCTGACCTTCACGCCACCGCGAGCGCGCTCAGGCGCTCCGATCTCGCCCGCCGGACCGGCTGCAACCTCGAGACCATCCGCTACTACGAGAGCGTCGGCCTGATGCCCGACCCGCCGCGCACCGCGTCGGGCCATCGGCGCTACGGGCCGGCCCATGTGGAGCGGCTGAGCTTCGTGATGCGGGCCCGGGATCTCGGCTTCACGATGGAGGAGATCCGCGGCCTCCTGTCCCTCGTCGATCGCGGCAGCCACACCTGCGCCGAGGTCGCGCGTATGGGGCGGCACCAGCTTGAGGTGGTCCGCGCCAAGATCCGCGATCTCCAGGCGATCGAAGCGGTTCTCTCGGAGACCATATCGCGCTGCACCGGGTCCGACACGCCCGACTGCCCGCTGCTGGATGTTCTCAGTGAGGGGCAGGCGGCGGCGATGCCCGCAGGTGGTGCGGAGTAGGGTTTATTCGAGGGCGGCGGGGCTGTCCGCCGGGATGCAGGACCTCCGGTCTACGCGTCGCGCGAACCGCACAGGCCACATCCGCAGCCCACGTTCGCAATCACCCTACGGAGCAAGTCACCGCGCGCCCCAGGTGTCCGACAGCCGGTAGCCCTCGGGCCAGGGATCGGAGGGGTCGAGCATGTGCTGGTGCATGCCGGTGATCCAGCCGCGCCCGGAGATCTGTGGGCGGATCGCCGGGTGGCCCGCGAGCGTGGTCTCTCCGAGAATCTTCCCGGAGAAGGTCGAGCCGATCACCGAGCGCGCGGTGAGCCTCTCGCCGGTCGTCATCACGCCGCGCGCCTGCAGCACGGCCATGCGCGCCGAAAGCGCGGTGCCGGTGGGCGACCGGTCGACCTTGCCGGGCTGGATCGCGACGGCGGAGCCGGTCTGCAGCCCCTCGGGGCCGTCGGTCAGCGGCCCGGCGAAGAGACAGAAGGAGATGTGCCGCCAGTCCGGGTTCTCGGGATGCTCGAAGCCGATCTGCGCGTTGGCGGCATTGGTGATCCGCACGCCGAGGGTCGCGAGGTCATGCGCCTCGTCCTCCTTCAGCGCGAAGCCAAGCGCCGCGGCGTCGACGATCACGAAGCTGTCGCCGCCGTAGGCGGTGTCCACCGTTAGGGTGCCCAGCCCCTCGACCTCAAGGTTCGCGTCGAGGCGGGCGGCGAAGGAGGGCACGTTTTCCACGAAGATCCGCTCGGCCTTGCCGTCCCGGCACTCCGCGCGCACCCGGACGAGGCCGCCGGGCGCTTCCATCACCAGATGCGTCTCGGGTTCCTGCATCGGCACCAGCCCGCCGTCGAGCAGCACCGTGGCGACGCAGATCGAGTTCGACCCGGACATCGGCGGGGTGTCC
Organism: Roseivivax sp.; assembly: GCF_054552075.1. Taxonomy (NCBI): domain Bacteria; kingdom Pseudomonadati; phylum Pseudomonadota; class Alphaproteobacteria; order Rhodobacterales; family Roseobacteraceae; genus Roseivivax; species Roseivivax sp. Next base: position 16,052 of record NZ_JBTOLZ010000015.1, read on the forward strand.
TCGGGCTCCATGATGATCCAGGCGGCCTGGGCCTCGGGGTGCTTCGGCGGGACCAGCAGGTTCACATGCCGGAAGACCCCGCCGCGCGGTTCATTCAGGACGAAGTTGCGCAGGGTTTCGTCGCGGGCGATCCAGCGGCTCTGCTCCCAGAGCGTGTCGCCGGGCGGCGGCAGGACGCCCCCGACAATGACGTCGCCGACCTCGCCCTCGGCATGGGCGGAGATCACGTGGATGGTCTTGGTGGAGCGCATGGCGATGGGTCCCGGTGGGTTGCGGCAGGGCGATCATGGGCGGCGGGATGGGGCATGCCAACAGTCGGCGGGATGATACTTTGGGATTAGGGGATCGGGGGGCGGTCCCGGGGGCGGCATGGTTCCTGTGCGGGTGGCGCGGGGCAGGGCACCGGCACCTGCTGGGTGCCCCGCATCGCGACGGGCCTCCACCCGCCACCGCCAACCTCACACCGCCGGCATCCCCTTCGGCCGGGCCAGGCGCTTCTGCGCGGCGATGCGGAACGGGGCGTTGGGGCCGCCGAAGCCGCGGTAGCCGGGGGCGCGTTGCACAATCTCGAAGAACATGCCGCCGGCGAAGGCGCGGGAGTAGAGCTGCAGAAATTCCGCCGCGCCCTCGCGGTCGTAGAGCACGTTCCAGCGCCGCAGCCGGTCGAGCAGCCCCTCGGGCAGGTCGAAGCGGGCGGCGAGGTCGCTGTAGTAGTTCTCGGGGATCGGCAACGGCTCGAAACCGCGCCCGGCGAGGGCTTCCGCGGTGGCGAAGATGTCCTCGGTCGCGAGCGCGACATGCTGCACCGAGCCGCCGAAGCTCTCGGCAAGGAAGCTGCCGGCGAGGGTGCGGTGGGTCTCGGCGCCGTTCAACGTGACCCGCAGGGCGCCGCCCGCGCTCTCGATGGCCTGGCTGCGGACCAGCCCGTCGGGGTCGATGACATCCACCATGGGCGTCTTCGCCATGTCGAAAAGCGTGGTGTAAAAGAGCGTCCAGCTCAGCATCTCCTCGTAGGACATGGTCTGGGCGAGGTGGTCGATGCCGGTGATGCCCACGCCGGGCGCGGGGGGTTCCTCGGAGACGGGCAGGAACTCGACCTCCCAGACCCGGTCGAGGCCGCTCTCGGCGTCGATGAAATGCAGGACCGAGCCGCCGAGGCCGCGGATCGCGGGGATGTCCAGCTCGCCGGGCCCGGTGGGCTGGCGGAAGGGCTTGGAGCCCAGCGCCTCGGCCCGCGCCAGCGTCTCGGCGGCGGAGGTGACCCGCAGGCCGATGTCGCAGATTGAGGTGCCGCGCACGTTCCAGGCATGGGCGGCGTGGCCGGTCTCCTCGGCGTTGACGACGATGCGGACGGCGCCCTGCTGCCAGAGGTCGAGCGCCTTGTTCCGGTGCCGCCCGACCCGCGCGAAACCAAGGCCGGAGAGCGTGTCCGACAGGCGTGAAAGGTCCGTCCGGCGGGCGGCGAACTCGAGGAAGGCGACGCCTTCGACCTGCACGCGCGGCGGGATCGCGGGCAGGGGCATCGGCGTGTCCGGCTCGGCCCGGCGCACCTCGTCCATCACCGCCGTCAGCGCGCGATAGCCGTCGCCCGCCACGACGCGCGGGTCGCTGCCGCGGAACTGGTCGTTGAAGATCTCCAGGCTCATCGGCCCGTCGTAGCCGGTCGCGGCCACGGCGCGGCAGAAGCCCGCCACGTCGAGGTCGCCCTCGCCGGGCATGTTGCGGAAGTGGCGCGACCAGTAGAGCAGGTCCATCTCGATCGCCGGCGCGTCGGCGAGCTGCACGAAGAAGATGCGGTCGCCCGGGATCGCGCGGATCGACTCGGGCGAGAGGCGGCGGCCCAGCGTGTGGAAACTGTCGAGGATCAGCCCGACGTTGGGGTGATCGGCGCGGCGCACGATCTCCCAGGCGTCGCGGTGGTCGTTGACGTGGCGGCCCCAGGCCAGTGCCTCGTAGCCCAGGCGGATGCCCTGGGCGCGGGCGATCTCGCCCAGCTCGGAGAGGTCGTCGGCCGCCCGGTCGATCCCGCCGAGGCTCTCGGGATGCACCGAAGAGCAGATCAGCATCAGGTTGGTGCCAAGCTCGCCCATCAGGTCGAACTTGCGCCGGGCCCGGTCGAAGGCCTTGGCCCGCAGCGACCCGGGCAGGCATTCGAAGTCGCGGAACGGCTGGAAAAGGGTGATCTCGAGCCCGTGGTCGCGCACCATCCGGCCGACCTCGGCGGGGCCGCCGTCATGGGCGATGAAATCCTGCTCGAAGATCTCGATCCCGTCGAAGCCGGCCTTGGCGATGGCCTCGAGCTTTTCCGGCAGCGCGCCCGAGATCGAGACCGTGGCGATGGAGGTCTTCATGCGCGGTTCTCCCTGTCGCTCAGTAGCCCAGCGCGCGCGGCAGCCAGATCACCGTCTGCGGCACGAAGGTCAGGATGATCAGCACCAGCACCTCGACCAGGAAAAGCGGCATGATCGCCCGGATCAGCCGGGCCATGCCGACCTGCGCCACGCCCTCGGCGACGAAGAGGCACAGGCCCAGGGGCGGGGTGATCAGGCCGATCATCAGGTTGAAGATGACCAGGATGCCGAAATGCACCGGGTCGACGCCGAGCGAGACCGCGATCGGGTGCAGGATCGGCACCAGCACCAGCATGGCCGCGATGCCCTCGAGGAAGAGCCCGACGAAGAGGAACAGCAGGATCACAGCCAGAAGGAAGGTGGTCTGGCTGTCGACATTACCGAGCACCCAGTCGGTCAGCATGTTCGGCACGCGGTTATAGGTCAGAAGCCAGTTCCCGGCCGAGACCGCGGCGATGATGATCAGGATGATCGCGCTGTCCTTCATCGCGCCCGAGAAGATGCGCGGCAGGGCCGAGAGCCGGATCTTGCGGTAGACGACGAGGCCCAGGACCAGCGCATAGGCCACGGCGAAGCTCGCGGCCTCGGTCGGGGTCACCACGCCCAGGAGGATCGAGCCCACCACGAAGACAGGCATCAGCAGCGGCAGGATCCCCTGCAGGAGCGCGGTGCTCGCGGGCGTCTCGTCCAGCGCGCCCACGTCCTTGCTTGGATCGACCTTGACCGTCGCCATGACGTAGATCGACAGGAAGATGGCCAGCAGGATGCCCGGCACCACGCCCGCCATGAAGAGCGCGGGCACCGAGACGCCCGAGACGATCAGCGCGTAGATGATCACCGGGATCGAGGGCGGGATGATCGGGCCGATCACCGAGGAGGCGGCGGTCAGCGCGGCGGCGAAGCTGCGGTCGTAGCCGCGTTTCTCCATCTCGGGGATGAAGACCCGGCCGATCGCCGATGTGTCGGCCACGGCGGAGCCGGAGAGCCCCGCGAAGATCACCGAGGCCCAGATGTTGACCAGCGCCAGCCCGGCGCGCAGCCGCCCGACGATGACATTGGCGAAGGCGATGATGCGCGAGGTGATGCCGGATTCGTTCATCACCTCGCCCGCCAGCACGAAAAGCGGGATGGCCAGGAGCGGGAAGGAGTTCAGCCCCTTGAACATCTCGGTCGGCACGATGCGCAGGGTGTAGGGGGCCTCGCCCGTGGACATGAAGACCAGGAGCGCGGCCACGATGGCGATGGCGATGGGGACGCCGGCCAGCAGCCCGACGATGAGGACGGCATAGACCATGGATCAGACCTCCGGGGCGCGGGCGCGCTCGGCGAGTTTCAGGGCGGCGGCGATGGCGAGGATCAGCCCGCCGAAGGCAATCGCGTATTGATAGGGGCCAACGCGGCCAAGCCAGACCAGGGCCTCGATGCCCGTGGTGCTGGCCAGCGCGTCCGCCGTGGCCTTGAGGCCCGAGGCGTCGACATCGCCGCGGCGCACCGCGAAGAGGTGGCCCGCATAGGCCAGCGCGAGGCCCGAGACGACGGTCACGACATCGGCGACCATGAAGAGCCGCCGCTTGGCTCGGGCCGGCAGCATGTCGACGAGGATGGTGAAGCGGATATGCGCGTCGTGCAGATAGGCCAGCGCCAGGCCGAACATCACGCCGTAGATCGTGAGGTAGATGGGCAGCTCCTCGCCCCAGGGCACGGAGCGCCCTACCAGGTAGCGGCGGGTGGAATTGACGAAGATCACCAGGAACACCAGCGCCATCGAAAGCCCGGCGCCGAAGCCGAACACGCGGCGGGCGATTGCGTTGATCCTGTCCATTGTCTCCTCCCTAGGTCTGCCCGGCCCGGGCGGCGCGGCGGTGTGCACGCGGCGCCCGGGCCGGGGTCCGGTCATTCGGTGGCGGCGGCAAGCGCGCTTTGCAGCCGGTCGATCCACTCGGCGTCGTCACCCAGTTCGCCGCGCAGGTAGTCGACCACGGCGGGCTGCGCCTGGTCGGCGAAGGCCTGCAGTTCCTCGGCGGTCGGCGAATAGACCTGCATGCCCTCGGCCTGCACCTTGGTCACGCCCTCGGCGGTGTTCCACTGCTGGATCGCGCGGCCCATGGTGCCCGCGACCGAGGCGGCCTTCTGCACGACCTCCTGCTGGGCGGGATCGAGACCCTGGAAGAACTCGTCCGAGATCAGGATGAAGTCCGCGGCATAGACGTGGCCGTCGAGCGTCATGTAGCTCTGCAGCTTGTGCAGGCCGTTGTTGTAGATCACGCCGACCGGGTTCTCCTGCCCGTCGACCACGCCGGTCGACAGCGCGTTCGGCAGCTCGGTCCAGGCAATCGGGGTCGGTTCCCCGCCGAGGCCCTCGACCATCTCGACATAAAGCGGAATGGGCTGGACCCGGAACTTCAAGCCCTCCATATCCGCGGGGCTGCGGATCTCGCGGGTGTTGTTGGTGAAGTTGCGGAAGCCGGTCTCGCCGTAGGCCAGCGTGCGCAACCCGGTCTCCTCCAGGCAATGCTGGCCGAGGGCCTGGCCGAACTCCCCGTCAAGGACCTCCCAGGCCACCGGGGCCGAGGGGAAGGTATAGGGGATGTCCAGCACCGAGGCGGCCGGGCAGACCTTGGACATGGCGCCCGAGACCAGCACGACCTGGGTGAGGTTGTCCTGCGCCTGGGCGATCAGCTCGTCCTCGTTCCCGAGCGCGCCTGCGGGGAACAGCTCGACCGTCATGTCGGTCTCGCCCTCGACGATGTTCTTGAAGATCTGCGCGGCGGCGCCCTTCTTCGACCCGGTCCAGTCGTCGGGGTCCACATGGGCGACCCGCAGGGTCTGGGCCGAGGCCGCGCCGGCGACCAGCGTGCCGCAAAGCGCGGCAACGCCAATCAGGGTTTTCGGTTCGATACGCATGGATGCTCCTCCCTTTTGCGTTCTCAGGTGCCCGCCGCGACGGGGGCGGGGTGATCGAAAGTGTCGAAAGTGGCGGCCATGCGCGCGGGGTCGGCGGGCCGGCCGGTGAAGAGCTCGAAGGCGCGGACGGCCTGGAAGACCGCCATGCCGGACCCCGGCAGGACCCGGCAGCCCGCGGCGCGGGCGGCGCGCAGAAGCTCGGTCTCGAGCGGGAAATAGACGATGTCCGCGACCCAGAGCGCGGGGTCGAGAAGGGCGGCCGGAAGCGCCATGCCGGGCAGCTTGGCCATGCCCATGGGCGTCGCGTTGACGAGGCCGTCGGGCCGGTCGGTCTCGAAGAGCGCGTCTAGGTCCGTCACCGCGGCGGTCGCGGTCTCGGGCCGGTTGGCGGCCACCTGCGTAGCGAGCCGCTCGGCCCGGTCGGGATCGCTGTCGTGGATGGAGAGCCGCCGCACGCCGCAATCGGACAGCGCATGCGCCACCGCGACCCCGGCGCCGCCCGCGCCGATCAGCAGGGCGTGGTCGCGCGTCACCTCGGGCAGCCCGGTGCGGAAGCTCTGCGCGAAACCCCAGAGGTCGGTGTTGTGCCCGACCCGGCGGCCATCCTTCAGCACCACCGTGTTCACCGCGCCGATGGTGCGGGCGTTCTCGGAAAGATCGTCAAGAAGGCCCATGACCTCGATCTTGAAGGGATAGGTCACGTTCAGCCCGTCGAAGCCGCTGGCCTCGGCGGCCTTCAGCATGTCCGACAGCGACAGTTCGGCGCGCTCCGGGGCGTCCATGTCGAGGATCCGGTAGACCGACGACAGCCCCTGCGCGGCGCCTTCGGCCATATGCATGCGCGGCGTGCGCGAGGCCGCGATGCCCCGGCCGATCAGGCCGGCCAGCAGGGTCTCTCGGGGTCTGTCGAGCTGCGCCACGCCGCCCTCCGTCGTTTGCCGAAGTGATTCTGAGGCTCAAAATGAACCCGCAGGTTAATTCTGTCAACGGAATTGATCCCACGGGTTAATTGTGCTGAACTGCGCGCATCGAGCAGGGGTGGACGGCCGGAGGGACGACAGGTGAACGAGACCGCCAAGTCACGGAGCTGGAAGCAGAATCCCGAAGCGGTGAAGGCCGACATCCTGCGCGTGGCGCGCGAGGAGTTCGCCCGCGGGGGCCTCTCCCGCACGCGGATCGAGGACATCACGGCGCGCACCAAGACCTCGAAGCGGATGGTCTTCTACTATTTCGGCGACAAGGAATCGCTTTACCGCGCGGTGCTCGAGGACGCCTATGCCGAGGTCCGCGCCGCCGAGGCCGAGCTCGACATCGACGGGCTGGCGCCGGACGCGGCCTTGCAGAAGCTCGCCGAGTTCACCTTCGACCACCACCGGGCGCATCCCGATTTCATCCGCCTGGTGATGGTCGAAAACATCCACGGCGGCTGCCACATCGCGGAATCCGACCGGTTCGCCGAGCAGAACGTCGGCGCCATTCGCATGCTGGAGCGCATCTGCCAGGCGGGGATCGAGGCCGGGCTGTTCCGGCCCGACGTCTCGGCCCTGGCGCTGCACTGGCAGATCAGCGCGATGAGCTTTTTCAACGTCTCGAACCGCACGACCTTCGCGGCCAATTTCGGCAATGCGCTCTTCGAGGAGGCCGGCCAGGACATGCTCCGCCGCGAGGCCGCCCGCGCCGTGGTGCGCGGCGCGTTGAAGACGCCCGAGGGCGAGGGCTGAGCGGACGCGCGGCGGCGGTCGGGGGGCTGTCCGGGGCAGGGGGCGTTCCAACCCGATGCCGCGACGGGCAGGCTAAAATACCAACCGCCCCAACCGCTCCGTGACCTCGACGCCCGGGGCCCCACATAGCACCGCACGTCATCGACACCGCGCCGCCCGAGGGAGACCCCATGCGCTTCTGGACCATCATCGCGCTCATCCTTGTCCTCTCGGCGGTCGGGCTGACCTACGAGATCGCGGCGGGCCGGGTGCTGGCGCCCTTCTTCGGCACCTCGCTTTTAACCTGGACCACGGTGATCGCCACGGTCCTCGCGGGCTTTTCGCTGGGCAGCGCGCTCGGCGGGCTGATCGCGGAGCGGGAGCGGCCCGCGGCGCTCTCGGCGATCCGCAAGGCGCTCCTGGCGACGGCGGCGCTCATGGCGCTCTCGCCGGTGATCCTGGGGCTGGTCTACACGCTGGGCGCGCGGGGCACCGCGGGCATGGTCGTCTCGGTCCTGGTGGCCTTCTTCCCGGCCTCGGTGCTGGTCACGCTGCCGTCGCCTTTCCTCGCCAAGCTGGCCGTCGAGGCGCGCCCGGGGCGCGAGGGCTCCTCGCTGGGCGTGGTGCTGGCGGCGGGTTCGGTGGGGGCGATCGCGGGGGCGGTGCTCTCGGGCTTCGTGACCCTGCCGCTGATCGGCTCGGCGGCGACCTTCACGCTCTGCGGCGCGGTGGCGCTGGCCTGCCTGCCGGTCCTGCGTGCGGCCGACCGCGGGGCCCGGCACGAGGCGCCGGGGATCAATGCGGTGGTGGCGACCGTGCTCCTGGTCGGCGCCTCGCTCCTGTCCGGGCCGATCTGCCGCTACGAATCCGGGCTCTCCTGCATCGACGTGGCGCAGCAGGGCAGCGCCACCTACCTGGTCTCGGACGGCACCGCCCAGGCCGCCGAACGTCCGGGCGAGGGGCCGGAGGACAGGCTGGTCCTGAGCTATACGCAATGGCTCTGGCAGCGCATGGACCGCGACCTCGGGCCCGCGCCCTCGGTGCTTTTCATCGGCGGCGGGGGCTACAGCCTGCCGACGCGGCTTCTGGACGACCGCCCCGAAGCCCGCGCACTGGCGGTGGAGATCGACCCGCTGGTCACCGAGGTCGTCCGCCGCCACCTGCCCGAGGCCGGCGCGATGATCGAGAAGACCGGTGTTGTCCTTGGCGACGACAGGAACCCCGGCGACGGGCGGCTGAAGATCCGGCACGCGGACGGGCGGGTCATCATCAACGAGACCGACCGGCGCTTCGACGCGGCGGTGATGGACGCTTTCTCCTCGGGCTCGGTGCCGGCGCATCTCGCCACGCTGGAGACCTATGCCCGGCTGCGCGAGATTGTCGACGGGCCGGTCTATGTGAACCTTCTGGACTATCCCGACGGGCGGCTCGCCGGGGGCATCCACGCCATCCTGGCCGAGCTCTACCCCCATGTGCGCGCCGTTCAGAGCCCGCTCTGGCAGACCGGCCGCGCCAATATCGTGCTGGTCGCCTCGGATGCGCCGATCGCGCCGCTGGAGGAGATGCCGAAGGATTACGCCGCCGTGCAGATCTCTGAAGCGCGCGCCTTCACCGACGACCGCGGGTGGAGCGGGCACCGGTAGCGCGCCCCTCCAAGGCGGCGCGGCGCGCCCTCACGACACCGTCTCGATCGCGAAGCGGAAGAGCGAGCGGATATGCCCGCCCACGGCCTTGCGCGCGGCGCGGGCGTCGCGGGTCTCGAGCGCGTCGAGGATCGCGGCGTGCTGGCGGCTGTCGGGCTCGAGCCGTTCGGCCAGGCGGTCGATCTCGAACATCTTGGTGCCCGCGCGCAGGGCGTGGATCATGTCGGCCATCACGCGGTTGCCGCAGTTCTCGATGAAGAGCCCGTGCACCTCGTCGTCCGAGCGCCAATGCGCCAGCATGTCGTAGGGCCTGCGAGTCTCGACCGCGTGCAGGGTCTCGCGGGCGCGCTGGATGTCGGCGGGGTCGACCCGGTCGACGCAGAGCGCCGCGGCCTCGGCCTCGAGCAGCTCGCGCACCTTCAGGCTTTGCAGGTATTCGCGCAGCTCGACCTTGCGCACCTGGAAGGAGCGGTTGGCGGATTTCACCAGCACGCCCTCGGCCTCGAGCCGCTGCAGCGCCTGGCGCAGGGGCGTGCGCGAGATGCCCAGAAGGTCGGCGATCTGCTGTTCGACGATGACGCTTCCGGCGGCGAGCTGGCGCTGTTCGATCATCGTCGAGAGCGCCTCGTAGGCGCGGCCCGAGAGCGTGCCACGCTTGGCGGCGGCGGGCGATTCGGTGCTGGCCACAGGCCGCGGGCTGGTTTTGCTCATGGCGTCACTCTTCGTTTCGCGGCTGCCCGGAAGCCGGGCAACCAACTGTCGCGGCGATGAAAACCGCGGCGCTGCGGAGGCCTCTGCCGCGGGTCTTCCCGTGTATTTCATGTATGCCACCAAAAATCTATTGCGTTTTTATCGTGCACTATGAATGTTGAATTGTATACCGTCGGGACGCGACGGAGGGGAGAATGATGATGACCACCGCCAGGCCGCCCGAAACCCGCAGCGACAGCGCGATTGCCTTTCTGCGCGAATTGATCGCGCTCCAGCCCAAGGGCGAGGCCGCCGTGCAGGCCGCCATCGCCGCGCGGCTCGCGCAGGCCGGCTGCAGCGTCGAGACCCGCGACTACGATCCCGCCGAGGTGCCGGTGAAGGGCGAGTTCGCCGCCGATGCCTCCCGCGCCACCGAACGGCGCAGCGCCGTGGTGGGCACGCTCACGGGGCAGGCGGATCTGCCGAGCCTCCTAATCTTCGCCCATCCCGACGGCGAGCCCATGCGCGATGCCGAGGCCTGGCGCCACGACGCCTTCGCCGGCGCGGTCGAGGACGGGAAGCTCTACGGCTGGGGTGTCGCCGACGATCTGGCGGGCTGCGCCGCCGCGGTCCTGGCGATCGAGGCCGCCGCCGCCCATGGCGCGCCCTTGGGCCGGGCGGTCTTCGCCTCCACGCCCTCGAAGCGCTACGCCCGGGGCGTGGCGGCGCTCTTGCACGACGGGCTCTCCGCCGATGCCGCGCTCTACCTGCATCCCGCCGAATCCGGCGTCGGCATGCGCGAGATCAAGGCGCTGGCCTCGGGGCAGGTGGAGTTCCGCATCACCGTGACCGGCCAGGCGCCAGACACCACCGAGCCCGGCCAGACCGCCTTTTCCCATCTCGCGGCCAATCCCGTCGACAAGGCGGTGCTGGTGCATGCCGCGCTGATGGCGCTGGCCGAGGACCGCGCCCGCCGCATCCGCCAGCCGCAGATCGAAGCCCGGGTCGGCCGCGCCACCAACCTGCACATTTCGCGCATCCGCTGCGGCGAGATGAGCAAACTCGCCCGCATCGCCGAGACCTGCGAGATGGGCGGCGCGCTGTCCTTCCCGCCCGGCGAGACGCTGGCCGAGGTCCGCGCCGAGGTCGAGGAGGCCGTCGCCCGCGCCGCCCAGGCCGACGACTGGCTGCGCGACAATCCTCCGCGCATCGACTGGCTGACCGGCGTGACCGGCGCCCATGTGCCCGAGGAGCACCCGCTCTACCAGGTGACCGCGCGGGCGGTCTCGGATGTCACCGGCGAGGCGCCCTATGTGAACGTGATGCACACCTCCTCGGACATCCGCAATCCGCCGGTCGAGGCGGGCATCCCCTGCGTCGCCTTCGGCTGTCTCTGCGGCGATCTCAGCCAGAACGAGAAGCGCGACGAATGGGTCGATGTGGCCGATTTCCTGCGCATGGTCGAGGTCACGACCCGGGTCGTGACCGACTGGTGCAGCGGCGCGCGCCCCGGCGCCCCCTCCTGACATTTCCAGATTTAACAGAGGGCCGATGAAGCGGCCCCGACCCCATCCCACCAACAGAGGAACGACACGATGACCAAGACCTTGATGACAGGGACGGCGCTGGCCACCCTTCTGAGCCTTTCGACCGGCGCCGCGCTGGCGCAGGACTGCCCGGCGGATCTGCCGCTTGTCGAGGACGGCAAGCTGACCATGTCGATCAACGCGACGATCCCGCCCAAGCAGTATATCGACAAGGACGGCAATATCGCGGGTCTGCACCGCGACATGGGCGACGAGATCGCCAAGCGTCTCTGCCTCGAGCCGGTCTACCGCAACGTCGACTTCGCGGTGCAGATCCCCGGCCTCGATGCCGACCGCTGGGACATGATCAACACCGGGCTCTATTTCACCGACGAACGCGCGGGCTTCATGCAGCTCGTGCCCTATTCGGTGAACGCCCTGGCGCTGATCGCCGCGGCCGGCAACCCCGAGGGTTTCTCCGCGCCCAAGGACCTCGCGGGCCATCCCGTCGGCGTCGAGATTGCGGGCTTCGAGGAGAAGAAGCTCAACGAGATCAACGACGCCCAGGTGGCCGAGGGGCTCGACCCGATGGATATCCGCGCCTTCAACACCTACGGCGAGGTCTTCCTCGCGCTTGGCGGCGGGCAGATCTCGGCGGTCTTCGCGGGCGATGCCATCGGCTCTTACTACCAGGAGCAGGGGCAGTTCTCGAAGGCGGCGACGGGGCTGTATCCCGGCACCCCTGGGGCCTTCGCCTTCGACGAGCCCGACCTGGCCCAGGCCGTGGCCGATGCGCTGAACGCGATGAAGGCCGACGGCACCTATGACGCGATGATGGATGCCTATGGCACCACCAAGATCGACGTCTGGGACCGCTGGCCCGGCGAGTTCACCTATTTCTACTCCGGCAACTGATCCGGCCGAGGCATGACCACACCGGGGGCGGCAGCATCCTGCCGCCCCGAATCCGGAGGGAAACCACATGTCCTGGAGCTGGGACCACTTCATGCAATTCCTGTTCAGCGACTACATGCTGAGCGGGGTCTGGACGACGATCTGGCTGTCGATCGTGGCCATGGTGCTGGGCTGTTCGCTGGGGGTCGTCGTGGCCTTCATGAAGATGTCCAAGAACCTCGTGCTGCGGCAGATCGCCAATACCTACATCTGGATCTGGCGCGGCACGCCGCTCTTGGTGCAGATGGTTATCATCTACACCGTCCTGCCCAAGGTCGGGATCAAGCTCGGCGTGGTGGAAAGCGCGATCATCGCGCTCTCGCTGCACGAGGCCGCCTATTTCGCCGAGATCGTCCGCTCGGGCATCCTGTCGGTCAACAAGGGCCAGGAGGACGCCAGCCTCGCGCTTGGCATGACCTGGGCGCAGCGCATGCGGATCGTGATCATACCGCAGGCGACGCGGGTGATCATTCCGCCGCTCGGCAACCAGTTCAACCTGATGATCAAGACCACCTCGCTGGCCTCGGTGATCTCCATGGAGGAGCTCTTCCGACGCACCCAGCAGCTCGCGCAGCTCGAGTTCAAGGTGCTCGAGGCCTATATGTGCGCCGCCTGCTGGTACCTCCTGATGACCACCGTCTGGGGCCTGGTGCAGAAGCGGCTCGAGGCGCATTACGACCGGCCCTTCGGCCCCGTGGCCGCGGACGACGGCAAGCGCCCCGACCCGGTGCTCACCGGCCAGGCGGCCCAGGTCTGAGATGGAGGACGAGAAGATGACCCATATGAACGCCGAAGTCCTGCCGGTCGCCCCGGCAGGCCCCCGCGACCTCGGCCCGCCCATCGTCGAGATCCGCGACGTCGAGAAGCGTTTCGGATCCAACGTGGTGCTGCGCGACGTCAGCCTGACGGTGCGCACCGGAGAGGTGGTGGTGATCGCCGGCCGCTCGGGCTCGGGCAAATCCACGCTCCTGCGCTGCATCGACCACCTGGAGACCATCGAGGGCGGCTCGATCCTGGCCTGCGGAGAGCTCATGGGCTACCGCCAGGACCAGGGCGGCAAGCGCGTGGCGCTGAGCGACCGCAAGGTCGCGCGCCAGCGCCGCAACATGGGCATGGTGTTCCAGTCCTTCAATCTCTTCCCGCATCTCGACGTGATGAAGAACATCACCGTCGGGCCGGTGAAGATCCTCGGCGAGGCGCCCGCCAAGGCCGAGGAACACGCCCGCGAACTCCTGGCCCGCGTCGGGCTGCCGGACAAGGCCGACGCCTTCCCGAGCCAGCTTTCGGGCGGCCAGCAGCAGCGCGTCGCCATCGCCCGGGCGCTGGCCATGCGGCCGCAGGTCATGCTCTTCGACGAGCCGACCTCGGCGCTCGACCCCGAGATGATCTCGGAGGTGCTCGAGGTGATGATCGACCTGTCGCGCCAGGGCATGACGATGATCGTGGTCACCCACGAGATGGGCTTCGCCCGCGCCGCCGCCGACCGCGTTCTGATGATGGCCGACGGCATGATCGTCGAGGAGGCCCCGCCCGAGGAGTTCTTCACCAACCCCCAGAGCGAGCACACCAAGCTCTTCCTGTCGAAGATCCTGTAAGGGGCGGTGGGGTGATACGAACGGTATTGGGTGACCTGTCCCCGGACGCGATCGGGCCGGTCATGCTGCACGAACATGTCCTTTTCGACATCGTGCCGCCGGGGGCCTCGGGCGATCCCGAGGCGCCGATCCCGCCCGAGGCGCGCTGGCAGGCCGACTACCGCTCGAACGAGCTGGCGGCCAATGCCTGCCAGCGCGACGTGGGCGTGGCCACGCGGGAGCTGGCGCTTTTCGCCGAGGACGGCGGCGGGCTGGTGGTCGACCAATCTGTGCGCGGGCTGGCCCGCGACGCCCAAGGTCTGGCCCGCACGGCGCGCGAGAGCGGCGTGCATCTCGTGGCCGCCGCCGGCACCTATGTCGAGGACCGGGTGCCGCCCGATGTCCGCGCCCTGTCCGCCGAGGCGCTCTGTGACCTCTTCACCGCCGAGGTGACCGAGGGCCTCGACGGCACCGAGATCCGCGCGGGCATCATCGGAGAGATGGGCTGCAGCTGGCCGCTCACCCCCTTCGAGGCCCGGGCGCTCTCGGCCGCCGCGGGCGCGCAGGCCGCGACAGGTGCTGCGATCTCGGTGCATCCCGGGCGCCACGCTACGGCCTGCGGTGAGATCCTCGACATCCTCGCGAGCAACGGCGCCGACCTCGGCCGGGTGGTGCTCTGCCACATGGACCGCACCCATCCCGAGGGCCGGGGCATCGCGCCGCTTCTGGAACGCGGGGCGGTGGTGGAATGGGATTTCTTCGGCATCGAACAGTCGCATTACTGGATGACCGAGACCGTCGAACTGCCCACCGACCTTGGACGCCTGCGCCAGATCGCCGATCTGGCCGCGCAGGGCTTCGGCGCGCAGATCGCGATCTCGCAGGACATCTGCACCAAGACCCGCCTGCGCCGCTGGGGCGGGCATGGCTACGGACACATCCTGCGCAATGTCACCGGGCTGATGCGCCGCCTGGCCTTTCCTCCGGGGCTGATCGCGGCGCTGATCCGCGACACGCCCCTTCGACTTCTGAACCTTAAGGAGATCCCGCAATGACCCGATTTCGCGGCACCTATTCCGTGATGGTCACGGCCTATGACGACGCGGGCACCTTCGATGCGGCCCGCATGGCGCGCTTCACCGACTGGCAGGTCCGCGAGGGCATCCACGGGCTGATCCCGCTGGGCTCCACCGGAGAATTCCTCTCGCTCAGCCCCGCCGAGCGCGAGGCGGTGGCGCGCTGCGTCGTCGACACCGTGGCGGGCCGGGTGCCGGTGCTTCTGGGCGCGGGCGCCGAAAGCACCGAGGCGGTGATCGAGAACTGCCGCATGGCCGAGGCGGTGGGCGCCGACGGGGTGATGATCATCCCGCCCTTCTATTCGACCCCCACCGAAGAGGAGCTCTACCGCCATTACGCCCGGATCAGCGAGGCGACGGTGCTGCCGATCATGCTCTACAACAACCCTGCGACCGCCAATGTCGACCTGACCCCGCCAGTGGTGGCGCGGCTCTCGACGCTGCGCGGGGTGGATTACATCAAGGAAAGCACGATGGATGTGACTCGCGTGCGCGACATCCTCGATCTCTGCGGCGACCGGATGACCGTCTTCGGCGGCATCATGGGCTTCGAGAGCTTCGTGAACGGCGCCGAGGGCTGGGTCGCGGTCGGCTCCAACATCCTGCCGCGGGGCTGCGCGCGGCTCTTCAGCCTGACCGCGGATGCGCAGGACTACGACGCGGCCCGGGCGCTTTACGCGCGCATCCTGCCGGTGATACGGCTGGTGGGCGGGCATCGCTATGTCTCGGCGACCAAGGCGGCGCTCGAGATCATGGGCCTGCCGACCGGCGCGCCGCGCAGCCCGCGCCTGCCGCTGCCCGAGGCCGAGATGCCCGAGCTGCGCCAGGCTTTGGCGGCGGTGGGGCTTCTGGAAGGCGCCGAGGCCTGACCGCCATGAGGTTCACCTGGAACGGCGCGCCGCTCGAGGGACGGCCCGGCGACAGCATCGCCGCGGCGCTGACCGCCGCCGGCGTGCGCTGTCTGGGGACAGGTTGCGCCGGGCAGGACCGCGCGATGTTCTGCGGCATGGGCGTCTGCCAGGACTGCCTGGTCTCCGTCGACGGCGGCGCCGGGCGGCTGGCCTGCATGACCAAGCTCTCCCCGGGCATGGTGGTCCGCGCCATGCACGACCGCGACGGCGCGCCCGACCCTTGGGCCGGCGAGGCGCCGCCGCCCGAGACGCGCCGCGTCGACGTGGTGGTCATCGGCGCGGGGCCGGCGGGCCTGCGCGCGGCGCTGGTGATGGCCGGGGCAGGGGCCTCGGTCTTGGTGCTCGACGAACGCGACGCCCCGGGTGGGCAGTATTTCAAGCCGAGGAGTGCGGGGTTTCGGGGCAAAACCCCCGCCGATGCGCAGCACCGCGCGGGCGATGCGCTCCGCGCCGAGGTCACCCGCGCGGGCGTCGGGATCCTGCAGGGCCAGACCGTCTGGCACGCCCGCGCGGACGGCGGCTTCACCCTGCGCAGCGACGGCGCCCGGTCTTTGACGCTCAGCGCGGCGCAGGTCGTGCTGGCTACGGGCGGCTACGAGCTGCCGCCCGTAGTGCCCGGCTGGACCGGCTCCAATGTCCTCAGCATCGGCGGGGCGCAGACGCTGGTCCGCCGCTACGGCGTCCTGCCGCCCGGCCCGGTGCTGATCGCCGGGCATGGGCCGCTTGGCTGGCAGCTCGCCGACGAGATCCTGCGCCTCGGCGGCGAGGTCGTGGCGCTGGTCGAGCGCGCGCGGCTCGACCGCCCCGGGGCCTTCCTGCGCGCCGCGATGCGCGCGCCCTCGCTCATCGGCGCGGGGCTGCGGCAGCGGCTGGCGCTGGCCCGCGCGCGGGTGCCGGTCCTGACCGGCTGGGAGCTGCGCGGGATCACCGAGGAGGGCGCGCGCCTGGCCCGGGTCGGCGGCGACGCCACGCGCGAGATTGCCGCGGCCACCGTCTGCATCGGCGCGGGCTTCCAGCCGCAGATGGAGCTCGCCCGCCAGCTTGGTGCGCGCCTCACGCCCGAGCCCCGAAGCGGATTGCCGGTGCCCGAGCGCGGCCCCGCGGGCGAGACCTCGGTGCCCGGCTTCTGGATCGCGGGCGACGCGGGCGGCATGGGCGGCGCGCCCGCCGCCGAGGCGCAGGGCGCGCTCTGCGGTGCCGGTGTGGCCCGCGCGCTGGGGCACACAGCACCCGAGGTCTCCGACGCACCGCTCCGCGCCGCGCGCCGCTTCCAGACCGCGCTCTGGCAGCTCTTCGACGCCCCGCCGCCGGTCCCGCCCGCGCCTGACGCCATGGTCTGCCGCTGCGAGGCCGTGAGCGCCGGGCAGCTCTCGAAGGCCATCTCTGCGGGCGCCCGCGACCCCGGCGCGCTGAAACGCGCGACGCGCATGGGCATGGGCCGCTGCCAGGGCCGCTATTGCCTGCCCGTGGCGCTGCGGATGCTCTCGGAGGTGGGCACTTCGCCCGCGCCCGAGCGGCTTTTCGCGCCGCAGATCCCCGGCAAGCCCGTGCCGCTTTCCGCGCTCTCGCGGGAGAAGCCGGAATGGGGCGGGCACCGCGAAAGCGCCCCTGCGGCCCGGCCCGGCGCGCCGGAGCGCGCGCCGCTGCCGCAGGACGCTGTCGACCTTCTGGTGATCGGCGGCGGCGTGACCGGCATCTCCGCGGCGCTTTTTGCCGCCCGCGAGGGCGCGCGTGTCTCGGTGCTCGAGCGCGGCTGGCTCAACGCCGAAGCCTCGGGCGGCAACGCCGGCAGCCTGCATCTCCAGCTGCTGTCCTGGGACTTCGGCCAGAAGGCCGTGGGCGGCGGCGACCTGCAGCTGCGCACCCTGCCGCTGCAACAGGAAAGCATCGCGCTCTGGCAGGAGCTGGAAACCGGCCTCGGCGCGGATTTCGAGATGGCCACCACCGGCGGGCTCATGGTCGCCGAGACCGCCGAGCAGATCCCCTTCCTCGAGGAGAAGGCCCGCTCCGAGGCGCGGGTCGGCGTCGAGACCGAGATCATCGGCCCCGAGCGCCTGCGCCAGATCGCGCCCGCCATCTCGGAGCGCATGGTCGCCGCCGCCTGGTGCCCGGGCGAGGGCAAGATCAACCCGCTGGCGGCCTCGCTCGCGCTGATCGCCGAGGCCCGCGCCCTGGGCGTGGCCTTCGAGGAACAGACCCCGGTGACGGCGCTGGCGCGCGACGGCGCGGGCTACGTCGCCGAGACCCCGCGCGGAACCCTGCGCGCGCGCCGCGTGCTGATCGCCGCGGGCGGCTGGTCGGCGGAGCTTGGCGCCATGCTGGGCGCCCGCGTGCCCGTGCGCGGCGCGCCGCTGCAGATGGTGGTCACCGAACGCACCGGCCCGGTGCTGCCCTGCCTCGTCGCCCATGCGGACCGACATCTGACCATGAAGCAGACCCAGGCGGGCACCGTCTTGATCGGCGGCGCCTGGACCGCCGAGACCGGCCCGGGCGGCCAGTCGCGGGTGCTGCCAGAGAGCCTCGAGGGCAACCTCTGGGTCGCCGCGCGCACGGTGCCGGCGGTCGGCGGCCTCCGGGTGTTGCGCAGCTGGGCGGCGATGAACATCGACATCGACGGCGCACCGCTGATCGGCGCGCTGCCGGGCGCGCCCGGTGTCACCGTCGCGGCCACCGCCAACGGCTACACGCTTGGCCCGCTCATGGGCCGCGAGGCGGCCGCGGCGGCGCTTTCGGGCCAGTTGCGGCAGGACCTCGCCGCCTTCTCCTTCGACCGTTTCACCACCTGAGGAAAGGATTCCCATGACCAAGCTCAAGATCCACGCCGGGCCCTTCGAGTTCGACGCCGTGCTCGAGGAAGAGGACGCCCCGAAGACCTGCGCCGCCTTCAAGAAAACGCTGCCCTACAAGAGTCAGCTCGTTCATGTCCGCTGGAGCGGCGAGGGCGTCTGGATCCCGCTCGGCGACCACGACTTCGGCGTCTACTACGAGAACCACACCTCGCATCCCGCGCCGGGGCATTTCATTCTCTATCCCGGCGGCATCTCCGAGACCGAGATCCTTCTGGCCTACGGCGGCGTGGATTTCTCCTCGAAGATGGGCCAGCTCGCGGGCAACCACTTCATCACCGTGACCAGCGGACAGGAGAACCTGAAGACGCTGGGCAACCTGGTGCTCTGGGAAGGGGCGCAGGACATCCGGTTCGAGCTGGCCTGAGGCCGGTCCTTAGGGGCGCTGCCCGCTCGCGCGGGCCGGCCCCATGCAGTCGCGCTGCCGTCCGGGCCCCTGGCACTCCCGCCCGGGGTCCGGCGGGGGCCCGCCGGGCGAGACGCACCCAGCGTGCCCGGCGGGCATCCCGCGGATCCCGCGCCGAAATTTTCCGCGACAGTCTACGGTCTTGATCCGTCCCGCACCGGGGCGCCTGCGCCCGCGCGCCGGGGTGCGGGCGCGCGCCCGGCGCCGATTGTGGCCGAAGCAAGGCGGGGTGCCGCTCTGCCAGTATGGCGGGAATGTGTCGCCGCGCCGCTGCACGTCCTGCGCGATTCGGCGCCTCCGGGCGGCCCGTCCGCGCGAAAGCCGCGCCAATGGCCCGGAAAGCCGCGCATTGGGCGGCAAGCGCGAACAAATGGCCGGAGAACTGCGGCGGAGATATGGCACGCCCGCGTCCGGGCAAGCCACGCGCCGCCATCGTCCTCGATAAAGAAACAAACGGCAGGCACATCCCGCGAAAACCTGAGTTTATTGGCAGCATGACCCGTTTTGACGCAGCAAAACGGAAACAATTCACTCCGTTTCGACGCAAGATTTGGGCGGGATTGCGGCGGCCCGACGGCTCATCGCCCCGATTTCGAACACTTTTCGGACAAATTTTTCTTCCTGCAGGGCACGGCTTCCCGTATTTCTTAATCAAGCCCACTGGGGGGTGACATCTGCTGGCCACGGGGGCGGCCACCGAAAAACGAACATCCTGATGGATGCGTCAGATTGCGGCACGGCCTGGCCGGACGCCGCGTGAGCCTTTGTGTCCGAATTTCGGATCCGGGGGGCGCGTCTTTCGGGATGGTCACGGAGCCTGAGTGCAGCCGCGCGATGCGGCACCCGCGAAGGCGGGACGGGGGTGCACCCCGAGGAACGGTGAGAGGGTGAGAGAATGGCTGATCTCTGTCTTGAGTGGAGAGAACTGGCGGCGGTCGAGTCGCGGCTGAGCCCGTCGAACGGCGTCGACGGAGCGGTCTCGGTCGACCTGGGCGGGCTCGCGGTGGATGTGAACTTCGACGCGATCAGCGACGAGGCGACCGCCTATTACGTGTCCTTCGAGGGCTATGTGGCCCCGGGCGAGGACTTCGATCCGCGCTCGCATCTGAAGCTCTACGCGGGCGGCAACAACACCAACACGCCCTCGCCGGAGCTGACTTCGAAGACGACCTTCGACTTCCGCGCGACCAATGACCTTTATGCCGACGCGGCGCAGAACGTCAGCTTCCGTCTGAACGACGTCGACACCGACCCCGCGGCCTTCGGCGGCATCGGCGCGGGCGACATCGTGACGATCAACGCCTTCGACGCCATGGGCAACCCGGCGACCATCACCATCGACAGTTCCGGCGCGGCGACCGTCTCGGGCAACAGCGCGATTGGCCAGGTCTCGACCTCCTTCGACAGCCCCGACGGCTCGCTCCGGGTCGACATCGAGGGCCCGATCTCGCGGATGGAGATCGACTACGACAACTCCGGCACCGAACAGCAGGCGATCCTGGTCTCGGACATCAAGATCTCGACCGTGGACAAGAACGCCGATCCCGACGCGCAGGACGACACCGCCTCGGGCGACATCGACACGCCCCTGGTCATCGACGTGCGTGCCAATGACAGCGACCCCGACGGCGACCCGCTGACCGTGACCTCGGTCACCGACGGCAGCAACGGCACCGCGACGATCAACGGCGACGGCGACGTGGTCTACACGCCGAACTCCGGCTTCACCGGCGACGACGAGATCACCTACACCATTTCGGACGGCAACGGCGGCACCGACACCGCCACCGTGCGGATCACCGTGGGTGATCCCGACCTCGAGGGCCGCATCGACACCGATGTCTTCCCCGTGCCGCCGGCCGACCAGCCCTTCGATCCCTTCGACGGCCTGGACGAGGACCCCGATCCGCTCGACGACGCCGAGGACATCCAGGGCACCGGCGGTGCCGACACGATCTTCGGCGGCGACGATGCCGACACCATCCGCGGCGACGGCGGTGACGACCTGATCCGTCCCGGCATCGACGACGATGACGTGCGCGGCGGCGGCGGGGCCGATACCATCATCGACGTGCAGGGCGCCGACACGATCTACGGCGGCAACGGCAACGACAGCATCGTGGCGGGTGTCGACACCTTCTCGGACTACGAGAACGACGACCCGAACCTGCCCCTGAGCGTCGGCGGCACCACCTTCACCAGCGATCCCAACACCGAGGACGGCCGCGACTACGTCGAGGGCAACGCCGGCAACGACACGATCTTCACCGGCGACGACCGCGACACGATCGACGGCGGCGGGGACGACGACTACATCGACGCCGGCATCGACGACGACTCGGTCATGGGCGGCCAGGGCAACGACGAGATCTACGGCGGCCACGGCTCGGACACGCTCGACGGCGGGCAGGGCGACGACACGCTCGACGGCTCGGCCCCGGCCGCGCTCGAGATCCCCGACGACAGCGACCCGCAGACCGAGAACGACCGCGACCTCTTGCAGGGCTTCCTGGGCGATGACCTGCTGATCGGCGGCGATGACGACGACACGCTGGAAGGCGGCTCGGGCAGCGACACGCTGGACGGCGGCATCGACGAGGACCTCCTGGGCGGCGGCGATGACGCCGACACGCTCCTGGGCGGGGCGGGCGACGACACGCTGAACGGCGACGGCGGGCTCGACAGCATCGACGGCGGGGCCGACCGCGACACCATCGTGGTCTCCTCGGTCTCCGATGCCTCGCAGTCCGACGGCGCGGGCGGCTTCCTGGGCGACACCGTGCAGGGCGGCAACGCCGGCGACGACTTCGACACGCTCGATCTCTCGGCCATCGGGGCGCGGGACGTCGACTGGCGGATCGTCAACGAGCGGCCCGACGACGACGGCGGGCGACCCTCGAACGGCATCGACGGCACGGTCGAGTTCCTCTCGGGCGACCGGGTCACCGGCAGCTTCGACTTCTTCAACATCGAGGAAATCGTGCCCTGTTTCACCCCCGGCACCAAGGTCGCCACGCCCAAGGGCGAGCGCCTGGTCGAGGAACTGCGCGAGGGCGACCGGATCATCACCCGCGACAACGGCATCCAGGAGATCCGCTGGGTCGGGCGCAAGGATCTGACCGGCTTCGAGCTGGCGCGCAAGCCGCACATGAAGCCGGTGCTGATCCGGGCGGGCAGCCTCGGGCACAACCTGCCGGAGCATGACATGCTGGTCAGCCCGAACCACCGGATGCTGGTCAACAACGACAAGACCGCGCTCTACTTCGAAGAGAACGAGGTCCTGGCGGCGGCCAAGCACCTGACCGGCCTGGCCGGGGTGGACGAGGTCACCTCGCTCGGGGTGAGCTACATCCACTTCATGTTCGACCGTCACGAGGTGGTCCTGGCCAACGGCGCCTGGACCGAGAGCTTCCAGCCCGGCGATTACAGCCTCAAGGGCATCGGCAATGCGCAGCGCAACGAGATCCTCGAGCTCTTCCCCGAGCTGGCCGAGACCGAGGGACTGCGCAGCTACGCATCGGCGCGTCGCTCGCTCAAGAAGCACGAGGCACAGCTTCTGACCAAGTGACACGCCATTGCAGCGACCCGGCGCGCCGGGGGCCTTCGGGCCCGCGGTGACGGGCAAGGCGGGGCGGGATGTGTGGGGCATCCCGCCCCGATCTGTTTTGCGGGGTGGTTTGGGGGCGCGGGCAGGCTGGCGGAGAGCGGCGAAGGTGCGCCGCATCGGATGATTTTCTGAGAAAGACGGCTGTGGTTGGCAGCGTGGCGCTCGGCCTAGGACGCTCTGCTTTCTTAGCATCGGCGCTCCCGCAGGAAGGCCCTTTATTCACACGACCCTGCCGAAGACCCGCCGCATTTCACTCCGCACCACCCGCGCCGTTTCCGACAAATCGCGCAAAATCCCGAAGATTTTTCGCCGGAAAACCATCTCCTTGCCGCGTGACGCTCAAACAATGCTCACGCTTTGGTCCCATTGTCGCCCCGAAGCCCGGCAATACGGGGGACGGCGAAACCGGGCGCTCAATGCGCCCGTGGCTTGGCCCGGGATCAGGCCGCAGGCCAAGCGGCGCGTAAGCGGTGAAAGGGGTAAAGGTGAGCCAGGTGATCGACAGGATCGGACCAGAGGGGCAGGCGGATGGCAGCGGGCTCTCGCCCGTCGCCGCGGCCTGCACGCCCTGTTTCACCGGCGGCACGCTGATCAAGACCCTGACCGGCGAACGCCCGGTCGAGGAACTGCTGCCCGGCGACCGCGTGCTGACCCGCGACAACGGCTTCCAGACCATCCGCTGGGTCGGCAAGCGGCATTTCCCGCGCCCCGCGCTCGAGGCGATGCGGTCTCTCGCCCCGGTGCGCATCCCCGCGGGCAGCCTTGGACGCGGCTTGCCGGCGCGCGACATGATGGTCTCGCCCGAACACCGGGTGCTGGTCGGCAACGCCTGGACGGAGCTCTTCTTCGCGCAGGAAGAGGTGCTGATCCCCGCCCGCAGCCTGCGCGCCTTCGAGGGCGTCGAAAGCGTGATCCCCGAGGAGGGCGTGCTCTACGTCAACTTCCTCTTCGCCGGCCACGAGCTGGTGCAGAGCGACGGCCTCTGGACCGAGAGCTTCCAGCCCGGAGAGGTGCTCTTCGACGAGGAAGAGGCCCCGGTCCGGGCCGAGATCTTCCAGATCTTCCCCGAGCTCGAGGCGCATCTCGGCGAGATGCGCTTCTCCGCCGCCCGCCCGACGCTCGACGCGCATCAATGCCGGGTGTTGTTTGCGGCGTGAGGTGTGAGATGCGGGCATGGGGCGCCACACGGGCGGCCGCACGCGCTTTCAGGTTTGAGAATGTTTGGTAATAATAGGGCGTTACGCGCCATTCTTTCTGCGATGCGATAACTAAGAAGGCAGAAGCGACGAGGCTCTCGGGGTCTGTATTTCTCCCAGTGAGCGACACCCCAAGCGCCCCGAAAAACGCCACAACGCCAGCCTCGCCACACCGCCCACGCAAAGCCTCAGCCCCGCCGTCATTCCCGACCAGTCGTCCCCGCCGCCTGCGCCTTGCGCCACGCGGCCCAGTCCTCCGGCGTGTCGAGGTCGACCAGGGCGCGGCGGCCCGGCAGGGTCACGCTCTCCAGCCGGTCGCGGTTGGCCCTCAGCACCTCGCGGGCGCCTGCGTCCCCCGAAAGCGCCAGGAGCGCCGGACGGCAGTCGGCGGGAAAGATCACCGGGTGGCCGGGCCTCCCCTCACCATCCGTCGCGCGCACCAGCCGCCGCCCGCCACCGGCCCGAAAGGCCGCGGCCAGCCGGGCGAGGTCCTCCTCGGTGATCTCGGGCATGTCGGCGGGCAACACCAGGTAGGCGCTGCCTTCGGGCGCGGCCGCCACCCCCGCGACCAGCGAGGCGGACATGCCGTCCTCGGGCCGCTTGACGGTTGCGACTGTCAGGTTCAGACCCGAAAGGGCCTCCGCGCGGGCACCATCGGGCGCGGGCAGGGCGACCACCACATGATCCAGAACCCGCCCCGCCATGCGCGCCAGACGGCGCAACAGGGGCTCGCCCGAGACCTGCTCGAGCAGCTTGTCACCGCCCCGCATGCGCTGCCCGAAGCCCGCGGCGGGCAGCACCGCGGTGATCGTCAGTGGCTCTTGCACGGAAGCGGGGCTCTCTGCCATGGAAGTCTTGCCCATTTGTATAATATGGAAAATTGACAGAATTAATTGTATCTTTTAACTGACAAGTAACCATTCGTGCCGGTTGACGGCTCGACAGAAGGATTTTCACCTAGGCTCCCAAAGCAGGCAATCCGGCGCGTGGCAAGTCATGCCGCGGGTCAGATACGGACTGCCGCGCCCTCGGGGCACAGGAAAGGCATAGTTGATGCGTGCACCCACGCCCGGAAATCAGAAAGAGCGTCTGGAAGAGCTCCGGGACTTCGAGGTACTCGACACCGGACCGGAGGAGAGCTTCGACGAGATCACCACGCTGATCAAGGATCTCTGCGACGCGCCCATCGCGCTGGTCTCCTTCGTGGATCAGGACCGCCAGTGGTTCAAGGCCCGCTGCGGCTACGATTACCCCGAAACCCCGATCGACCAGGCGATCTGCGCCCATACGATCCTCGAGGACGGCATCCTCGAGATCCCCGACACCCATGCCGACGCCCGCACCGCCGACAACCCGCTTTGCATCGAGGGCGAGGAGCCGATCCGCTTCTACGCCGGTGCGCCGCTGGTCTCGGACCGGGGGCATTCTCTGGGTGCGCTCTGCGTGCTGGATACCCGCCCGCGCGAGCTGACGGCGCGGCAGCGGCGCAGCCTCTCGGCGCTGGCCGAACAGGTCATGCGGCTTCTGGAACTGCGCCGCGCGATCCGCAACGAAGAGGTGCTGCGCAGCGAGATGGACCACCGGGTGAAGAACTCGCTGCAGACCGTGGCCAGCTTCATCCGCATCTACACCAGCCGCGCCAAGAGCCCCGAGACCAAGGAGGCGCTGGCCGCCATCTCGCGGCGGGTGAACGCCATCTCCCAGCTGCACGCCGAGCTCTACAACACCAACCAGACCAACCGCGTGCGGCTTGATACCTACATCGACCGGGTGGTGGAGCTGCTGCGCCCGCAGATGCCCGCCAACGTCGGGATAGAGACCCGGCTGGCCCGGCTCGAGACCGAGAGCCGCACCGCCTCGCAGATCGCCATGATCGTCAGCGAGTTCGCGGCCAATGCCGCCAAGCATGCCTTCCCCGACGGCCGCAAGGGCGCGGTGCGGGTGGTGATCGAGGACCGCGAGGACGGCGGCTTCCGGCTTCTCTGCGAGGACAACGGCATCGGCGGCGCGGCGACCACGCTGCCCACCGAGGAGACCGAGATCGCCTCGATCGGCATGCGGCTCATGGAAAGCGCCGCCGAACAGATCGGCGCCGAGGTCGAGATGGGCGCGGGCGAGGGCGGCTACCGGCTGGAGCTGGTCACGTCGCCTCAGCCGGACGCGGCGCCATATCGAGCGCGCGCACTTTCAGCCGAGTGATCCGGTTGTTCTCGCGGGCGACCACCTCGAAGCGGAACCCGTGGAACACGAAAGCCTGGCCGACGGTCGGGATCATCTGCGCCTCGTGGATCACCAGCCCGGCGACGGTATTGGCTTCCTCGTCGGGAAGCTGGTGGTCGGTCGCGCGGTTGAAGTCGCGGATCGTCATCAGGCCGTCGATCCAGTAATAGCCGTCTTCCGCCATGGTGATCGCATGGTCGGCATCGGGGTCGAACTCGTCGGTGATCTCGCCGACGATCTCTTCGAGGATGTCCTCGAGGGTGATCAGCCCCTGCAGCGCGCCGTATTCGTCGACCACCAGCGCGAAATGCGTGCGGCGGCGCAGGAACTGGCGCATCTGGTCGTCGAGCGAGGTGGTGTCGGGGATGAAATAGGGCTTCATCGCCACTTCCGCGATGTTGAAGTCCTGCAGCGCCTGCATCGAGGCCTCGCGGCCCTCCATCAGCTTGTACATGGCGCGCAACAGGTCCTTGGCGTGCACCACGCCGATGATGTTCTCGGGGTCGTCCCGGAAGATCGGCAGCCGCGTGTGCGGGCTTTCGAGGCACTGCTGCAGGATGTCCGAAGGGTCCGAGGCGGCGTCGATCATCTCGATCGAGGAGCGGTGCAGCATGATCTCCTCGACGGTGCGCTCGCCCAGGTCGAGCGCGCCGAGGATGCGGTCGCGGTCCTCCTTCTCGACCACGCCCTCGGAATGGCCGAGGTTGATCGCGCCGGCGATTTCCTCCCGCACCGCGAGGACATGGCTGTCGGGGTCGGTCTTCACGCCGACCAGCGCCAGGATGCCGCGCACCAGCGCGCGCACCGCGCCCACCACGGGGGCGAAGACCAGGATCACCACCTGGATCACCGGCGAGACGCGGCTGGCGGCGCTTTCGGGATTGGTGATCGCATAGGTCTTGGGCAGCACCTCGGCGAAGATCAGCACCAGCAGCGTCATGATCAGCGTGGCCAGCGCCACGCCCGATTCACCGAAGAGATTGGTGAAAAGCGCGGTCGCGAGCGAGGTCGCCAGGATGTTCACCAGGTTGTTGCCGAGCAGCACCGAGCCGATCAGCCGCTCGTTGTCCTCGGTGATCTTCAGCGCCCGTTCGGCCCCCTTGTTGCCCTTGTCCACGGCGGCGCGCAGCTTGCCGCGCGAGGCGGCCGTCAGCGCGGTCTCGGAGCCCGAGAAGAAGCCCGACAAGACGAGCAGGGCCAGGATGGCGAAGGCGGTGATCCAGAAAGCGGCGTCCAAGGTCGCGTCCTCTTAGGTAACTGATGCTTGGGTTATGTGGTCCCGCGCGCCCCGGAACAAGAGGTGCGGCTCAATCACCTGCCAGGGGGTGGTGATCCAGCACGAGCGCGCGCAGCCGTTCCTCGAGAACATGGGTGTAGATCTCGGTGGTGGCCACATCGGCATGGCCGAGGAAGGTCTGGATCGCCCGGAGGTCGGCGCCGTTCTCCAGAAGATGTGTGGCGAAGGCGTGGCGCAGCCGGTGCGGTGTGACCCGGGCGGGCGAGATGCCGGCGGCCACCGCGATCTCCTTGATCAGCGCGTAGAAGCCGTGGCGCGTCAGATGCCCGGATTTCCCGCGCGAGGCGAAGAGATGCGGCGAGGGCTTTTCGCCGCCCAAGCGCCGGGCCTCCTCGGTGGCCTCGCGGTGGTCGAGCCAGTCGGCCAGCGCCTCGCGGGCGGGCGGCGAAAGCGGCACCATGCGCTCCTTGCCGCCCTTGCCGCGGATCAGCAGCATGCGCGGATCGCCCCGCGCCGCCGAGAGCGGCAGCGAGACCAGCTCCGAGACCCGCATGCCGGTGGCGTAGAGCAGCTCCATCAGGCAGGTGTTGCGCAGCCGGTCGGCCTCGGTCCGGCCGAGCCGGGTGGCGGCGTCCAAGAGGCGGTCGACCTCGGCGAGGTCCAGCGTCTCGGGCAGGCGCTTGTCGCGGCCGGGCCCGGCGATCTGCAGCGTCGGGTTGTCGCCGCGCAGGCCCTCCTCGAAGGCGAAGCGGTAGATCTGCTTCAAGGCCGAAAGCCGCCGCGCGCGGGTGGCGCGGGAAAAGCCCTGGGCGTCGCAATGGACCAGATAGGCCTCGATGTCGCTGCGCCCGGCGCGGGTGAAATCGAGCCCCCGGCCCGCGAGCCACTCCGAGGCGTCCTTGAGGTCTCGGCCATAGGCCAGAAGCGTGTTCTCCGCGCCGCCCCGTTCGGCGGCCTGGGCCTCGAGAAAGGCCGAGATCATCCGCCCGTCGCTCATCGCCCGCCGTGTTCTTCGGACAAGAGCGCCAGTTGCAGCGCGGCGCGGCGGGCGGTGTCCTCGAGCCCCACGGCCCGGAAGGTCGCGATGGCGTCGATCAGCTGGGCGTCATTGCCCTGGGCGCCGGTGTCGAACAGCTCGATGGCGCGCAGGATCGCCTCGCCCAGCCGCCCGGCGTCGAGCAACGCCTGCAGCCCGGCGGGCGGCGCGGCCTGGCCGAAGCCCGCGGCGATGGCGGCGGCATGGGGCAGGTCGGGCACCCCCTCGGGCGCCGCGCCCCGCGCCACGGCGGCGAGAAAGCGCATCTCGGGGCGCTCGGTGTCCACCTCGGCGGCGGCGCGCTCGTAGCTCTCGGAAAGAAGCCCCGCCTGCAGCGCGAGCTGCCGCGCCGCGCCGGTCAGCGGCAGCGACATGAGCCGGTCGCCGTAAAGCGCGGCAAAGGGAATCAGCAGATCGGCCTCGGCCATCTCGGGCCAGATCCGCGAGAGCGCATTGGCGACCGAGGTCGGATTGCGCGCGGTCATGGCGATGTCGAAGCGTTGCAGCGCCTCGACCCGGTCCCAGACCCCGCCCGAGGCCGCGGGCCGGCGCAGGGTGTAGATGCCCAGGAGCCGGTTCTCCGACAGCGCCCCGGCGCGGGCCAGCCGTTCGGCGGCCATGATCTGTGCCTTCCAGCCCTGGTCGCCGGAGAGATCCGTCGCCGCGAAGGCGCGGGGCAGGGGGCCGGTCGGCAGGGGCTCTCCGATCGCCTCGAAGAGCTGGAACTGCAGCGCGCTCGGGGTCGAGGGCGGCGGCAGCGAGGGCAGCCCGCCCGCCAGCTCGGGATCGAGGAAGCGCTCCAGAAGGTCGCGGTCGCGCGGACCCAGGGTGTCGAGCGCGCCGGCGGTCTGGAAGGTCAGATAGGCGCGCGGCCAGTCGCCCTGCCGCGCCGCGCAGAAGATGTCCGAGACCAGGTCGTCGGTCAGCTTGGGGTCGGCGTTGAGCGCCTCGCAGGGCTCGGTCAGCCGCCCTTCGAGCAGCGAGGCCTCGAACCAGAGCGGAAACAGATCGGGATGCTCGGGACCCGCGCGTTCAAGCAGCGCCAGCGCCGGATCGACCGAGCCATTGGCGATCAGCCGCTCCGCCCGCGCGGCCACGAAGGCCGCGCCGTCGCCCGCGCCCGAGGGCGGCCGCGCCTCGGCCAGCAGGAGCGTGTTGATCAGCGCGGCGATGGCGGGCACCGGCGCCTCGGCCTCGGCGATGCGGCGGGTCAGCCGCTCGGCCTCGCTTGCCTCCCAGAGCGAGGGCGGCAGCCCGGTCGTGGCACTGGGCAGAAGCCCGACCGCGCCCAGCGTCGGCTCGCCCAGCGTCGCCTCGGAGACATCCGGGGTGGAGACCGCATCGGCCACCGGCGGCTCGTCGCGGGGCAGGGGCTCCCCCTCGGGGCCCGCGCGCGGCTCGCGCGGGGCGGCCACCGGCGGGGCGTCCTCGCTCAGCCAGTCGATCGCCGACAGGGGCCCCTGGGCCGCGGCGGGCGCCGCGGCCAGCAGGAGCGCCGTCAGATGCGCTTCAATCCGCATCCAGATCGACCGGCTGGCGAATCTCCGCCTGCGGCGGCGAGAAGTCGGCGCCGAAGAACTCACCCAGGTAGGCATAGGCGACAAGCGCGATGCCGCCCAGAATAACCAGGTAAAACAGCCATTTTAGAAGTCGCCCCATGGATCCGTCCGCCTTCTGCCTCGGCAATTTTTTGCAGTTATAACTGGCCTTTTGAGCGAGTTCACGTCATTCACGCCGAAAACTTGTGAAGTGAGCAGGTGATGGCCGAGACAGCGCGAAAATACCGGCGCGCCCTTAGGAAACCGGTGGTTCTCGTGGGCATGATGGGCGCGGGCAAGACCGCGGTCGGCCGCGCGCTGTCGCAGATGCTGGATGTGCCGTTCCTCGATTCCGACGCCGAGATCGAGGCCGCCGCGCAGATGAGCATCGCCGAGATTTTCGAACGCGACGGAGAGCCCTTCTTCCGGCGCCGTGAAAGCGAGGTGCTGGCCCGTCTCCTGGACGGCGCGCCGGCGCTGCTGTCGACCGGCGGCGGGGCCTTCCTGCAGGACCGCAACCGGCGGATGATCAGCGACAAGGGCGTCTCGGTCTGGCTCAAGGCCGACCTGGACCTGCTGTGGTCGCGCGTCCGCCACAAGGACACCCGGCCGCTTCTGCGGACGCCCGATCCCTACCGGACGCTGGGCGATCTGTTCGAGGCGCGGGTGCCGATCTATTCCGAGGCCGATCTGACCGTGGCGACCGAGCCCGGCTTTTCGATCGACGACACGGCGCGGGCGGTGCTGGACGCGCTGACGACCCGGCCCGACGTGATGGGAGCGAAGTGATGAGTGAAACCGTGCATGTGGCGCTTGGGGCCCGGTCCTACGAGGTGCGGATCGGCCCCGGCCTGATCGAGGCCGCCGGCCGCGAGATCGCGCCGGTCCTGGCGCGCCCCCGGGTGGCCATCGTGACCGACGACAACGTCGGGCCCTTGCACCTGGCGCGGCTGCAGGCGGCCATGTCTGAGGCGGGTATCGCCTCGGAGGCGCTGAGCCTGCCCGCGGGCGAGGCCACGAAAAGCTGGGCGCATCTGCAGGAGGTGGTCGAATGGCTGCTCGCCCAGCGGATCGAGCGGCGCGACGTGGTGATCGCGCTCGGCGGCGGGGTGATCGGCGACCTCGTCGGCTTTGCCGCGGCGATCCTGCGGCGCGGCGTGCGTTTCGTGCAGATCCCGACCTCGCTCCTGGCCCAGGTCGACAGTTCGGTCGGCGGCAAGACCGGGATCAACTCGCCGCACGGCAAGAACCTGGTCGGCGCCTTCCACCAGCCCGCGCGGGTCTTGGCCGACATCTCGGTCCTCGACAGCCTGCCCGGGCGCGACTTCCTCGCGGGCTACGGCGAGGTGGTGAAATACGGCCTTCTGGGTGACGCGGAATTCTTCGACTGGCTCGAAGCGCAGGGCCCGGCCTTGGCCGCGGGCGATGCCGCGGGGCGGCTTTATGCCGTCCGCCGCTCGGTCGAGATGAAGGCCGAGATCGTCGCCCGCGACGAGACCGAACAGGGCGACCGGGCGCTTCTGAACCTCGGCCACACTTTCTGCCACGCGCTCGAGGCGGCCACGGGCTATTCCGACCGGCTCCTGCACGGCGAGGGCGTGGCGCTTGGCTGCGCGCTGGCCTTCGAGCTCTCCGCCCGGCTGGGCCTCTGCCCGCAGGAGGAGCCAAGCCGCGTGCGCGCGCATCTGAGCGCCATGGGCATGAAGACCGACCTTTCCGACATTCCCGGGCCCCTGCCGGATGCGGCGGGGCTTCTGGACCTCATGGGCCAGGACAAGAAGGTCGTGGACGGTGCGCTGCGCTTCATCCTGGCGCGCGGCATCGGGCGGGCCTTCGTGACCTCGGATGTCCCGCGCGAGATGGTGCTGGGGCTGCTCGAGGAGGCGCTCAGCCGCCGCGCTGCCTGAAGAGCCGCGCCGCGCTCTCGCGGGTGACATATCCCAGAAGCCGCCCCGAGGGTCCGGTCACGCCCACCGCCGGGTATTGATCGAGGAGCGTGATCAGCTGCACCGCCGGGCGGCTCATCGGCAGGCTCGGGGCCTCGGGCGACATGACCTCGGAGACCCGCGCCGCTGCGGGGGCGCGCAGGAGCGCGTCGGGCGTGGCGAAGCCGCCGAGCCGCCCGTCGGGCCCGATCACCGGAAAGATGTCCTGCGGGCTCGACCGGGCCAGCTCGGCGGCGGGGCCGGCGGGTGCCTCGGGCGAGAGATGGGTGAACTCGCCGATCATCGCGTCGCCGACGCTCAGGTGATCGAAGCGGGACCGGGCGCGCATCTCGGTCAGCTCGGCATTGCCCGCGAAGAAGACAAACAGCGCCACGAGCCCCAGCAGGAAGCTGCCGGTCCAGAGCGCATAGGCGGCAAAGAGGATTGCCAGCCCCTGGCCCAGCCGCACCGCGTAACGCGTGGCGCGCAGGCGCGGCAGGAAGATCGCCAGCACCCCGCGCAGCACCCGCCCGCCGTCCATCGGGAAGGCCGGGATCATGTTGAAGACGACCAGCAGGATGTTGACGCTCAGGAGCCCGCCCATGAGCCCCGCCAGCGTGCCGCCGAGGCCCGTGGCCTGGGTCATCGGCCCGAAGCCCGCGAGCCAGAGCACCAGCGCGATGCCGACGTTGACCGCGGGGCCCGCCAGCGCCACGGCGATCTCCTGGCCGGGGCGTTCGGGCATGCGTTCGAGCCGCGCCAGCCCGCCGATCGGCAGAAGCGTGATGTCCGGGGTGCGGATGCCGTAGCGCCGCGCCATGAGCGCATGGCCGAACTCATGCGCCAGGACGCAGGCGAAGAGCAGCAGGATGAAGGTGATGTTCAGCGCCGCCGCCGCCGGACCGCCGCTGCCCCAGGCCGAGACGCCGATCCAGAGAAGCAGCAGGAAGAATGTCGCGTGGACGCGCAGCTCCGAGCCGAGGAGCCGCCCGATGCGGAAGGACCATGCCATGCGTCTGCCCGTGGTGGTTGTTGCCTTTGTCCTGACATGGGGCCCGGGAGGGCGGAGGCCAAGGGCGCCGGGGTGCGGCGGGCTGTCGGAGGGGCGCGGCGATGGAATTGGGCGAAGCGAGGCGTGGGCGCGCGCGAGGCCCCGCCGCGTGAGGCACGCTGATCTGCCCGGAGCAATTTAACCGCGTTCGGCGAGGCCCGGCTGCGGACGCGCCGAACCCGCATTTTCTCAGAAAAAAGACCCGCCTTGCCCGCGCGCGCCCGCCCCCAAAGAAAAACGCCGCGCCCCAAAGCCCGGGACGCGGCGCATGTTCTTTGCCAGAAGGCGGAAAGGCTTAGAACGGGATCTCGTCGTCAAGATCGCGCGAGGGCGCGCGCGAGCCACCGCCGCCGCCGCCCTGGTCGCCGCCGAAGCCGCCACCACCGCCGCCGCCGTAGCCGCCGCCGCCATAGCCGCCCTGGTCGTCCTGGTAGCCGCCGCCACCGCCGCCGAAGCCGCCGCCGTCACCGCCGCCTCCGCGGCTGTCGAGCAGCGTCAGCTCGCTGCGGTAGGGGCGCAGCACGACCTCGGTCGAATAGCGGTCCTGGCCCGACTGGTCCTGCCACTTGCGGGTCTCGAGCTGGCCTTCGATGTAGACCTTGGAGCCCTTTCGCAGGTATTGCTCGGCGATGCGCGCCAGCGGCTCGGCGAAGATCGCCACCGAATGCCATTCGGTCTTCTCGCGGCGCTCGCCGGTGTTGCGGTCCTTCCATTGTTCCGAGGTGGCGATGCGCAGGTTGCACACCTTGCCGCCGTTCTGGAACGTGCGCGTCTCGGGGTCCCGGCCCAGATTGCCCACGATGATCACCTTGTTCACGGATCCGGCCATGACATCCCTTTCTAGCTTTCCCGATTCCGGACCCCGTGGGCCCGCGTCGACGAGAGGTTACACATTTGCCGGATCGACCAAAACCGGGGAATTCACAAGGTGGCCTTAACCCTGACCTCGGGACTCGCAAAATCACGCGAAGCGGGTATAGTCCGCGCCCAGCACGACAGTGAACGTGACAGGGACGGGGGAACCATGGGACGGATGATCGGCGCGGCCGTGATCCTGGCCGTGGCGGCCAGCGGCGCCTCGGCGGATATTTTGTCGACCCAAGGGCGGGCCAAGCTCTTCAGCAGCCAGACCGGCGTGCTCGACAAGCGCGCCTCGGAGCAATACCGCGCCTCGGTGCGGCTGCAGCCGGCGCGGGTCAAGACACCGACGAAATGGGATGACGAGGGCCCGGCCTTCCAGGGCCGTTACTCGGGCGCCTATCTCGCTCCGGCGCGGGCGGCGGCGCGGCGGCACGGGGTGCCCGAGGACCTCTTTTTGCGGCTGGTGCAGCAGGAATCGGGCTGGAACCCCAAAGCGGTCTCGCACAAGGGCGCGATCGGGCTGGCGCAGCTCATGCCCGCCACGGCGCGGCGGCTCGGCGTCGATCCGCATGATCCCGGCCAGAACCTCGAGGGCGGGGCGCGGTACCTCAAGGCGCAATACACCCGCTTCCGCTCCTGGCGGCTGGCGCTGGCGGCCTATAACGCCGGGCCCGGCGCGGTGGAGAAATACGGCGGCGTGCCGCCCTACAAGGAAACCACGCATTACGTGAAGGTGATCTGGGGGTCGTGAGCCGGGCTAGGTGCACGGTGCGGGTGCGCGCTTCGGGCCTGTGTCGCGGCACGACCAGCGGATTTCAGCTGCGGGTGCGATGCGGGCGATTCACGTCCATGCACAGCCCGCGTGGCCGAGCAGCCCTCAAGCCACCACACAAACCCGGCTTCAGTCCTCCGCCCAGCCCAGCTGGTAGAGATGGATCTCGAAGGCCGGGTGCATCTCGGCCCCGACCAGCCCCGGGCGGTAGTGCCGGAACAGCGAGCGCCAATAGGGCTGCACGATCACCGCGTCCTCGACCAGCATGGTCTCGAGCCGGGCCATGACCTCGGCCCGCTCCTCGGCGTCGGCCAGCGCCCGAGCCTCGTCGAGCGCGGCGTCGAAGGCGGGATTGGCATAGGCGGATTCGTTCCAGACCGCGTTCGAGCGATAGGCCAGCGTCAGCGTCTGTACGCCCAGAGGCCGATGGTTCCACTCGGTGATCGACAGCGGGAACGCCTTCCAGTTGGCCCAGAAGCGCGAGCCCGGCAGCACCTGCTGACGCGCGGGGATGCCCGCGTCCAGAAGCAGCGCCACCACCGCCTCGCCGGTGCGCCGCGCCACGCCGTCGTCCAGCGTGACCACCTCGTGTTCGACGGAAATCTTGCCCGACTGCACGATCAGCGCGCGCCCCTGCGAGGGGTTGTAGCGCGCTGGCCCGATGTCGGCGTAATCGGGCTGGATCGGCGCGACATGGTGGTTGGCGGCGACCTCGCCACGGTTGCCGTAGCCGAGCTCCAGGCAGATGCCGTTGTCGATGGCCAAAGCCAGCCCGCGCCGCAGCCGCGCGTCGGCGTAAAGCGGGCGGCCGCCGACCTTGGCCTCCTGGTTGCCGCGCAGCACCACGGTGGCCGAGGTCTGCACCTCGGCGCTGTCCCAGCCCAGCTCGGTCGCCGCATCGATGAAGCGCCCGACGTTTTCATAAAGCATGTCGACGCGGTCTTCCTCGATCGCCGCCACCCAGGAGGCCGGGTCGCTGCCGAGGTCGATGAACTCCACCCGGTCGAGCGTCGCGGGCCCGAAGCCCGGCACCTTGTCGCCCCACCACTCGAAGCCCTCGCGGCGGACCAGCACCGCGATCTCGCCGGTGCGGATCGTCTCGGGGCGGTAAGGGCCGGTGCCGACCGGCGCCTCGAGCATGGTCTCGGGGTCGAAGCCCGGCGGGATCACCGCGGCGGGATAATCCGCCAGCGCCACCATGAGCGTCACGTCGGGCCGGGCCGGGCGCACCCGCAGCCGCCCGTCGGGCGCGAGGCTCACCGCGCCCTTGCGCAGGCGCTGGGTCTCGGGGTCGACGAGGCTCGAGAGACTCGCCGACATGACGTTGCCGGGCACCGTGCCGTCGCACCAGTAGTCGAACATCCGCAGGACGTCCTCACCGGTGAAGGCCTTGCCGTCGGACCAGAGGACGCCGGGCCGCACGGTCAGGAGATACTCGGTGGCGTCGTCGTTCACCTCCCAGTCGCTGAGCAGCATCCCCCGGATCGAGCCGTCGGGGCGGTATTCCACCAGGTATTCGAGCCAGCCGCGGGTGACATTGGCGATATGCGGCCAGTCGGCGGTGCGCGGATCCTTGAGCGCGCGCACGTCCTGCTGGATCCGCAAAGTGCCGCCGCGCCGGCGCTTCGGGGCGGATTGCGCTTGGGCCGGGCGCGGCAGGCCAAGCGCGCCGAGAAGGCCCGCGCCGGCCCCGAGCGCCGTGGCGCGGGTCAGGAACTCCCGGCGCGAGAGCTGGCCCGCGCGGTATTCCGCGCCAAGCCGGGGCAGGGCGGGATGGGCGCGGCTCATGGGCGCCCCGCGCCAAGCGCGCGCCGCCGTAGCGAGGAGGGCGTCTGCCCGGTGTGGCTTTGCACGAAGCGGCTGAAATAGGCCGCCGAATGAAACCCCAGCGCCTCGGCCACGCCCGAGATCGGCGGCTCGCTTCGGCCCAGCATGACGCGCGCCTCGTAGAGCTTGCGCTCGGTGATCATCTCGGCGGCGGTCTTGCCCGCCGCCGCCCGGCAGGTGCGGGTCAGATGCGTCGGCGTCACGCCGAGCGCCGCGGCGTAATCGGCCATCACCCGGTCGGAGCGGTAGTCGCGCACGAGGATCTCCGAGAAGCGCCGGGTCAGCCGCTGGCTCGCGCTTTCGTCGGGCCGGTCGGCGGTGCCCTCGGCGAGCTGGCGGCGCAGCCAGACCGAGACGAGCCGCAGATGCGCGCCAAGCGCGTCGCGCAGATAGAGCCGGTCGCGGCCGATCTCGCGCATCATCGCCTCGATCGCGGCGGTCAGCTCGGCCTGGGCCAGGCTGTCGCGCGAGCGGATGTGTTCCGGGCGCCGCTCGGAGAGGGCGAACATGCCCGAGGGCGCCTCGATCACGCTGCCCAGGACCTGCGGGCCGAGCTCCAGCGCGAAGAGCGTGCCGGCGGGCACGAAGATCGCGTTGTGGCTGCCGTAGCCGCGCATCACCCCGCCGATATTGGCGCGGCCCTGGCCCTTGGTGATCCAGATCAGCAGGTCGGTGTCGCGGTCGTGCAGGTCCGACAGCCGCCAGGGCGCGCCCTGGGTGAACTGCGCGATGTTCTGGCAGCGCACAGGGCCCGCCTCGGGCGTGGTCTCGTGGATGCGCGCGGGTTTGCGCAGGAAGCTGGGGCCGGCGCTCATGCTCAGGCCTCCGCGCGTTCCGGGTCGAGCCAGCGCCAGCCCGCCATGTTCGAGCGGAACCAGCTGCGCTGGCGCTTGGCGAATTGCCGCGTCTGGATGATCGCGCGGGTCATGGCGTCCTCGAGGCTCATCTCGCCCCTAACATGCGCAATCAGCTCGCGCGCGCCAATGGCTTTTGCCGAGGGCAGGGCGGTCGTGAAGCCCGGCGCGTTGGTCTCTGCCTCATCGAGCGCCCCTTCGGCGATCATCTGCTCAAAACGTGTCGCGATCCGGGGGGTGAGCCAGCCCTTGTCGGCGCCGATCACGAAGGCCTGGGCGCGCGCCAGCGGCAGGAGCGGCGGCGGCGTGTCGGCCTGCCAGGCGGCGAGCCCGCGGCCGGTGGCGCGCAGGACCTCCCAGGCGCGCTGCACGCGCATCGGGTTCTGCCGGTCGATGCCGCGCGCGGTTTCGGCGTCGATCTCGGGCAGGAGCGCCGCGGGGCCATCGGCCTCGAGCCGGGCCATGGCCTCCTCGCGGATCGCCTGGGGGATGGGCGGGATCTGCGCCAGACCGCGCGTGAGCGCGGTGAAGTAAAGCCCCGTGCCGCCGACGAAAATCGGCCTTGGCCCGGCCTCGAGATAGGGCACCGCCTCGCGCAGCCAGGCGCCGACGGAATAGGGCTCATGGCCCGGCACATGACCATAGAGCGCATGCGGCGCGCGGGCTTCGTCACCGGGTGCGGGGCGGGCGGTCAGCACCCGCCAGTCCGAGAAGACCTGGATCGCGTCGGCGTTCACGATCACCCCGCCCTGGGCCTCGGCGATGCGCAACGCCAGGCCGGATTTCCCCGAGGCCGTGGGCCCGGCGATCAGCACGGGCCGGTGGGGATCAAGCGCGGAAAGATCGATCATCGGCGGAAAGCCTTTGTCCGGGGCCCGCGCCATTGTCATCGGGCGGGAATTCCGACATCTATGGCCGCGATCCTAGACCGCCACAGGGACGGAGCGCAACATGACCGCCAGCGACGAGCACACCACCACCTTCAAGCGCGTGCTCCTGAAGATTTCAGGCGAGGCGCTCATGGGCGACCAGGGCTACGGGCTGCACCCGCCGACGGTCGAGCGCATCGCCCGCGAGGTGAAGTCGGTGCACGACATGGGCGTCGAGATCTGCATGGTCATCGGCGGCGGCAACATCTTCCGCGGGCTCGCGGGCTCGGCCCAGGGCATGGAGCGCACCACCGCCGACTACATGGGCATGCTGGCGACGGTGATGAACGCGCTGGCGATGCAATCGGCCCTGGAAAGCCTCGGGGTCTTCACCCGGGTGATCTCGGCGATCCGCATGGACGAGGTGGCCGAACCCTACATCCGCCGCCGCGCCGTGCGTCACCTCGAGAAGAAGCGCGTCTGCATCTTCGCCGCGGGCACCGGCAACCCCTATTTCACCACCGACACCGCGGCCACGCTGCGCGCCAACGAGATGGCCTGCGAGGCGATCTTTAAGGGCACCAAGGTCGACGGCGTCTACGACAAGGACCCGATGCAGCACCCCGACGCGGTGCGCTACGAGACGGTCTCTTTCGACGACTGCCTGGCCAAGCACCTGAAGGTCATGGATGCCTCCGCCATCGCGCTGGCGCGGGACAACAACCTGCCGATCATCGTCTTCTCGCTCGATGAGCCGGGCGGCTTCCGGGGCATCCTCGCGGGTAAGGGAACCTACACCCGCGTGCAGGGCTGAGCG
Organism: Roseivivax sp.; assembly: GCF_054552075.1. Classification (NCBI taxonomy): domain Bacteria; kingdom Pseudomonadati; phylum Pseudomonadota; class Alphaproteobacteria; order Rhodobacterales; family Roseobacteraceae; genus Roseivivax; species Roseivivax sp. The sequence continues at coordinate 54,443 of NZ_JBTOLZ010000015.1, forward strand.
GGGCCGCGGCGGGCCCTCGGCGGGCCCGGATTTGCGGCAAATGCCTATACATCCGCCCCTGCCTGTCCTAGAAGGCGGGAGGAAGAAAAAATCATCCGAGCGGGCACTTTACCATGTCAGACGATTTCGAGCTTGATACCGACGACCTGAAACGCCGGATGGACGGCGCGATGAGCAATCTTCGCACCGAGTTCGCCTCGCTCCGCACCGGACGCGCCTCGGCCTCGATGCTGGAGCCGGTCCAGGTCGAAGCCTACGGCCAGATGACGCCGATCAACCAGGTCGGCACGGTGAACGTCCCCGAGCCGCGCATGGTCACCGTAAACGTCTGGGACAAGAGCCTGGTCAACAAGGTGGAGAAGGCGATCCGGGAAAGCGGGCTGGGCATCAACCCGCAGATGAACGGCACGATCATCATGCTGCCGATCCCCGAGCTGAACGAGGAACGCCGCCGCGAGCTCGGCAAGGTCGCCGGCCAATACGCCGAAAGCGCCCGCGTCGCGATCCGCAACGTGCGCCGCGACGGCATGGACCAGGTCAAGAAGGCCAAGGGCGACGGCATCTCCGAGGACGACCAGAAGTTCTGGGAGACCGAGATCCAGGAGCTGACCGACGACTACATCAAGCGGGTCGACGAAGCGCTCGAGACCAAGCAGGCCGAGATCATGCAGGTCTGAGACCTGCGCGAGGGTTCCGCTACGGCCGAGGAGGCGACGCGATGTCCAGGACAGACACAAACGACGCTCCGCCGCGGCATGTGGCCATCATCATGGACGGCAACGGCCGCTGGGCCCAGGGCCGCGGGAGGCCGCGGCTTTTCGGGCACCAGGCCGGCGCCCGCCGCGTCCGCGAGATCGTCGAGGCCTGCCCCGATTGCGGCGTCGAATATCTGACCATCTTCGCCTTCTCGACCGAGAACTGGAAACGCACCCAGGACGAGGTGGCGGGGCTGATGAGCCTCTTCCGCCTCTACATCGCGCGCGAGGCGCGGGCCTTGCGCGAAAACGACGTGCGGGTGCGCTTCATCGGCGACCGGCTCCGGCTTGACGCCAAGCTGCGCGGGCTCATGGACGAGCTCGAGACCATGACCGCGCATTGCACCGGCACCAATCTCACCATCGCGCTGAACTACGGCGGCCGCGACGAGGTCGCCCGCGCCACCCGGCGCCTGGCCGAGGACGTGGCCCAGGGCAAGCTCGCCCCCGAGGAGGTCGGCGAGGAGACGCTGCCGCGCTACCTCGACACCTGCCTGCTGCCCGACCCCGACCTGGTGATCCGCACCAGCGGCGAGGCGCGGATCTCGAACTTCCTGCTCTGGCAGTCGGCTTACTCCGAATACGAGTTCGTCGACACGCTCTGGCCGGATTTCACCGCCGAGGAATTCGCCGGGCTGACGCGCTCCTTCGGCAAGCGCGAAAGACGCTACGGCGCGGTGCCTGCATGAGCCCCAGGGCGCGCTGGAACGATCTTGGCGAACGCTTTGTCTCGGGGGTCGTGCTGGTCGCGGTCGGCCTGGCCGCCGTCTGGATCGGCGGCTTCACCTTTCACGTCCTGATCGCCCTGGTCTCCGGGGTGATGATCTGGGAGCTGGTCGGCATGCTCGACAGCGACCGGGTGCGGACCCCGCGCGTCCTGGGCGCCGCGGCGGGCATCGCGGTGCTGGTCGCCGGAGAGGTGCCCGCGACCACCGCCATGCCGCTGCTGCTCGCGCCGGCCATGCTGGGCTTCGGCCAGATGCAGCGCGGCGGGGTGACCTATGCGGTCTTCGCGGCGCTGATCCTGCTGGCGGGCTACGGCATGATGGCCCATCGCGACGACTTCGGGCTGATCTGGATGCTCTGGCTGGTGCTGGTGGTCGTGGCCACCGACATCGCGGGCTATTTCGCCGGGCGGATGATCGGTGGGCCGAAGTTCTGGCCGCGCGTCAGTCCCAAGAAGACCTGGTCGGGCACCGTCGCGGGCTGGATCGCCGCGGGCGCGCTGGGGGCCGTCTTCGCGGCCCTGACCGAGGCGCATTACGGGCTCGTGCCGCTCTCCATCGCGATCTCCATGGCCAGCCAGTTGGGCGACATCGCCGAAAGCGCGATCAAGCGCCGCGCGGGCGTGAAGGACAGCTCCAACCTCATTCCCGGGCACGGCGGGCTTTTCGACCGTTTCGACGGGATGCTCGGGGCGGCGCTCTTCATCCTGCTCGCCGGGCAGATCGTCGATTTCCCGCCGGGGCTGGCGGGGCCCGGCTGAGATGACTGAGCGGCGGCGCATCTCGATCCTGGGCGCGACGGGCTCGATCGGGCAGAACACCATCGACCTGATCGCCCGCGACCCCGAGGCCTACGACGTGGTGGCGCTGACCGGCGGGCGCAACGTCGCGCGGCTGGCCCATGACGCCGCCCGGCTCGGCGCCGAGGTCGCGGTGACCGCGCATGACGACCAGCTGCCCGCGCTGCGCGATGCGCTGGCGGGCACCGGGGTCGAGGCCGCCGCGGGCGAGGCCGCGCTGATCGAGGCCGCGCGCCGGCCCGCCGACTGGGTGATGTCGGCCATCGTCTGTGCCGCCGGGCTCGCGCCGGGGCTCGCGGCCCTCGAGGGCGGGGCGAAACTGGCGCTCGCCAACAAGGAAAGCATGGTCTGCGCGGGCCCCCTGGTCATGGCGACCGCCCGCGCCAGCGGCGGCAGCGTGATCCCGGTCGACAGCGAACACTCCGCGGTGTTCCAGGCGCTCCTGGGCGAGGACATCGCGGCCGTCGAACGGGTGGTCATCACCGCCTCGGGCGGCGCCTTCCGCGACTGGCCGCTGGAGAAGCTGGCCGGTGCCACACCCGAGGAGGCCGCCACCCATCCCAATTGGGACATGGGCCAGCGGATCACCATCGACAGCGCCTCGATGTTCAATAAGGCGCTTGAACTTATTGAAACACGGGAATTTTTCGGCCTGGAGCCGGGGCAGATCGAAACCGTGGTGCATCCTGAGTCGATGATCCATGCGCTGGTGGGCTTCTGCGACGGCGGACTCATGGCCCATGTCGGCCCGCCGGACATGCGCCATGCCATCGGCTTCGCGCTGCATTATCCCGAACGCCGCCCGGTGCCGGTCGAACGGCTCGACCTGGTGCGCCTGGGCCAGCTGACCTTCCGGCCCGCCGACGAGGCGCGCTGGCCCGCGCTCAGGCTCGCGCGCGAGGTGATGGAGACCGGCGGCCTTGCCGGCGCGGTCTTCAACGCCGCCAAGGAACGCGCGCTCGACGCCTTCATCGAACGGCGGATCGGATTTCTCGAGATGGCCGCCGTCGTCGAACGCGTGCTGGAGCGGATGTCGGCGGAGGGCGGGCTACATCTCGACACGGTAACACTTGATAAGGTGCGTCAGGCTGACGATCTCGCCCGTAGAGCGGCGGATGAGGCCATAGGCTGAGGGAGCTCGCGGTTTTGGATTTCTTGACTTTGATTCCGCAGTTCGGCGGGCTGCTCTGGACGCTCCTGGCATTTGTCGTGGCGCTCTCGGTGATCGTGGCGATCCACGAATACGGCCATTACATCGTCGGGCGCTGGTCGGGGATCGACGCCGATGTCTTCTCGCTGGGCTTCGGGCCGGTGATCTACGCGCGCGAGGACAAGCGCGGAACCCGTTGGCAAGTTGCGCTTTTCCCGCTTGGCGGCTATGTGAAGTTCCGCGGTGACGCCAATGCCTCGGGCGGCAAGGACGATGCTGCCATGCAGGAGCTGAGCGAGGCCGAGAAGCGCCGCACCATGAACGGCGCGCCGCTCTGGGCGCGGGCGGCCACGGTGGCGGCGGGGCCGGTCTTCAACTTCATCCTGTCGATCCTGGTCTTCACCGGCGTCTTCATGGCGCGCGGGGTGGTCTCCGAGCCGATCACCGTGGGCGACCTGCGCCCGCTGCCTTCGGTGCAACAGCTCGAACCCGGCGACGAGATCGTCGAGATCGCGGGCAATGTGCCGCCGAGCTTCGACAGCTCCACCACCTTCGAGAGCTTCCTGGACGAACTGCCGCTCGAGCCGGTGCTCGATTACACCGTGCAGCGTGGCGGTGAGCGGCTGGTGGTCGACGGGCCCTACGTCTACCCGCCGATCGCGACCTCGGTGGTGCCGCGCTCGGCCGCTGACGACGCGGGCTTCCGGCAGGGCGACGTGATCCTGACGATCGACGGCACCGAGGTCTTCGCCTTCGAGCAGCTCCGCGAGCGGGTCGAGGGCTCCGAGGGCGCGCCGCTCGACCTCGAGATCTGGCGCGACGGCGAGGTGATCGAGACCACGCTGACCCCGCGCCGCACCGACGAGCCGCAGCCCGACAATTCCTTCCGCACGGTCTACCGCATCGGCATCGTCGGCGGGATGTTCTTCGAGCCCGCGACCGAGGCGCCGGGGCCGGGCACCGCCTTCCTGTCAGGCGTGAGCCAGACCGGCGCGATCATCCAGGGCTCGATCTCGGGGCTCTGGCACATGATCACCGGGGCGATCTCGACCTGCAATCTCTCGGGGCCGATCGGCATCGCCGAGACCAGCGGCTCCATGGCGAGCCAAGGCACCACCAACTTCATCTGGTTCATCGCGGTTCTGTCGACGGCGGTGGGGCTTCTGAACCTCTTCCCGGTGCCGGTGCTCGACGGCGGGCACCTGTGTTTCTACGCCTACGAGGCGGTCGCCGGGAAGCCGCCCTCGGACCGGGCGCTGCGGGTGCTGATGTCGGTGGGGCTCGCGATCATCCTGTCGATCATGGTCCTGGGCATCACCAACGACCTCTTCTGCCCCTGAGCGGGGGCCGGCCGCGGCCCCCGCGGAACGCCCCGCGCGCTTCGCCCAATTTATGCCAAAATGCGCCCCTAGGGTCGGTGCCCGAGTTTCGACCGGCCCGGGGGCCGGCATCACCAAGGGCATCAAGGCGCCGACATGCAGGCCATACACGACGGATATCGCGGATTGGGACTGATCCTGAACCTCAATTGGGACCGGATTCTCTACGTGCTGACCATCGTCGTCGCGCTTGGCTTCGGCACGCTCCTGGGCTCGCTCCTGCAATGACTTTCGAAGCCCGCGCAGGCTTTTGACAAGGCCCGGCAATCCCGATACTGACGATCCGAGGGATGTCTGAAGGGAACGAGGCGGGATGTCGATCACGACGAACGCGCGCTGCTTTGGTGTGGCGCTGAGCGAACTAGCGAGAACCTCGACCGTCGCACTTTTTGCGCTGACCGCCTCGACCGCAATGGTCGCGGTGCCGCAAGTGGCCGTGGCGCAGAGTTTCGTCTTCAATTCTGTGCAGATCGAGGGCGCCCAGAGAATCGAGTCGGGCACGATCCTGAGCTACGCGGGCATTCCCCGCGGTGAGCCGGTGTCGGCTGCCCAGCTCAACAGTGCCTTCCAGAACCTGCAGAACTCGGGGCTTTTCGAAAGCGTCGAGATCGTGCCCCAGGGCAGCACTCTGGTGATCCGGGTGGTGGAATATCCCACGATCAACCGCATCGCCATCGAGGGCAATCGCCGCATCGACGACGAGGACCTGCAGCCGATCCTGCAGTCGCAGTCGCGCCGGGTCTATTCGCCGACCACCGCCGAGGCCGACGCCAACACCATCGCCGATGCCTACCTCGAGCAGGGCCGCATCGCCGCGCGGGTCCAGCCGCGGGTGATCCGCCGCTCCGACAACCGCGTCGACCTTGTCTTCGAGGTCTTCGAAGGCGGCGTCGCCGAGGTCGAGCGCATCGCCTTCGTCGGCAACCAGACCTATTCCGACCGCCGGCTGCGCCGGGTGCTCGAGACCAAGCAGGCGGGCCTCCTGCGGGCGATCATCTCGAGCGACACCTTCATCGAGGACCGTATCCAGTTCGACCGCCAGCTGCTCGAGGATTTCTACGCCTCGCGCGGCTATGTCGACTTCCGCATCACCGGGGTGAACGCCGAGCTCTCGCAGGAGCGCGACGGCTACTTCGTGACCTTCAACGTCGAGGAAGGCCAGAAATTCTCCTTCGGCGAGATCAGCGTGACCTCGGACCTGCCCGAGGTGGACATCGACGCCTTCCGCCGCGCTGTGACCGTGCGCACCGGCAAGACCTATGCGCCGACGCTGGTCGACCGTGACATCGAGCGGCTCGAGCGCCGCGCCGTCGAGGAGGGCCTCGACTTCGTGCGCGTGGAGCCCCGCGTCACCCGTAACGACCGCGACCTGACGCTGGACGTGGAATTCGTGCTGACCCGCGGCCCGCGCGTCTTCGTCGAGCGCATCGACATCGAGGGCAACACCACCACGCTCGACCGCGTGGTGCGCCGCCAGTTCGAGATCGTCGAGGGCGACCCCTTCAACCCGCGCGAGATCCGCAACGCCGCGGAGCGCATCCGCGCGCTGGGGTATTTCGCCGACGCCGATGTCGAGGCGCGGGAAGGCTCCTCGCCGCAGCAGGTCATCGTCGACGTGGACGTCGAAGAGCAGCCCACCGGCTCGATCAGCATCGGCGGCAGCTATTCGACCTCTTCGGGCTTCGGTCTGAACCTCTCCTTCGCCGAGCAGAACTTCCTCGGCCGGGGGCAGCAGCTCAGCCTCGGGGTGACCACCACCGCCGACACCGAACGTTATTTCTTCAACTTCACCGAGCCGGCGCTGCTGGGCCGCGACCTCGCGCTGGGGCTGGGGCTGTCCTACGCCCGCACCACCGAGGACGATTCCGACTACAACACCGAGGTGGCGCGCTTCTCGCCCTCGCTGACCTTCCCGGTGTCGGACAACACCCGGCTGCAGCTCAGCTACGACATCGAGAGCACCGACATCTCGATCCCCGATGCCTCCGAAGTGGGCGGCATCGTCCGCGCCGAGGCGGGCGAAGGGCAGATCCTGAAAAGCTCGCTCGGCTACCGGCTGAGCTACGACACCCGCCGCACCGGGCTGAACCCCGACGCGGGCGTGCTTCTGGAGTTCGGTCAGGACTTCGGCGGCGTCGGCGGCGACGTGGCCTTCGTCGAGACCCGCGCCCGGGCCGTGGCCCAGCGGCTGGCCTTCAGCGAAGAGATCACCCTGCGCGCCACCGTCGAGGCGGGCGCGCTGAACTACCTCGGCGACGACAGCAGCCGGGTGACCGACCGCTTCTTCATGGGCTCCTCGGTGATGCGCGGCTTCGAGCCGGGCGGCATCGGCCCGCGCGAAGTGGGCGCCGGCGTGGATGATGCACTTGGCGGCGATTACTTCGCCGTGGCCCGCTTCGAGGCGGAGTTTCCGCTCGGCCTGCCCGAGGAATACGGGGTCTCCGGCGGTGTCTTCTACGACGTCGGCTCGCTCTGGGGGCTCAGCAACAGCGATGACGCCACCGGCACGGTGCTTTATGAGGACGGTTCGCTGCGCCAGGTGGTCGGCGTCTCGCTCTTCTGGGACACGCCGCTCGGGCCGCTGCGGTTCAACTTCTCCGACGCGCTCCAGCGCGAGGACAAGGACCGCGAGCAGAACTTCGAGCTGACGATCTCCACCGACTTCTGATGCGACGCCGCGGCTTCCTTCTGACGGGGCTGGCCGCGGCGGCGCTTTTGCCCGCAGGTGGGGTCTTCGCGCAGGAGGCTTCGCGCGAAGTGGTGCGCTCGCCCATCCTGACGATCGAATCCGACCGCTTCTTCAACCAAAGCGCCTATGGCCAACGCCTTCTCGACCAGATCGAGGAGGAGGGCCGGGCGCTTGCCGCCGAGAACCGCCGCTTCGAGGCCGAGCTGACCGCCGAGGAGCAGCGCCTGACCGAGATCCGGCCCGAGACCGATCCGGTCGAGTTCCGCGCCATGGCCGATGCCTTCGACGCCCGCGTTGAGGAGCTGCGCCGCCAGCAGGACGCCAAGGCGCGCGAGCTGTCGAACCGCGACGAGACCGCGCGGCGCACCTTCTTCAGCCAGGCCCAGCCGGTTCTCGCCGACATCCTGCGCGAGGCGGGCGCGGCGCTGATCCTCGAACGCGGCAACGTGCTCCTGAGCGCCAATGCCATCGACATCACCGAGCTGGCGATCCGCCGGCTCGACGCGGCGATCGGCGACGGCGCCGAGCTGGAGATGTCCGCGCCCGGCGCCTCCGACGAGGGCGGGGCGGCCCCCGAGGGCGCGCCTGCGCCCGAGGCGCCTGAAGCCGAAGTGCCCGCCCCCGAGCCCGGCTCCGGCACCGCGCCGCTCTTCGACATGGGCGAGGGCGAGCCCACCCCAGTGGAGTGACGCGCTTGCCACCGCGGCGTGGCATTGCTACCGAACGCAGACCCGACAGCTAAGGCGAGGAAGCGCATGTCCGACGATCTCAAGAGCGCCGATATCCAGCTCATCCAGCGGATTCTGCCGCATCGCTATCCCTTCCTCCTGGTCGACCGGGTGGTGGATATCGACGGTTACAGCTCGGCCCTGGGGCTCAAGAACGTCTCCATGAACGAGCCGCATTTCCAGGGGCATTTCCCCGGCACGCCGATCATGCCGGGCGTGACCATCGTCGAGGCCATGGCCCAGACCGCGGGCGTCATGGTGGGCGTGGCGCTCGATCTCGCCGACAAGAACATGCTGATCTATTTCATGGGCATCGACGGCTGCAAGTTCCGCCGCAAGGTGGTCCCGGGCGACCAGTTGCAGATGCGGCTCGAGACGCTGCGCGGCAAGCCCGGCGGCAAGGTCTGGAAGTTCAAGGGCACCGCCACCGTCGAGGGCGAGCTGGCCGCCGAGGCCGAATTCACCGCGATGATGGACCTCTCCGCGTGAGCGAGGCAAAGATCCACCCCAGCGCCGTGATCGAGGAAGGGGCCGTGATCGGCCCCGGCTGCGAGATCGGCCCGTTCTGCCACATCGGCCCCGAGGTACATCTCGGCGCGGACAACGTGCTGAAAAGCCACGTCATCCTCACCGGCGACACAGAGATCGGCCCGGGCAATACCTTCTTCTCCTTCGGTGTGATCGGCGAGATCCCCCAGGATAAGAAGTTCCAGGGCGAGAAGACCCGCCTCGAGATCGGCGCGCGCAACCGCTTCCGCGAACATGTCACCGTGAACGCCGGCACCGAGGGCGGCGGCGGCGTCACAAGGATCGGCGACGACGGGCTTTTCATGGCGGGCTGCCATGTCGCCCACGACGTGCAGATCGGCAATCACGTCATCCTGGTGAACAACTGCGCCGTCGCGGGCCACTGCGTGATCGAGGACGAGGTCATCGTCGGCGGGCTCTCGGGCGTGCACCAGTTCGTCCGCATCGGGCGTGGCGCGATCATCGGCGCGGTGACCATGGTGACGAACGACGTCATTCCCTACGGCCTCGTGCAGGCCCCGCGCGGGGTGCTCGACGGGCTGAACCTCGTCGGGCTGAAGCGCCGGGGCGTGGCGCGCAAGGACATCACCGCGCTGCGGGCCGCCTTCCAGATGCTGGCCCAGGGCGAGGGCGCCTTCCAGGACCGCGCCCGGCGGCTCGGCGAAGAGACGGAGAGCGCCTATGTGCGCGAGATCGTCGACTTCGTGCTGAGCGAGACCGACCGCCACTTCCTGACCCCGGGCTGAGCCGGTGCTGGCGCTGATCGCCGGACGGGGCGCGCTGCCGGGCGCCGTGGTCTCTGCCGCGCAGGGCCCGGTCGTCGTGGCGGCCCTGGCCGACAGCCCGCCCGAGAGCCTCACCCCCGACCTCAGCTTCCGGCTCGAGACGCTGGGCACGCTGATCGCCGATCTGAAGGCGCGCGGCGTGACCGCGCTTTGCCTCTGCGGCGGCATCGACCGGCCAGTGATCGACCCCGCCCGCATCGACGCCGCGACCGCGCCGCTGGTGCCGCGTCTGACGGAGGCCCTGGCGCTTGGCGACGACGGCGCGCTGCGCATCGTGCTGGCGCTCTTCGAAGAGGCGGGCTTTGCCATCCTGCCCGCCCACGAGGCCGCGCCCGAACTGCTCCTGCCCGAGGGCGTGCCGACCACGCGCCACCCCGACGACAGCCATGCCGAGGCGGCGCTCCTTGGGGATGCCGCGCTCTCAGAGATGGCTGAAGCCGACCTCGGCCAGGCCTGCGTGATCGCGGGCGGCAAGGTGATCGCACGCGAGGATGAGGCCGGGACCGACGCGCTGCTGGCGGGGCTCCCCGGGGCGGCGCGCGGCGGGCTCCTCTACAAGGCGCCGAAGCCCGGGCAGGACCGCCGCGCCGATCTGCCCACCGTCGGCCCCGAGACCCTGCGCGGCGCCGCCCGCGCGGGCCTCTCCGGGCTGATCCTCGAGGCGGGCGGCGTTCTCGTCCTCGATCAGCCGCGGACCATGGCCGAGGCCGAGGCGGCGGGGCTCTTCCTCTGGTCGCGCCGGAGGCCCGGCTGATGCGCGTCTTCCTTATTGCGGGCGAGGCCTCGGGCGACCGCCTGGGCGCGGCGCTCATGCGCGGGCTTTCCGAGGCGTCCCCCGAACCGGTGAGCTTCACCGGCATCGGCGGCACCGGCATGACCGCCGCGGGGCTCGAGAGCCTGTTTCCCATGGACGAGATTTCGATCATGGGCATCGGCGAGATCCTGAAGGAATACCGCGCCCTCAAGCGCCGCATCCGCGAGACCGCCGAGGCGATCCTGGCCCAGAAGCCCGACGTGGTGGTCACCATCGACCTGCCCGAGTTCAACCTGCGGGTGGCCGAACTGGTCAAGGCCCGGAGCGACATCCGCATCGTGCATTACGTGGCCCCCACGGTCTGGGCCTGGCGGCCGAAGCGGGCGGTGAAGATGGCGCGCCACATCGACCAGGTGCTGGCGCTCTTGCCCTTCGAGCCGCCCTACATGGAGGCCGCGGGCATGCGCTGCGACTTCGTCGGCCACCCGGTGGTGACCGATGCGCAGGCGGATGCCGCCGAGGTCGCGGCCTTCCGCGAGGCGCGCGGGCTGGGCGATGCGCCGCTCTGCCTGGTGCTGCCGGGCTCGCGCCGCTCCGAGATCGCGCGGCTCCTGCCGGTCTTCGGCGAGGTCGTCGCCCGGATGGCCGAGAAGCGGCCCGATCTGCGTTTCGTGCTGCCCGCCGCGCACGGCGTCGCGGGCGCGGTGGAGGCGGCTGTGGCCGATTGGCCGGTGGCGCCGCTGGTGCTCGATCCCCGGGCCGAGGACGGCAGCGGCGGGCCCGAGGCCAAGCGCGCGGCCTTCGCGGCGGCCGATGTGGCGCTGGCGGCCTCGGGCACGGTCTCGCTGGAGCTGGCGGCTTCGGCGACGCCCATGGTGATCGCCTACGACATGAACTGGCTCTCGCGGCAGATCATCGGACGGATGCTGCTGACCGACACGGTGACGCTGGTGAACCTGGTCTCCGAGACCCGCAGCGTGCCCGAGTTCATCGGCAAGGACTGCCGCCCGGGCCCGGTCGCCGAGGCCGCGCTGGCGGTGCTGGAGGCGCCCAAGGCGCAGGATGCCGCCATGGCGCTGACGATGGAGCGGCTCGGCAAGGGCGGGGCGCACCCGGGCCTGCGCGCCGCGCGCGCGGTGCTCGACGGTCTGGGGCAGGCGGCGCGCTGAGGCGCGGGGCAGGGCGTTTGCAGAACGGGGCGTGATGCGCCTTTACGCGAAAGCTGGGCTCGGCAGATGCACCAACCGGGTTTTTCCTTAGAAAAGACAATCGGCGAAGCGGCACACTCTAAGGCCTCGCGCCCATTAACTCTCGCGCCCCGCCGTCAAACCCAGACCACCCCACGAAAAACGCCGCCGGACAAACCCGACGGCGCTTCTCAAATCCAGCCGATCCGCAGCGCTTACTGCGCCGGGGTCACCGAGTCGTAGCTGTCGGTGAAGCCCGAGAGCGACATGCCCACGGTCACCTCCTGCTCGGGCGCCGCGGCGGGCACGATGGTCACATTCGCCACCCGGCCGCGCTTGAAGCTCGCGATGTCGTCACCGGTGAAGCCGACCCGCGCCACGCAGCCCAGCTGCGCGCAGAAGGCGAAGTCATAGCGCTTGGCCTGGCCGCCATCGACCGAGATGGTCAGCTTCTGCGTCAGGAGCGTCTCGAGCGGCACGATGAAATTCGCGCCGGCCACCGCCTGGCCCTGGCCCTCGACCTTGAAGAGGCTGACCTCGGCGACGGAATTGCCGTCCTCGTCCTGCAGCAGCTGATAGAGCTGGCAGGGGTCTTCGCCCTCCTGCGCGCGCAGGCACTGGATGTCCCAGTCGCCGATCGTCTCGCGCACGTAGCTCGAGGAATCCTCGCCGCCTTGCCCGGTTGCATCGCCCACCGCTTCGCCGGTGTCGAAAAGCTCGCTCGCGGCGCCGCCCGAGGGCGCGGTCTCGGCCTCGCTCTGGGTCTCGGCCTCGGTGCCCTCGGAGGAGGTCTCTGCCTCGCCCTCGGTCGCCGTGGCGTCGTCCTGCGCCAGCGCGGGGGTCGCGGCAAGCAGGGCGATCAGGGAAAGATGGGTCAGCGATGTCTTCATGTCCAAAGCTCCATGGAACTGGCCTAAAGTCTGTTCGAACACGCGCTTAACACGAGGGCGCGGGACTGTCAGGGGGAAACCGGAGGCCCATTGGGCGGTTCCTGGCCACCGGGGCGGCCGGGAGAGAAAAGAAAAGAGAGCCCGCAGGCTCTCTTTTCAGATCTCTCCCTGTCGGACTGGCCGACTTTGTCATTGGTTGGGACGCTACGATGCGAATCCGGACCCGTCAACAGCCAATATCGCGGGTTTCCGCCCATTTATCCTTTTGTAATCTCCGCACAAAAATTACCGCGCCAGGGGCGCGGCCAGTTTGACAGGGAGGATGTCCGTCCCACGCCGGAGATGAGCCCCGGCAGGGACGAAATTCACACTGACAGCAAATAGTTAAGCAAGTATGGTCAGCCCGAACGGTGCAGTGCGAGGGCAGGGACATGGGCGAGGGCGTGTTCGTCGGCGACGGCGGTGAAGGCTACGGGGAGAAGCAGGTCCTCGATCTCGGCTACGCCAACCGGCACGGGTTGATCGCGGGGGCCACGGGCACCGGCAAGACCGTGACCCTGCAGATCCTGGCCGAGGGCTTTTCCAAGGCCGGCGTGCCGGTCTTTCTGTCCGATGTGAAGGGCGATCTTTCCGGCCTCGCCGAGCCCGGCAGCGCCGCCTTCAAGTTGCACGAGCCATTCACCAGCCGCGCCGCGACCATCGGGTTCACGGACTACGCCTACGAGGGATTTCCCGTCACCTTCTGGGATCTCTTCGGCGACCAGGGCCACCCGGTGCGCACCACCGTGGCCGAGATGGGGCCGCTTCTGATCTCGCGCATGCTCGAGCTGACCGAGGCGCAGGAGGGCATCGTCAACATCGCCTTCAGGGTCGCCGACGAAGAGGGGCTGCCGCTGCTCGACCTCAAGGACCTGCAGGCGCTCCTGGTCTGGGTCGGGCAGAACCGCGAGGCGCTGTCGCTGCGCTATGGCAATATCGCGGTGCAATCGGTGGGCGCGATCCAGCGGCGGCTCCTGGTGCTCGACAACCAGGGCGGCACGCGGCTTTTCGGAGAGCCGGCGCTGATGCTTGCGGACCTCATGCGCCTGCGTGAGGGCGGGCGCGGACAGATCAACATCCTGGCCGCCGACAAGCTCATGGCGGCGCCCCGGCTCTACGCGACCTTCCTGCTGTGGCTGCTTTCCGAGCTTTTCGAGGAGCTGCCCGAGGTCGGCGACCCCGAGAAGCCGCGGCTGGTCTTCTTCTTCGACGAGGCGCACCTGTTGTTCGAGGACGCCCCCAAGGCGCTGATCGAAAAGGTCGAACAGGTCGCCCGGCTGATCCGCTCCAAGGGGGTGGGCGTCTATTTCATCACCCAGAACCCCGACGACGTGCCCGAGGACATCCTCGGCCAGCTCGGCAACCGGGTGCAGCACGCGCTGCGCGCCTTCACTGCGCGCGACCGCAAGGCCCTGCGCATGGCCGCCGAGACCTACCGCGAGAACCCGCGCTTCGACATCGAAAGCGCGATCCGCGAGGTCGGCGTCGGCGAGGCGGTGACCTCCATGCTCGAGAAGAAGGGCGTGCCGGGCGTGGCCGAGCGCACGCTGATCCGCCCGCCGTCCTCGCGGCTGGGGCCGATTTCTCCCGAGGCGCGCCGTGCCGTGCTGGATGCCAGCGACCTGGGGCTCAAATACGACAAGGCGATCGACCGCGCCTCGGCCTACGAGATGCTGACGGCCCGCGCCGAACGCGCCGCGGCGGAAGCCGAGGCCGAGGAACGCCAGGCCGAGGAGGCCGCGCCCGCGCGCCGCGACTACAGCGCCGGGCGGCGCTACACCGGGCCCCGCGTCGGCCGCTCCAGCGCGCGCAGTGTGCCGCGTCCCTCCAAGGGGGACAGCATCGGCGGCGCGCTGGCGCAGGCAGTGGTCAAGGAGCTGAAGGGCACCACGGGGCGGCGCATCGTGCGCGGCATCCTCGGGGGTCTCTTCAAGGGCCGCTGATGCTGAGCCTCGATCATATCGCGGTGCTGGGCGAGACGCTGGAGGCGGCCCATGCCCATGCCGAGGCCGCCCTGGGGGAGCCCCTGGGCCCCGGCGGGGCGCATGCCGCTTTCGCCACCCACAACCGGCTCCTGGGGCTGGAAGAGGGCCTCTACCTCGAGGCCATCGCCGCCGACCCCGAGGCCCCGCCGCCCGGGCGGGCGCGCTGGTTCGGGCTCGATGCCTTCGCGGGGCCGCCGCGGCTCGACAAGTGGATTTGCCGGGTGCCCGACATGGATGCGGCGCTGGCGGCCTTCCCCGAGGCCGGGCGCCCGGTGCCGATCACGCGCGGCGATCTTCACTGGATCATGGCGGTGCCCGAGGACGGGATGCTGCCCTACGACGGGCTCTTCCCGGCCTTCATCGAGTGGAAAAGCCCGGTGCCCGCGGGGGATCGGCTGACCTCCTCCGGCTGGCGGCTGACCGAGCTGGTCATCGCCCACCCCGATGCCGAGGCGCTGGCGGCAAGGCTCGCGGGCGTCCTCGACAGCCCGCTGCCGCGCTTCACGCCCGCCGCGCAGGCCGGGCTTTCGGCGCGGCTCGAACGCTCCGGGGTTACGCGATGGCTGAGCTGACCCTGCGGCCCGCCAGCGCCGGTGACGCCGAGGCGATCGCAGCGATCTGGAACCCCTTCGTGCGCGACAGCACCATCACCTTCACCACCGAGGAGAAGACCCCCGAGGCCGTAGCGCACATGATCGCCGAGCGGGGCCGCGCCTTCCTCGTGGCCGAAGCCGCAAACGAGCTCTCTGGCTTCGCCACCTACGGCGCCTTCCGGGGCGGGCCGGGCTATGCCCGCACGCAGGAGCACAGCGTCTTCACCGCGCCGGGGACCGCCGGGCAGGGCCTGGGCCGGGCGCTCATGCAGGCGCTCGAAGGTGAGGCCCGGCAGGCGGGCCATCATTCGCTGATCGGCGGCATCAGCGCCGAGAACACCGGCGCGCTGGCCTTCCACGCGCGGCTCGGCTTTGCCGAGGTCGGCCGCATCCGCGAGGCCGGGCGCAAGTTCGATCGGTGGATTGACCTTGTGCTCGTGCAAAAAATGCTGTTCCCGGCAGCCTGACACCTTGAAAGGATTGCCCTAGGTTCCCGTCCATGTCGATCTGGTCCCGCATCTCCCAGGCGCTCGCGGCGCTTCGTCAGGGCGAAAGCCTGGCGACGGTCTTCGAGCATCTGCGCGCCCCGCCCGAGCGTTCGGTCGCCTTCACAATCGCGGTCATCGCGCTGGCGGCGAAGATGGCCAAGGCCGACGGGCAGGTAACGCGCTCGGAGGTGGCCGCCTTCCGCGAGGTCTTCCACATCGCCCCCGAGGACGAGCCCGGCGCGGCGCGGGTCTTCAACCTCGCGCGGACCGACGTGGCGGGCTACGAGGTCTACGCCGGGCGCATCGCGGCGATGTTCCGCTCGGACAAGACGGTGCTTTGCGACCTGATGGAGGGGCTCTTCCACATCGCCATCGCCGACGGCACCTATCACCCGAAGGAAGACGCCTTCCTGAACGACGTGGCGCGGATCTTCGGGATCGAGGGCACGCGCTTCCGGGCGCTGCGGACCCGCTACGTGCCCGATGCCGAGCCCGACCCCTACGCGGTGCTGGGCGTCGCTCCCGAGACGCCGCTGCCGGAGATCCGCAAGGCCTGGCGGGCGCTGGTGCGCGACAGCCATCCCGACCGCATGGTCGCGCGCGGCCTGCCGGAAGAGGCGGTGAAGATGAGCGAGAAGCGCTTGATTGCGATCAACCGCGCCTGGGAAGAGATCCAGGGCAAGGCCCCGGCCTGAGCCCCTGCGCCCGGGCCTTGGGCGCGGGGTCTGAGGGGGCTATATTTGGCCTCATGAGACTCACGCCCACCGCCGCCGCCCTCTGCCTGTTTCTCAGCCCCGCCGCCGCGCAGGATACGGACGGGGAGGAGGAAGGCTTTTCCCTGATGGAACGCGGGATGCAGCTTTTCTTCGACGGGCTGATGGACGAGGCCGAACCCGCCTTCGAAGAGCTGCGCCGGATCATGGAGGGCATCGAGCCGGCGCTGTCGGACTTCGTGGCCGAGATGGGCCCGGCGCTGCGCGAGGTGCTGGAAGAGGTCGAGGACTGGTCGGATTACCACCCGCCCGAGATCCTGGAGAACGGCGACATCATCATCCGCCGGAAAGCGCCGCTGGAGCCGGAGACCGGGCCGGAGACGGACCCGGAGACCCCCGCGCCCGAGGGCTCGATCGACCTTTAAGCGGCGTGGCCTGCGCGGGGCTCGGTCATCGCCGCGCCGTGTGCAGGTCAGGATAAGTGCTGCGCTGTGCGGTGGTTCGGGAAAGCGCCACGCCGCGCGCGGGCCCGGGTTTTTGCGGCGGCGTGCGCTGGCACCCGGACGGCGCCACACTCTGCGCGGGCCCGGGCCAGCACCACGCCACGCGCCCCACCTCAGCCGATCTTCACCTCGAACTCCGCGCCCAGCGATTTCACCAGGCTCTCGAAGCGCGCCGCGGCGACCTCGCCGTAGAGCGGCGCGGCGGCTTCGGTCAGACGCAGGATCAGGAGCCGCTTGCGCGGATGCCAGGTCAGCCGCGCGCCCAGGTCGCCCTCTGACATCCAGAGCATCGCGCCGAAGCGCATGGCCTTGCCGAGGATCTCGGCCTCCTGCACCTCGGCGGCGCTGAGGATCGGCGCCAGCGCCTCGAAGCGGGTGCCCTCGCGCTTGTTGCGGTAGCGATGCAGGAGCGCGAGGCCCAGGAAGACCCGTTCCTCGTGCTTCAGCCCGCCGAGGTTGGCGCGGGTGGCATTGTCGAAGACCGTCTCGGCCCGGTAGTCGGGATGCGCGCGCCAGCTCACGTCGTGCAGAAGGCAGGCCGCCTTGACGATGCGGATGCGCGCCGGGCGCGCGCCGTTGAAGAGCGGCTCGACGAAATGGAAGAGCTTGCGCCCGAAGCCGGGCAGGCGGGCGTCCTTGGCCTCGGCGTAGCGGCAGCTTTCGATCAGCGGGTCGCGGTCGCGCAGCTTCTGGGGCATCTGCTCGAAGAGCATCCCCTCGCGGATGCCGTAGCTCGAGACGGCGATGTCCTTGGGCTTGAAGGTCTGCACCATGCGCTTCAAGACCTCGGCCGCATAGGGCACCAGCGACATCCGCGCCGAGGAGATGCCGCAGCGGCCGCGCAGCTCCTCGAGGTCGGCCTTCAGGATGAATTTCACCGTGTCGCGCACCGCCTGGGCGTCCATGCGGTATTCGTGCAGGACGTGCAGCGGGTAGCCGCGCCGCTCCATGTCGATCCGCGCGATGGCGCGCCAGGAGCCGCCGACCAGGAACAGCCGGTCGCGCTGCGCGCCCATCTTCTCGGTCAGGGCGGCGAGGGTCTCCTTGATGACCGCCTCGCGGCCCTTCTTGCCGCCCTTGACGTCGCGCAGCTTCAGGGGCCCGAGGTCCGAGGTCACGCGCCGCCCGACCTGGCCGCCGGAGATCTCCGCAAGCTCCATCGAGGAGCCGCCGATGTCGCAGACCAGCCCGTAGGAGCCCGGCCAGCCCAGAAGCACGCCCTGGGCCGAGAGCCGGGCCTCTTCCTCGCCGTCGACCACGTAGATCTCGAGCCCGGTCTCGCGGCGCACGTCCTCGCGGAAGGCATCGCCGTCCGAGGCGGCGCGCACGGCCGCGGTGGCCACCGCTGTCAGCTCGGTGCCCATGCCGTCGGCCAGGAGCTTGAAGCGCTTCAGCGCCGCCAGCGCACGGGCGCGGCCCTCGGGGTTCAGCTCGCCGGTCTCAGCGAGCCCCGCGCCGAGCGCACACATGATCTTCTCGTTGTAGAAATAGGCCGGCGAGCGCGCCGCGCCGTCGAAGACCACCAGCCGGACCGAGTTCGACCCGATGTCGACCACGCCCACACGGCGAAGCGCGCGCACGTCGGGATCGGCAAACAGCGGTCTTCCGAACGGGCCCCAATCGGGGTGATCGGGGTCGTGGGTTCCATCCATGTCGCGCTCGTATCCTGGCCTCGGCCTCTGCGCGGGAAACTGGCGCAGCAGGCGGCTTGCGTCAAATGTTTAACCTGCGGGATCAGTGGTGGGTGAGCTTCGGCACATCCGCCGCCCCGGCGGAGCCCCGCCCCGAGAGCGAGGGGTTCTCCATGAAGAAGGTGTGGCAATTGAAGGCGAACCCGTCGTCGGCGGGCAGCTCGGCGCGGGCGAAATGCCCGTCGGGCTGCATGATCCAGCTCTGCGCCACATCGGCGAGATTGGCCGCCACGATCTGGCTGGTGATCTGCGCCTTCACGGTGGGGTTGTGGATCTCGATCATGGTCTCGACCCGGCGGTTGAGGTTGCGGCCCATCCAGTCAGCCGAGGACATGAAGACCCGGCTCTTCTCGTGCGGCAGCCCGTGGCCGTTGCCGAAACAGGCGATGCGGCTGTGTTCGAGAAAACGCCCGACGATGGATTTCACCCGGATGTTCTCCGAAAGGCCCTCGACCCCGGGGCGCAGCCCGCAGATGCCGCGGATCACCAGGTCGATCTTCACCCCCGCCTGGCTCGCCCGGTAGAGCGTGTCGATCATCTCGGATTCGATCAGCGAGTTCATCTTGGCCCATATCTGCGCCGGCCGCCCGGCCTGGGCATGGGCGATCTCGGCCTCGATCATCTCGAGGAGCTTGGGCTTCAGCGTATGCGGCGAGATCGAGAGGTTCTCGAGCCCCTCGGGGCTGGCGTAGCCCGAGAGGTAGTTGAAGACCTTGGCCGCGTCGCGCCCCAAGACCGGGTCGCAGGTGAAGAAGCTGAGGTCGGTGTAGATCTTGGCGGTGATCGGGTGGTAGTTGCCGGTCCCCCAGTGGGTATAGGTCACCAGCCGGTCGCCCTCGCGGCGGACCACGGTGGCGATCTTGGCGTGGGTCTTCCAGTCGAGGAAGCCGTAGACCACATGCGCGCCCGCCCGTTCCAGCCGCCGCGACTGGCGGATGTTGGCGGCCTCGTCGAAGCGCGCCTTCAGTTCGACCAGCGCGGTGACCGACTTGCCGTCCTCGGCGGCCTCGCAGAGCGCCTCGACGATGGGCGAGTTCTTAGAGGTCCGGTAAAGCGTGTTCTTGATCGCCACGACATCCGGGTCGCGCGCCGCCTGATTGAGGAAGCGCACCACCATGTCGAAGGTCTCATAGGGGTGGTGCAGCAGCATGTCCTTCTGCCGGATCGCCGAGAACATGTCCCCGTCGTGGTCCTGCACCCGTTCCGGCACCCGCGGCGTGAAGGAGGGCCAGAGGAGGTCCGGCCGGGCGTCCAGCACCAGTTCCTTGGTGTCGCCGACGCCGATCATGCCGTCGAGCTCGATCACCTCGTCCTCTTTCACGTGCAGCTCGCGCATGACGATGTCGCGCAGCCCCTTGGGCGCGCCCGCGCTGACCGTGAGCCGCACCACCTCGCCCCGGCGGCGGCGCTTCAGCGCCACCTCGAACTCGCGCACGAGGTCCTCGGCCTCTTCCTCGACCTCGAGGTCGCTGTCGCGCAGCACCCGGAAGCCGAAGTGGTCGCGCAGCGTGTAGCCGGGGAAGAGGCTGTCGATATGCAGAAGCAGCACGTCCTCGACGAAGGCGAAGCGGTGGTCGCCGTTCTCGGCCGGGAGCCGCACGAAGCGGTCGATCTGCGCCGGGATCGGCAGCAGCGCCTTCAAGACGTTACCGTCCTTGCGGCGCACCAGTTCGACCGCGAGGCAGTAGCCCATGTTGGCGATGAAGGGGAAGGGATGCGCCGGGTCGATGGCCAGCGGCGAGAGCACCGGGAAGATGTTCTCGAGAAAGGTCACCGCCAGCGCCTCCTTGTCGGAGCCGCTGAGCTGGCCGCGCGAGAGGATCGAGATGCCCTGCGCCTCGATCATCTGGCGCAGCTTCTGCAGCACCTCCTGCTGGCGGGCCATGAGGCGGCGGGCGTCCTCGTTGATTTTCACCAGCTGCTGGGCCGGGGTCAGCCCGTCGGCGGCGGGCGTGGTGTTGCCGGCCTGGGCCAGCTCGCGCAGGCCCGCGACGCGGACGGTGTAGAACTCGTCAAGGTTCGAGGCCGAGATCGACAGGAAGCGCACCCGCTCCAGAAGCGGCACGCGGGTGTTCTCGGCCTCTTCGAGGACGCGCCAGTTGAAACCAAGCCAGCTCAATTCCCGGTTGAAATACCGATCCGGCCCGGTGGCGTCGAACCCCTCGATGCGGGTGGGCGCGGGGCGGTCGGACTTCAGGAAATCGGCTGTGTTCATGGCGCCTCGCTTAGGGGGATCTTGTATCACTCCGATGACAGGCCCGCCTCGAAGCTTTCCTCGCTGTCAGAGAACTCCCTGATGAGGTCGATGGCAAGGGCACGGGTCACGCCGCGCTTCTCGCCGAGGGCCCGGGCGTCCATGGCATCGACGATGGCGCCGGCGGCGGCGAAGCTGCGCGGCATATGGGTCAGCAGATAGGGAATGACCGTGGGCGCCGGGGTGATCTGCCGGTCGGCGAAGAGCTTGGCGATGACCCCTGCGAGCAGGAGCTCGTCCGGGGCGTTCAGCTTGGCGATCTCGGCGCCCTGCATACGGCTGGCCAGATCGGGCAGGCAGAGGCCCCAGCGCGCCGGGGGCCGGGAGGCGGTGACCATGAGCGGCTGGCCCTCGGCGCGGGCGAGGTTGTGCAGGTGGAAGAGCACCTCCTCCTGGGCGCGGTCGCCGGCGATGCGGTCGGCGTCCTCGACGCAGATCGGCCCGTCGACGAGGTCGGGCACGGCCTCCTCGGTCAGTTCGGCGGCCTCGAGGATGCGCGCGCCGCTTTCCGCCGACCAGACATGCGCCAGATGCGTCTTGCCCGAGCCGCGCGGGCCCGAGAGCACCAGCTTGCCGCTCGGCCAGGCGCGCCAGTGGTCGATCTGCGCAACCGCCAGGGCATTGGCCTCGGTCACGAAGAAATCGCCGCGCCCGAGGGCCGGTCTAGAGGGCAGGTTCAGGGGAAGCTGCCGCGCCATGGCTCAGCCCTCCGCGTCGTTCCGGCGCTCGGGTCCGCCGAGGTAGAGCCGGCTCGACTTGTAGCGCCCGACGAGGAACCGCGCGACGACCCCGATCGCGGCGGCCACCGGCACGGCGACCAGGAGCCCCACGAAGCCGAAGAGCGAGCCGAAGACCGACATCGCCAGCAGGAGCCAGACCGGGTGCAGCCCGACCGAATTGCCGACGAGCTTGGGGGTGAGGAAGTTGCCCTCGATGAACTGGCCGGACTGGAAGATCGCCCAGACCGCCACGATCCAGAGCCAGTCGCCCCAGAACTGGAAGAGCGCCAGCCCGATCGCCAGCACCCCGCCGACGATGGCGCCGACATAGGGAATGAAGGTCAGGACCCCCGCGACCACCCCCACGACCAGGCCGAACTGCAGCCCCACGAGCATCAGCGCCACGGCGTAATAGACCCCGAGGATCAGCGAGACCGTGCCCATGCCGCGCACGAAGGAAGACAGCACGTGGTCGATGTCCGCCGCCAGCGCGCGGATCACCGGGGCATGTTCGCGCGGCAGGAGCTCGTCGACGCGGGCCACCATGTTGTCCCAGTCAAGGAGCAGGTAGACCGCCACCACCGGCACGATCACGAAAAGCAGCACGACGTTCAGCAGCGAGGCCGCCGAGGTCAGCGCCGTCTGCAAAAGCTGCCCGCCGCGGTCGCGCACCGTCTGCCCGATCTGGGTGAGCGTGTCGCGGACCACGCTGTCCTCGGCCAGAAGGTCCGGGAAGCGGGTGGCGAGGAAGCTCTGGAGGTTGCGCGCCAGCTCCGGGGCGACCTCGATCAGCTGTCCGGTCTGGCGCACCAGCGTCGGCACCACCAGGAGCGCCATGAGCACGAAGATCAGGAGCGCGCAGATGGTGATGATCGCGGTCGCCAGCGCGCGCGAGCAACCCGCGGACTCGAGCCGGTCTGCGACGGGATCGAGGAAATAGGCGATGGCCGCGCCCAGGACGAAGGGCAGGAGCACATCGCCCAGGAACCACAGGAGCACCGCGATGACCGCCGCGGCGATGCCCCAGTATTTGAGCTGTTCGCGGACCGGCAGGTTCATGCGGGCTCTCCCTGGCTTGGACCTCTGTTTTGCTGCGTCGCGGCAGGTGATGCAAGCGGCGCGGGTGGTGGGAGCGGGGAGTTTCTTGGCGGAGCGGGGGTGAGAGCCTGCCTTTGGGCCGGGAAGGAGGTTCAGGTTTTGGCTGCGCAACGGCCGCAAAGGGCCTTTGCGCCAACATTGCACCCGAGGGCGCGCGCCGGACCGGGGGCCGGCGCTTCCGACAGGAGAGCTATGCGCTTAATCCCAAAAAGGTCAGGACTAGAGGCGAGCTAAACACGCCACCCGAAGGAGCGCCGGCCCAAGGGGCCGGTCCGGCGCGCGTCCGGCACCTTCGGTGCTATTCGGGCGCAAGGGCGCACTGCTTGGGTTTCGTAGCGCGTCAGGCAATCGAGGGGCTGGTTGAGGGGCAGGGGGCTAGGTCCCTTCCAGAGCCTGAGCCAGGGTCAGTACTACGACCAATGCCAAGCCCAAACCCCACGCACACCCCCCCAAACCGCCCCCAGCGTCACCCATCCCCCAACCCCTTCGGGGCATTGCACTTGTCGCGCGCTTTCGCCTACACCGGCTCGGACAGACATGACCCTTGACCGACCGGAGCCGCCATGCGCCTCAGCCGCTATTTCCTGCCCGTCCTGAAGGAAACGCCCTCGGAGGCGCAGATCGTCTCGCACCGGCTCATGCTGCGCGCGGGCATGATCAAACAGGCCTCCGCCGGGATCTATTCCTGGCTGCCGATGGGCTACAAGGTCCTGCGCAACATCGAGCGCATCGTGCACGAGGAACAGATCCGCGCGGGTCATATCCCGATGCTGATGCCGACGCTGCAATCGGCCGATCTCTGGCGGGAATCGGGGCGCTACGACGCCTATGGCCCCGAGATGCTGCGCATCCGCGACCGCCACGAGCGCGACATGCTCTTCGGGCCGACCAACGAGGAGATGATCACCGACATCTTCCGCAGCCACGTCTCGAGCTACAAAGACCTGCCGATGACGCTCTACCACATCCAGTGGAAGTTCCGCGACGAGCGCCGTCCGCGCTTCGGCGTCATGCGCGGCCGCGAGTTCCTGATGAAGGACGGCTACAACTTCGACCTCACCCGCGAGGACGCGCTGCACGCCTACAACCGCCACCTGGTCAGCTACCTGCGCACCTACGAGCGCATGGGCCTCCAGGCGATCCCGATGCGCGCCGACAGCGGCCCGATCGGCGGCGACGACACGCATGAATTCCTGGTCCTGGCCGAGACCGGCGAGAGCGAGGTTTTCTACGACAGCGAGATCACCGACCTGAGCTTCGGTGCGCGCGAGATCGACTACGACGACCACGCCCAGTGCCGCGCCGTGCTCGAGGAGTTCACCTCGCGCTATGCCCGCACCGACGAGACCCATGATCCCGAGCTCTTCGCCCAGGTCCCCGAGGCGCGCCAGCGCCAGGCCCGCGGCATCGAGGTCGGGCAGATCTTCTACTTCGGCACCAAGTATTCCGAGCCCATGGGCGCCACGGTGGTCGACCAGGAGGGCAACCACGTGCCGGTGCATATGGGCAGCCACGGCATCGGCGTCAGCCGCCTCGTCGGCGCGATCATCGAGGCCAGCCACGACGACAACGGCATCATCTGGCCTGAAGGCGTGACGCCCTTCCACGCCGGCATCGTGAACCTCAAGCAGGGCGACGCCGAGGCGGATGGCGCCTGCCAGGCGCTCTACGACAGCCTCCTGGCGCTGGGGCTCGAGCCGCTCTACGACGACCGCGAAGAGCGCGCGGGCGCGAAATTCGCCACCATGGACCTGATCGGTCTGCCCTGGCGCATCACCGTCGGCCCGCGCGGGCTGAAGAACGGCGTGGTGGAGCTGACCTCGCGCCGCACCGGCGAAAGCGAGGAGCTGCCCCCCGAACAGGCGGTCGAGCGCATTGCGCAGATCTACGGCAAGGCGGCCTGAGGATTCGGGAGCGCCGGGTTGGCCTTGGCCGCCCCGGCTGGTCCGCGCAAAAGCCGCCGTGCCACGTTCGCGCTGGCCGGCCCCTCTGGTCCGCGCAAAAGCCGCCGTGCCGGTTTGGCGTCGGATGACCCGGTTAGGACCTGCAAAACCGCTGTGCCGGGTTTGCGTCGGCTGACCCGGTTGGGCCCTGCAAAACCGCCGGGCCCGCGCGCCGCATCGCCGATCGGAGGGGCGGCGCCACGCGCCACTGGGCCTTGTGCCGACCGGCTGCTAGGCTTCCCCGCAGAAAATCCGCGCCGGAGGGCCGGGGCAGTGGCCCCGTGCCCCCGAACACGCCCCGCCAAGAGGGCCGCGCGGAGGGGTGAGGAGGCAGAGCGATGCTCACACGGGTGGTGGCCCTGACGGCGGGGCTCGCGGGCGCTGCGGGCCTCTCGCAATTCCCGGAGTTTTCCCAGCAATATCAGCAGCGTCTGGGCGGCGCGGTGGATGAGCTCTCGCGCGTGGTGGCGGAGTTCGACGCCGATGCCGCGGCCTATGGGCTCTCCCGCGAAGCGGCGCTGGCCCAGTTGGCCACCGGCGGGGATTTCGGAGCCGGGCGGGCAGAGACCATGCGCGCCACGGTGGCCCGCTACGACCGGCTGCGCGCCGATCTGGCTGCGCTCGAGGCCGCGGGGCCTTTCGCCCGCGCCCGCATGGCCACGCGCCTCACCGACCGCGAGATTGCGGCGCGCACCTTCCAGGCTTACAAGCCCGCGTTGCCGCTGACCCCGCAGGGGCTGAGCTTCGCCCTCGCGGGCTTTGCGTTTTTCGGAGGGCTGGCGGGCCTCGCCGGACGGATGGCGCGGCGGCTTTTCACCCGCCGCGCGTTCAGTCGCGGAGCCTAAACGGCAGCCCCTCAGGCCGCGCTTTCGACCTCGGCGACGATGCCGTCGACCACCTGGGTCAGCAACGCCTCGTCCTCGCATTCGGCCATGACGCGGATCAGCGGCTCGGTGCCCGACTTGCGGATCAACAGCCGGCCCTTGCCGCCAAGCGTCGCCTCGGCGCTTTCGATCGCGCTTTTCACCGCCGCGCGTTCGAGCGGCGTCGCCCCGGGCGCGTAGCGGACGTTCTTCAGAAGCTGCGGCACCCGTTCGAAATTGCGCACCAGCTCATGCGCGGGCTCGCCGGTGCGCACCATCTCCGAGAGGAACTGCAGCGCCGCCATGAGCCCGTCGCCGGTGGTGGCGTAATCGGTCATCACGATATGGCCCGACTGCTCGCCGCCGAGGTTCCAGCCGCCGCGCCGCATGGCCTCGACCACGTAGCGGTCGCCGACGCCGGTGCGCTCGAGGCGCAGGCCCCGGTCGGTCAGGAAATGCTCGAGCCCGAGGTTCGACATGACGGTTGCGACCAGCGTGCCGTCGCTCAGGCGGTCCTCCTCGGCCCAGCGGGCGGCCATGAGCGCCATGATCTGGTCGCCGTCGGCGATCTGGCCCTTGTCGTCGATCAGGATCACCCGGTCGGCGTCGCCGTCCAGGCAGATGCCCACGTCGGCGCCCTCGTCCAGCACCCGGCGGGCGGCGGCCTCGGGATGGGTCGAGCCGCAGCCGTCGTTGATGTTGTGGCCGTCGGGATTGACGCCCATGGCGATCACCTCGGCGCCCAGCTCCCAGAGGACCTCGGGCGCGGCGCGGTGGGCGGCGCCATTGGCGCAGTCGATCACGATCTTCACCCCGTCGAGCCGCATGCCGGTCGGGAAGGTGGATTTCACCCGCTCCTGGTAGCGGAAGCGGCCGTCGTCGATGCGCTTGGCGCGGCCGATGTTGGCGGGTTTCGCCGGGGCGACGCCCGCGTCGAGCAGGGCCTCGATTTCCATTTCGGCCTCGTCCGAGAGCTTGAAGCCGTCGGGGCCGAAGAACTTGATGCCGTTGTCGGCCGCCGGGTTGTGGCTGGCCGAGATCATGATGCCCAGGTCCGCCCGCATCGAGGGCGTCAGCAGCCCCACCGCGGGCGTCGGCACCGGGCCGAGCAGCAGCACGTTCATGCCCGTCGAGGTCAGCCCCGCGGTCAGCGCGTTCTCGAACATGTAGCCCGAGCGGCGCGTGTCCTTGCCGATCACCACCCGGTGCACGCCGGAGTGTTCGCGGCGGAAATACCGCCCCGCCGCGGCGCCGATCATCAGCGCCATCTCGGCGGTCATAGGATACAGGTTGGCCGTCCCCCGGACGCCGTCTGTGCCGAAATACTTACGTGTCATGTCTCTGTCCCGTTACCGACTGCCAGAGCTTGAATGCCTGAACCGTCTCGGCGACGTCATGGACCCGGAAAATCTGCACCCCTTGCCCGAGCGCGGCCAGTGCGACCGCGATCGACCCCGGGGCGCGGGCCCGCGCCTCCGTTTCTCCTGAAATATGCCCAATGAAACCCTTTCGCGAGACGCCAAGCAAGACCGGACATCCCAGGTTGTGGAAAACGGCGATATTCCGCAGCAGTTCAAGGTTGTGTTCGACCGTCTTGCCGAAGCCGATGCCGGGGTCCACCACGACCTTGTCGCGGGGCAGGCCGGCGGCTTCGAGGCGCGTCAGGCGCTCTTCGAGGAAGCCCAGCACGTCGAGGGTGACGTTCTCATAGGCCGGGTCGTTCTGCATGGTCTCGGGGCGGCCCTGGGCGTGCATCACGCAGATCGGCGCGCCCGTCTCGGCGGCAAGCGCCGCCATGCCGGGGTCGAAGTCGAGGCCCGAGACGTCGTTCAGCATCACCGCGCCCGCCGAGAGCCCCGCGCGGCCCACCTCCGCCTTGCGGGTGTCGACCGAGATCGGCGCGCCGAGGCGCGGGGCCAGTTCCTCGATCAGCGGCAGGATGCGGGCGGCTTCGTCCTCGGCAGCCACTTCCGTCGCACCGGGGCGGGTGGATTCGCCGCCGATATCGAGGATCTCGGCGCCCGCGGCGACCATGGCGCGGGCCTGGGCCAGCGCCGCCTCGCGGGCCTCGAAAAGCCCGCCGTCCGAGAAGGAATCCGGCGTGGCGTTGAGGATGCCCATGACCCGGGGCGCGCCGCCCGTCATCTCGACCCCGGCCAGGGGTGCGCGGGGCGCGGTCAAGGCCTGCAGGCTGGCCTCGGGGATCTCCTCGGCGGGGATGCGGTGGGCAGGCGCACCGCGGGCGATCACCTCGGCATGGGTGAACCAGAGCGGCCCGCCGGCCAGCCGTTGCGCGCCGGGCACGGGGACCGGGTCGGCAGAGAGGATCGGGCGGTAGCAGATATCCATGGGCGCGCGAGTGCCACGGGAGCGCCGGGCTGGCAAGCCAGCTCAGAACAGCCGGTCGGCGGGCTCCTTCAGGATCAGCGGCACGGGCGCGCCCTCGGGCGCGGTGCCGCCGACGACCACCAGTTCGCGCGCGGTGATCTGGCCCGCGAACCAGGCCGCGAGGCTCTCCGCGTCGCGCGGCGCCGCGCTTGGCCCCTGTGTCGCGTCGAGCACGATCTTCGAGGGCGCCCAGACGCTGACCTGGCCGTTCTTCATCGCCCAGTCGAGCTCGGTCCGGGTGGCCACCACCTTGGCGCGGGCGTCGCGCGCGGCGAGGATCCAGCCGTTCTGCTCGATCGCCAGGAGGTCGATCCGGCGCTGCACCAGCCGGTGCTCGACCCGGGGCAGGGCGCAGTCATGCGGCCCCACGCAAAGGATCAGCGGCGCGCCGTCGGCCTGGGCCTGGTCGATCCATTCAGACAGGCGCGGATCGGTGATCGCGGCGTTCGACAGGAAGACCACGCGGGGATGCGGCTGCTCGGTGGCCCGCTCGGAAGAGGCGGCCTCCACCTCGGCGCGCGAGCGCACGATCTCGACCCCGAGCGCGCCGGGGCCGCGGTCGAGCTTCTCGATCCGCACGAAGACGCGCAGCGCCTGGGGTTCGTGCAGGATGCGCTCGGCGATATGTTCGGCCAGCGTCTCCAGGAGGTTCAGCCGCTCGGACTGCAGCTCGGCCTCGATCGCCTCGGTCACCCGGTCGTAGGACAGGATCCGGTCGACGTCGTCCTCGATCGGGCGGGCCAGGGGGCGCACCTCGACGACGACGTTGAAGCAGATGCGCTGGGTGGTGCCGCGTTCGGCCTGGAAGGCGCCGATCTCGACCTCGCGGACATGGTCCCGCAGGGAGATACGGTCGCGCGGGTCCTCGCCCGCCGTGGCGATGGCGCGCTCGGCGGGATGCGCGAAGGCTAGTCGGATTTCAGAGGCCATCCCCGGCTCCCCTTGGCGGCATTGCCCACCCGCAATAGCGAAGCGCGCCGCCATGTGCCACCGGAACCCGGCGCATCCGGGCCCGGGAGCGACATTGCCGCGCTCAGCGCTGCGAGAGGCGCAGCGGCTGGCGGTAGAAGCGATGCACGCCGATCTGCGCGGTCATCGGGAAGCTGCGCGCCCAGGAGGGCGACACGGCGGTGGTGTGGTAATGCGTGGCGCCCGCGGTCAGCCGGCGCGGCGCGCCCTCGAGCATCAGCCGGGCGACCTTGCCGACGCGGCGGTAGGCGGCGGCCTCGTGGATCGCCTCGGGGGCACCGTCGCATTTGAAGGTGAACTGGCAGCCGTATTTCCGGCCCGAGGCAGTGCCCTGGTGCACGACGCCGCAGACCGAGCTGGGGAAGCGCGGGGAATCGGCGCGGTTGAGGATCACCTCGGCCACGGCGAACTGGCCTTTCACGGTCTCGCCGCGGGCCTCGAAATACAGCGCCTCGGCCAGGCACTCCCATTCCGCGCCGCCGGTGCGGAAGTTCTGCTGGTCGAGCCAGCCGCGGCTGTACTGCAGGTCGCGCAGCCCGCTTTCCGGCGCCGGCGTTACCAGGCGTTGCAGATGCGCCGAGGCGGCGGCGTTCAGGCCGCGGCTTTCCTGGCGCAGGACCTTCTCCATGTTGGTCTCTTCGACCTCGGCGGAGGCAGGCGCGGCCAGAGCCAGAGCCGCCAGCGTCATCTTGAGAAAGCGTTGCATTGCAGACACCCCTTGGGAACAAATGCACCGGGGGCAGGGAACCCCCGGTTTTCGGTCCGCGGCGTCCTAGGGAAAAATGGTCAAGGCGTCCAGCTTGCAGGCTGACCTATGGGCACATTTCCGCCGCTTTTCAGACTCGGGCGTGTCGTTTTCCGCGCAAAACCCTAGGATCGCTCGATTTTGTCGAGGATCGCCGCCTGTGCGGCAGCAAGTCGCGCCACCGGAACCCGAAAGGGTGAGCAGCTTGCATAGTTCATCCCGAGCGACCGGCAGACGTGAATCGATTCGGGATTGCCGCCGTGTTCGCCGCAGATCGAGACGATGATCTCGGGTTTGGCGGCGCGCGCCCGATCGAGGCCGATCTTCAGAAGTTCGCCCACGCCCAGCACGTCGAGCCGGTGAAAGGGGTCCTCGTCGAAGACGCCCTGCTGCACGTAGTCCGACATGAAGCGGCCCGCGTCGTCGCGGCTGAGCCCATAGGTCATCTGGGTCAGGTCGTTGGTGCCGAAGCTCAGGAAATCGACATGCGGGGCGATCTCTCCGGCCAGGAGGCAGGCGCGCGGGGTCTCGACCATGACGCCGAGCCGGTAGGTGAAGTCGCGCCCGCTTTCGGTGCGGACGGCGGCGGCCACCGCGTCGACGCGCTTGCGCACCAGTTCGACCTCGCGCCGGGCCGAGACCAGCGGGATCATGATCTCGGGCACCACCGGGTCGTCCTTGCGCGAGGCCTCGAGCGTCGCCTCGAAGATCGCCCGGGCCTGCATGTCGTAGATCTCGGGCACGGTGATCCCGAGCCGCACGCCGCGCAGGCCCAGCATGGGGTTGTATTCGCCCATGGCGTCGACCCGGCGGGTGACATCCGAGACCGGCAGGTTCAGCGCCTCGGCCAGATCGCGCAGGCCCGCGCGGTCAGTCGGCAGGAACTCGTGCAAGGGCGGGTCGAAGAGCCGGATGCAGACCGGCTTGCCGCTCATGATCGAGAAGAGCGCCTTGAAGTCGGCGCGCTGGATCGGCAGCAGCCGCGCCAGCGCCGCGCGCCGGTCTTCGGGGGTGGCGGCGAAGATCATCTCCTGCATGACGGTGAGGCGGCCGGGCTCGAAGAACATATGCTCGGTCCGGCAAAGCCCGATGCCGCCGGCGTCGAACATCCGCGCCTTCTCGGCGTCCTCGGGGGTGTCGGCGTTGACCCGGATGCGCAGGTCGCGGTCGGCGTCGGCCCAGCCGAGGAGCGTGCGGAAGGCATCGTCGAGCATCGCCCCCAGCATCGCGGGTGCCCCGGCCAGGACCTCGCCGCTGGTGCCGTCGACGGTGATCACCTCGCCCTCGCGGAAGCTGCGGCCGTCCTCGGCGACGAGCGTCTCGCGCTTGACCTGGAAGCGCATGTTGCGCGCGCCAACGACGCAGGGGCGGCCCATGCCGCGGCCGATCACCGCCGCATGCGAGGACATGCCGCCCTTCTCGGTCAGGATCGCCACGGCGGCATGCATGCCGCGCACGTCCTCGGGCGAGGTCTCGCGGCGGACCAGGATGCAGGGCTCCTCGCGGGCGGCCAGCGCCTGGGCGGCGGCGGCGGTGAAGACGATGCGGCCGGTGGCGGCGCCGGGGCTGGCGCCAATGCCATGGCCGATCACGTCACGCTCGGCGCGCGGGTCGACCTGGGGGTGCAGCAGGGCCGAGAGGGCGCTCGGATGCACCCGCATCACCGCCTCGCGCGGGGTGATGATCCCGTCCTCGGCCAGCCGCACCGCGATGCGGATGGCGGCGGCATCCGAAGCCGGCACGACCACCCCGTCGAGGATGAAGAGCCGCCCGTTCTCGATGGTGAACTCGACCTGCATCTCGGCGCGCAGGCGCTGGCGCATCAGCGCGGCGTGGTCCTTTAGTTCGGCGAAGAGCTCGGGCAGGCGCTCCTCGAAGGAGGGCCCGCGCGGGTCGCGCACCAGGAACAGCGCCTTCTTGCCCGCCGCCAGCGCATCGCGGCCCTGGCTCTGGCTGAGGTAACGCCCGGTGACCTGCGGCAGGCCGGTCTCGGGGTTCACCAGTTGAAGCACGCCCGAGCCGCTTTCGCCGCGCCCGAGCCCCAGGGCCATCTCCTGCACCACGAGGCCGAGGCCCGCGTCCACCGGCGCGCCCTTGGCCTCGCGCAGGAGCCGCGCCGAGACGCTTTCCCAGGCCCGCGCCATGGAGCGCAGCACCTCGGCGAGCTGTTTCGCGGGGTCCTGGGGGAAAGGCTCCTCGGCCTCGTCCTCATAGGCGCGCAGGGCGCGGGCCAGTGCCTCGGGGTCGTCGGGGTCGATCTCTTCGAAGGCGTCGGGATCGAGACGGGCGACATGCACCGCGTAGCTTTGCACCCAGCGGCGATAGAGCGCCTCGGCGGCCTCCTGGCCCAGCGTCTCGGAGAGCCGCGCGCAGACGGCGTCGTTCATGCCGATGTTGAGGATCGTCGTCGGCCCGCCCCAGTCGGGATCCTGCGAGGAGGGCCGCACGCAGAGGAGCGCCTCGCTGTCGAAGACCGACAGAAGCTGCCGGGTGTCGGGGATGCGCCCCAGCGGGATCGCCTTCACCGTGTCGAAGGACAGGGCCACCGTGCGCGGCACCGGCAGCTTCAGCCGCACCAGCCGTTGCAGACATTTCGCCCGACCGCCGTGGGTATCCGGCGCGATGGGCGCCGTCGGCGTGACCAGCGTGACGTGCCGGTCGAGGGTGAACGAGACCTCCGTGAGGTATTTCTGCACCGCGGCAATCCTTCTCCTGGCCGCAGGATACGCCTCAGGCGCCGCCTGGCAAGGGCGGCGCGGGGCGCGGGCGGATCAGCCTTCCAGACGCGTCAGATCGGCCACCTGCAGGCAGACCGTGCGGATCCGCGACAGGAGGTTCAGACGGTTGCGGCGCAGGATCTCGTTGTCGGTATTGACCTGCACCGCCTCGAAGAAGGCGTCGAGCTCGGGCCGGATCGCGGCCATGGCGCCCATGGCGGCGGGGAAGTCCTCGGAGCCCATGGCCGGGCCGATCTTGGCGTCGGCGGCGTCGAGCGCGTCGAAGAGCGCGGTCTCGGCCTCGGTCTCGGCGAACTTGCGGTCGGCGCCGAAGCTGTATTCGACGCCGTCCTTCTCCTCGGCCTGGGTGAGGATGTTGTTGGCGCGCTTGAAGCCCTGCACGAGGTTCTCGCCGTCCTCGGTGGACAGCACCGCCTGTAGCGCGCGGGCGCGTTTCACTAGCAGCGTGAGGTCGTCGGCCTGCGGCATGGCGAGGCAGGCGTCGATGACGTCGTGGCGCACGCCTTCGCCCTTGAGGTGAACCTTCAGGCGGTCGTGGAAGAAGGCGAGGAGGTCGGCGTCGATGCGCGCGCGCTCGCCCTCGGGGATCTTGTCGGCATCGCCGAAGCGGGTCGCGAGGATCTCGGCCAGCGCGGTGTTCTTGCCGAAGACCTCAAGAAGGGCCAGGCGCTTGTCGTTGTCCGTCAGAAGCCGGATCACCCCCAAGGCCGCGCGGCGCAGCGCAAAGGGGTCCTTCGACCCGGTGGGCTTCTCGTCGATCGCCCAGAAGCCGGTCAGCGTGTCGAGCTTGTCGGCCAGCGCCACGGCCACCGAGACCGGCGCCGAGGGCACCGCATCCGAGGGGCCGAGCGGCGAGTAATGCTCTTCGCAGGCCGCCGCGACCTCGGGCGAAAGCCCTGCGGCCTCGCTGTAATAGCGGCCCATAAGCCCCTGAAGTTCTGGAAACTCTCCGACCATCTCGGAGGAAAGATCCGCCTTGACCGTGCGCGCGGCCTGTTCGGCCAGATCGGCATCCGCACCGACCTCGGGCGCGATCTCGCGGGCGAGCGCCGCGATCCGCTCGATCCGGGCCTTCTGGTTGCCGAGCTTGTTGTGGAAGGTCACATGGGCGAGCTGGTCGAGCCAGGGTGCCATGGCCAGATCCTTGGCGATGCGCAGGTCGTTCTCCCAGAAGAACTTCGCGTCCGAGAGCCGCGCGGCCAGCACCTTCTGGTTGCCCGCTAGGATCGTCGCGCCATTGTCCGCGGTCTCGCGGTTGGCGACGGTCACGAAGCGCTCGATGCGGCCGGTCTTGGGGTTGCGCAGCGAGAAGAACTTCTGGTGCTCCTTCATCGAGGTCATCAGCACCTCGGGCGGCAGCTCGAGGAACTCCGCGCCGATCTCGCCCATGAGCACCACCGGCCATTCGACCAGCCCCGCAACCTCGGCCAGGAGGCCCCGATCCTCGACCACCTCGAGCCCGGCGGCGAAGGCGGCATTGGTGGCGTCGTTCCAGATCGCCTCGGCGCGCTCCTCGGGATCGAGCATGACCTTGGCGCGCTTCAGCTTCGCGGCGTAATCCTCGAAGGAGGTGACGGAAAACGACTCTGGCGCCATGAAGCGGTGGCCCTCGGTCACATCGCCCGCGGTGATCCCGTCGACGTCCAGCGGCACCACCTCGGTCTCGCCCGTGTCATTGGTCAGGATGCAGAGGATGCGGTGCAGCGGGCGCACCCAGCGCAGGCTGCCCGCGCCCCAGCGCATGGACTTCGGCCAGGGGAAGTTGCGGATCGTCGCCTCGAGCACCTCACCCACGATCTCGGGCGCCGGGCGGCCCGGCTTCTCGATCACCGCGTAGAAGGTGCGGCCCTTCTTGTCCTCGCGCTCCTCGAGATCCTCGCGCGCGACGCCCGCGCCGCGAAGGAAGCCCTCGATGGCCTTCTCGGGCGCGTCGACCTTGGGGCCCTTGCGCTCTTCGCGGGTGGTGGGGCTGTGGGCGAGCAGACCCTCCAGCGTCAGCACCAGCCGCCGGGGCGTCGCGAAGGCGCCGGCATGGGCATAGGTCAGCCCTGCCTCGACAAGGCCGTCGGTGACCTTCGCTTTCAGATCCTGCGCCGCGCGCGCCTGCATCCGCGCCGGGATCTCTTCGGAGAAGAGTTCGATCAGAAGGTCGGGCATCGGGCCTCTCTGCTATCGCCAATCCGTTCAGTCAGTCGGGCGCGGGATAGCGGGGCGGGGCGGCAAGGTCCAGCGGGAAGCGTCAGGAGGCCTTGGCCGCCTGGCGCCGCGCCTCGGCCTTGGCGCGCGAGGCCAGGGTCTGGACGTCCGGCCCCGCGCGGGCGGGCACGATGCGGTATTTCGCCTCGACCAGGTTCTCGAGCGCGAAGCCCAGGAGCCCCAGCGCCACCACGCCCAGGAGGATCCGCCCGAAGGGGGCCGCGCGGAGCTCGCCCAGCGCGGCGCCGATGCCGCCGGCGTTTTCGGGCGAGGTGGTGAAGCCCGCGCTGATGATCAGCGCGCCGATGATCGCGATGAGCGCGCCTTGGGCCAAGAAGCCCGCCTGCAGCGCCGGGTCGAGCTTGCGGGTCAAGGGTGCCACGCGGATGTGCCGTTTGTAGGTCTGCCGCCAACCCTTCTGCATGTAGTAAAGCCCCGCGCCGATGGTGCCGAGCCCGATTGCCGCGACGATCCAGGGGCCGTAGGGCAGGGTGAGGATCTGCGCGGTCCAGTCCTGCGCCGCGCCGCCGCCGCCACCTGAACCCGAGCCCGAGCCGCCGCGCGCCAGCCCCAGGACCGAGAGGCCGAGGCCCGCGTGGATCGCCCCGGTGACAACCAGGCCGCCGCGTTCGAAGAGCCCCGAGCCGTCGCCGCCCCGGCGTTCGAGGTCGTACCAGGCGGCCAGGAAGCGCCAGAGCGCATAGGCCAGGAGCCCCAGTGCCACGGCCCAGAGCGCGGCGCTGCCGAAGGGCGCCCGGCGCAGCTCGGCCAGCGCGTTGGTGGTGCCCTCGGCGGCCCCGCCGGTCAGAGCGGCGGTGAGGGCCAGACCGCCCACCAGCGCGTAGACGACGGCGCGGGCGGAATAGCCCGCGCGCATGACGGGGACGACCCAGGCGGGGGCGCTGTCTTGCGGCATCTCGGAACCTCCTCGGCGCGTGCTGTGCTCGATGCCACAGCGCGCGGAGGGCGGATGCGGTTCCGTTGGGGATTGGGGGCGAAGGGGGCCGGGCTTGGGATGCGGCGCGCGGATGGACGCAGACGCTCTCCTTCTCAGCCCTTGGCCGCGCCGTTCACTCCCGCGTCGGGCAGTCGTCGCCGAGCGGCGTGCCGTCGTAGGCCTTCTCGCCGCAGTCGTTGACCTCCTGCCAGACGTAGCCGCGGCCCGCCTCGGTCAGCGCCACCACCCGGTCGATGCCGAACTCGATGTTGCGCGCCACGGTCAGCACCCGCGCCTCGCCCGAGGCGATCTGCGCGCCGATTTCCTCGGCGTCGAAGCAGGAGAACCAGAACGGCGCGTTGCGCGGCACGGCGCCCTCGTAGGGCACGCCCTCGACGGCCTCGGGTGCGGTCTCCAGGTCGAAGCAGGCGCGGTAGCGCAGGGGCGAGCTGTCCGCGTCGATGCCCTGGTAGTTCGCGATGGCGATCTCCTGCAGGCTCGCTTCGGTCGCCAAAAGCTCCAGCGCCGCCTGATCGGGCGTGCGCTCGTAATAGGCAAAGACCTGCAGGTAATACATCGCCGCCCCGCCGATCGCGGCGCAGGCGAGGATCACCAGGGCGACGAGCTTGCCGCTCATGCCGCGCCCGTCGCGGCCGGCGTGGTCACGAAGGCATCGGCGCACATCTTCGCCAGGGCCCGCACGCGACCGATATAGGCCTGCCGCTCGGTGACCGAGATCACCCCGCGCGCGTCGAGCAGGTTGAAGAGGTGGCTGGCCTTGATGCATTGGTCATAGGCGGGGTGCGCCATGACGATGCGCCGCTGCATCTTGGGGTCCTCGGCGGGGGCCTCGAGCAGCTTCTGGCATTCGGCCTCGGCGTCCTCGAAGTGGCGCAGCAGCATCTCGGTCGAGGCGTGGTCGAAGTTGTGGCGGCTGTATTCCTCCTCGGTCTGGCGGAAGACGTCGCCGTAGCTCAGCGGGATCGGCGCGGAGGGATCGTTGAAGGGCATTTCCATCACGTGGTCGATGCCCAGGACATACATCGCCAGCCGCTCGAGCCCGTAGGTCAGCTCGCCCGAGACCGGCGCGCAATCGTGCCCGCCGACCTGCTGGAAATAGGTGAACTGCGAGACCTCCATGCCGTCGCACCAGACCTCCCAGCCGAGCCCCCAGGCGCCGAGCGTCGGGCTTTCCCAGTCGTCCTCGACAAAGCGCACGTCGTGCAGCTCGAGGTCGATGCCGATGGCGCGCAGCGAGCCGAGATAAAGCTCCTGCAGGTCTGGCGGGCTCGGTTTGATGATCACCTGGTACTGGTAGTAGTGCTGCAGGCGGTTGGGGTTCTCGCCGTAGCGCCCGTCGGTGGGCCGGCGCGAGGGCTGCACATAGGCCGCCGCCCAGGGCTGCGAGCCCAGCGCGCGCAGCGTGGTGGCCGGGTGGAAGGTGCCCGCGCCGACCTCCATGTCGTAGGGCTGCAAGACCGCGCAGCCCTTCGAGGCCCAGTAGGCCTGGAGGCGCAGGATGATCTCCTGGAAGCTCTGCGGCGTGTCGCGATTGTCCATGGGCAGCCCGTCCTTTCTGTCGGCGCTTGATTAGGACGCCACATTCATGGGGTCAATTGCGGCGCTGACCAATATTTGACGTGCAGCGGCCTTGCATTCTGCGGCAAGATCCCGCCGCAACCACAAGAGGCAGAAAGGGACAGCCGCAGCATGACACGGTCGGGACTATTGGCGGGCAGCGCGCTTTGGATCATGGCCTCCGCGGCCGCCGCGCAGGAGGCGTATTTCATCCAGATCGAGGCGCATCCGGCCCTGACCGTGGCAGAGGACCGCGCAAGGGCCTTTGCCGCGCGGCTTTCGGATGTGAACGGCTTCTCGCTGGGCGGCGGCTGGTATGGCATCGCGCTCGGGCCCTTCACCGAGGACGAGGCCAATGCCCAGCGGCTGGCGCTGCGGCGGCAGGGGCTGATCCCGTCGGACAGTTTCGTCGAGGAGGCCGAGGAATACGCCCAGCGCTTCTGGCCGGTGGGCGCCGGCGCGATCCGCACGCCCGAGCCCGCGCCCCAGGGGGACGGGGCCGAGGAGGCGCAGGTCGTGCCGGAACCCGAAGCCGCACCCGAGCCGCAGATCGAGGAGCCGCAGGAGACCGTCGCCGAGGCGCGCCGCTCCGAGCAGGCGCTGACCCGCGAGGACCGTGAGGCGCTGCAGGTCGCGCTGCAATGGGCGGGCTTCTACCAGGGCCGCATCGACGCCGCCTTCGGGCGCGGCACCCGCGGCGCCATGGCCGCCTTCCAGGAGGCCAACAACTTCGAGGTCACCGGCGTGTTGACCACCCGCCAGCGGGCCGAGCTTTTCCGCCAGTATAACGCCGTGCTTGACGGCATGGGGCTCGAGCGCGTGACCGACCGCCGCGCCGGCATCGCCATGGAGATCCCCACGGGCGTCGTGGCCTTCGACCGCGCGGAATCGCCTTTCGTGCATTACGCCCCCACCGGCGCGGTGCCCGAGGCGCAGGTCCTGCTGATCTCCGAGCCCGGCGACCGGCGCACGCTTTATGGTCTTTACGAGATCATGCAGACGCTGGAGATCGTGCCCGTCGAGGGCGCGCGCGAGCGCTCCGGCGACAGCTTCACCCTGACCGGCGAGAACGGCCGCATCGTCAGCCACACCGAGGCGCGCGTCGCGGATGGCGCGATCAAGGGATTCACCCTGGTCTGGCCCGCCGGCGACGAGGAGCGCCGCAGCCGCGTGCTGGCCCGGATGCAGGAGAGCTTCGAGCGGCTCGAGGGTGTGGTCCTCGACCCCGCAACGCTCTCCGAGGAGGAGCAGGCCATCGACCTCGTCGCGGGTCTGCAGGTGCGCCAGCCCAAGAACGTGGCCTCGGGCTTCTTCGCCGATGCGCGCGGGCGGGTGCTGACCGCCGAGCGCGCGGTCGAGGCCTGCGGGCGGATCACGCTTGACGAGCTGACCGAGGCGCAGGTGGTGGCGCGCGAGAACGGCATGGCGCTGCTCGAGCCGCAGTCGCCGCTGGCGCCACGTGACGTGCCGGTGTTCCGCACCGAGGCGCCGCGGCTGCAGTCCGAGGTGGCGATCTCGGGCTTCTCCTACGGCGGCGTTCTGGGCGCCCCGACGCTGACTTTCGGCACGCTCGCCGACATCCGTGGGCTCGACGGCGAAGAGGGCATCAAGCGCCTCGCCGTCGCCTCGCGCCCCGGTGACGCGGGCGGCCCGGTGCTCGACGGCGGCGGCGCGGTGGTCGGCATGGTGACGCCGGTGACCGACGCGGGCCGGCAGCTGCCCGAGGACGTGAGCTTCGCCACCGCCTCGGCGCGGCTGGTGGCCTTCTCCGAGGGCGCCGGCGTGGCCGTGTCGCGCGGGGAGGGGGAGCTGTCCATGGCCCCCGAGGACCTGACCCAGATCGCCCGCAGCATCACGGTGCTGGTGGAGTGCTGGGAGTAGGTTTGCGGGCTGGGGGGGCGGTTTGGTTGGTGGGGCCGTGAGGCGCAGCTGGGCCTAGCTTACTTCGGCGTGGTTTGGACTGCGAAAGGGCGGTGAGCATGTGACCCGCCCGTCAGCGGTTTGGACCGCGTGAGGGCGGTGACCGTGTACGCCGTCCTTGAACGGATTAGCGCGCGTGAAGCCGGTGACAGCATGGGCCGTCCTTGAGCGGTTCAGACGACGTGTGTGCGGTGGCGATCTGCGCCGGACCGGTGTGGTGACGCTTGGCACACTTTGTGACTGACGCTCTAGAAGGCATGAAGCCCGCCCATTCCCTCGCGCAACACCCACCACCCGCAGACCAACCTGCGCCCGAACAGCACCGAAGGTGCCGGGCGCGCGCCGGACCGGCCCCTTGGGCCGGCGCTCCTTGGGGTGGCGTGCATAGCTCACAGTGAGCAATGACCTTGCTGCCATAAAGCGCATAGCCCCGAGGTCAGCAGCGCCGGCCCCCGGTCCGGCGCGCGCCCTCTGGTGTGAGGGGTGTCGAGGGGGTTGGGGTGCTTGGGTTGAGCGGGTGTGCTCCAACGGCCCAGGTTCTGTCGTCTCAGCCGTGGGCGTGCGAACCGGCGCACATCGCGCCAGCTTAGATGAGGCGGAGCCAAGCGGTGAGGCCGTGGCGTCTCTGGCGTGGCGGAGCCAACCGGCGCAGACCCAACATTTCAGGCGGGCGCCCTCAACCGCGCAGATCACAGCTCTCGACCGACGCGGCGTGACCCGCTGGTGACGCGCTCCAAGCCGAGGCTTCACCAACCGCCGGACGTCTCGCTATCCTAGCGGAGCAGTGGCTCACCGGAAGGCGCACCTCACCCCCGCCCCCCGAACAGCCGCTTCAACGCCCCCCATTGGCTCACGAAGACCCCCGCGAGGATCAGCGCCAGGGCGGCGAGCAGCGAGCTGTGGAAGGGCTCGTCCAGGATCGCGATGCCCAGCACCACCGACCAGACCGGCACCTGGTAGTTCGTCAGGCTCATGAAGACCGGCCCGGCGCTGCGGATCACCAGGACCCGCAGGAGGTTCGCCCCGGCGGTGGGCACCAGCCCCAGGAGCGCCAGCCAGAAGAGCGTCTCCTGCGCGGGCAGGGGCGGCGGGCCCTCGAGGCCCCAGGCGACCGAGACGATGGCCACGGCCCCGATCAAAAGCGGCACCGCGGCAAGCCCGATCGGATCGACCGGCGGCAGCCGCCGCATCAGGACCGAGGCGGTCGCGTAACAGGCCGCGGCGCCGAGGCAGGCCAGCCGCCCGAAGGGCTCGAGCGGATCGCCGGTGGACTTCAGCGCCGAAGGGCCGATCAGCACCACCACGCCCAGGAAGCCCACCAGGAAGCCGATCAGCCGGCGCAAGGACATGCGCTCGCCCGGCACGAAGAAATGCGCCAAGGGCAGCACCATGAGCGCCACGGCGGCCATGGAGACCCCGGCAAACCCCGAGGTCACGCGCAGCTGGCCCCAGCTCAGAAGCAGGAAAGGCAGGGCGCTGTTGCAGATGCCGATCACCACCACGTTGCCCCAGGGGCGCTCGGGCCCGCGGAAGAAGCGCCCGCCGAGCGCCAGCCAGACCGCCGAGGTCAGAAGCGCCGCAAAGGCGATGCGATAGGCGGCCAGCCAGGCCGGGGTGATCCCGGGCAGCGCCAGCTCGATGATCAGGAAGGTCGCGCCCCAGACGAGGCCCAGCGCGCCGACCATCAGCCAGGAGAGGCCGGTGATCTCCGGGGTGGCGGGGGTGGAGGATGTGCTCATCTGCCTCTTTCCGTCTCATTCGCCGGCGCATTCGCGGGGCGACAGGCGGGCTTTGCCGCGCTCCGCCTTTGCGCCAGCCCCTCGGCGCGCTAGTCTTCCCGGCAATCGACCAAGAGAGGAGCGAATGCCATGGACATCTTTTTCATTCTCGTCGTGCTGATCCTGCTCGGCCTGCTGGCCTTCTGCGTGATCCAGCTCAAGGACTGAGGCCCGTCGCCCGAGGCGAGGGGTCAGGCACCGCCCGCCCGCGCATGGGCTTCGCGCCCGGCACGGCCCCGAGACGAAGACGCCCCCGCCTCGCGGCAGGGGCGCTTTCGCGGTTGAGGCAGGGCCTCAGTTCTTGGCGCGGTCGACCATCTTGCCGGCCGAGATCCAGGGCATCATGCCGCGCAGCTTCTCGCCGACTTCCTCGATCTGGTGGGCGTCGTTGAGGCGGCGCGTTCCCTTGAAGAAGGGCTGGCCGACCTGGTTCTCCTGCATGAAGTCGCGCACGAAGCGGCCGGACTGGATGTCGTTCAGGACCTCCTTCATGCGCTTCTTGGTCTCCTCGTAGGGCAGGATCCGCGGGCCCGAGACATATTCGCCGTATTCGGCGGTGTTCGAGATCGAGTAGTTCATGTTGGCGATGCCGCCTTCGTAGATCAGGTCCACGATCAGCTTCACCTCGTGCAGGCACTCGAAATAGGCCATCTCGGGGGCGTAGCCGGCCTCGACCAGGGTCTCGAAGCCCATGCGGATGAGCTCGACCAGGCCGCCGCAGAGCACCGCCTGCTCGCCGAAGAGGTCGGTTTCGCATTCCTCGCGGAAGTTGGTCTCGATGATGCCCGAGCGGCCGCCGCCGATCGCCGCGCAGTAGCTGAGGCCCAGCTCCAGCGCCTTGCCGGTCGCGTCATTGTCGACCGCGACAAGGCAGGGCACGCCGCCGCCCTTGGTGTATTCGCCGCGCACCGTGTGGCCGGGGCCCTTGGGCGCCATCATGATCACGTCGACGCCGGGCTTCGGCTCGATCAGGCCGAAATGCACGTTGAGGCCGTGGGCGAAGGCGATGGCCGCGCCTTCCTTGAGGTTGTCATGCACGTATTTCTTGTAGGTCTCGGCCTGCAGCTCGTCGGGCATGGTGAACATGATCAGGTCGCACCAGGCCGCGGCCTCGGCGATCTCCATGACCTTCAGGCCCTCGCCTTCGGCCTTCTTGGCCGAGGCCGAGCCCTCGCGCAGGGCGACGACGACGTTCTTGGCGCCCGAATCGCGCAGGTTCAGCGCATGGGCGTGGCCCTGGCTGCCGTAGCCGAGGATCGCCACCTTCTTGTCCTTGATCAGATTGATGTCGCAGTCGCGATCGTAATAGACGCGCATGTCCCGTCTCCTGTGGGTCGT
This sequence comes from Roseivivax sp., assembly GCF_054552075.1. NCBI lineage: Bacteria > Pseudomonadati > Pseudomonadota > Alphaproteobacteria > Rhodobacterales > Roseobacteraceae > Roseivivax > Roseivivax sp. Next base: position 96,289 of record NZ_JBTOLZ010000015.1, read on the forward strand.
TGGTTGCTGAGGCAGAGACTAGCCATGCCAGGCCGAGCATGTTTGCGTTTTTCGAGGAAATGCGCATAAAGGCGGAAATGTCATGCGTCTGATTTCTGGAATGCGGTAAGATCATGCTCGACGACACGGATCGGCGCATCCTGCGCCAATACCAGGCCGCGCCCGAGATGACCGGGCAGGAGCTGGCCGACCGCGCGGGGGTGACCGCCTCGACCCTGGCGCGCCGGCTCGAGCGGATGCGCGCGGCGGGCGTCCTGAAAGGCACGCGGGGGGTGATCGACTGGCACGCCCTGGGCTACGCGGTCGAGGTCAGCCTGCGGGTGACGCTCGACAAGTCCCAGGCCAATGCCTTCGAGGAGTTCGCCGCCGCCGCCCGCGAGGTGCCCGAGGTCTTGGAGATCCAGACCTTCCTCGGCCAGGTCGACGTGCGGCTCGCGGTGATCGCGCGGGATCTGGCGCATTACCAGCAGCTCTATCGCGAGCGGCTCCTGGCGCTGCCGCATATCACCGATCTCGAGGCGCTGATGCATGTCGCCCGGGTGAAGTATGATGAGACGCTGCCGTTGTGAGGGGGGGGTGCGGGGACGAGCCGGGCGTTTGGCCCGCGCATTCATTTTGCATGAAGCACGCCATCTCAACCCGCCCCAAAGGCGCGGGGCGACCAGCCCCGGGCCGCGCCCGACCCTCCCCCCGGGAGGGCGCTTTTTCCCTGTCAGCCTTAATCCGACCCCGCCAATGGGGTTGCGAGATAAAGCGCCCGGCGCGGGGCGGTCGCCTGCGCCCACCCAGGGTCGGGCGCGGCCCTCTGTTTCTGAGGTGGCGCGGGGTGGCATCGGGCTGGGTGATAGGTCGCGCCTTAGCCAAGCCGACATGAGCACCCACCCTGGCCTCAGCGCCTGCCTCTTCACGCTGATCATGGCCGACCTAACCACCCGCATCACGCCCCACCTCGCTACCACGCCCACGCCGCCTGCACCCGAAAACCCGCCTAACCTCGCCACCCCCCCAACACCAAGCCTCTCCCGAAAGCCCGCCCCATGATCGACCTCGACGACACCGACCGCGCCATCCTGCGCGCGCTGCAGGACCAGGCGGATCTCTCCGCCGGTGCGCTCGGGCGGCGGCTCGGGCTCTCCCAGCCCGCGGCCTGGCGGCGGATCAAGCGGCTGCGCGAGGCCGGGGCCTTCCGGGGCGCGCGGCTCGATCTCGACGCCGAGAAGCTGGGCTTCGGGGTCACCGTCTTCCTGGGCGTGAAGCTCGGCACCAAGGGGCAGGCCTCGCTCGGGGATTTCGAACGCGCGGTCTCGGCCATCCCCGAGGTGCAGACGGTCGAGCATATCCTCGGGATGTATGACTACCGCCTCCGGGTCGTGGCCCGCGACCTGTCGGACTTCGAACGGGTGCTGCGGCGGCGCATCATGACCCTGCCGGGGGTGGCGAGCCTCGATGCCAATGTCCTGCTTTCCGAAGAGCGACGCCCGGGTCCGATCGGCTGACGCCCGTGCCCCTCGTGCGGGCCCGTGCCCGCAGATTGGCTTTGCGCCGCGCGCCGCGAGGCGCTACCCGAACGGGCAAGACCTGCACAGGAGACGAGCTTATGGCATTGCGCGACGACATCGACCCCGAGGGGCTGGACGAGTTCTCGGTGGTCTTCACCGACCGTTCGCTGAACCACATGAGCCAGGGTTTCCAGCAGGTGATGCGCGACATCTCCGAGACCCTGCGCGAGGTCTACAAGGCCCATGCGGTTGCCGTGGTGCCCGGCGGCGGCACCTTCGCCATGGAGGCCGTCGCCCGCCAGTTCGGTCAGGGTGCCGAGACGGTGATCGTGCGCAACGGCTGGTTCTCCTACCGCTGGAGCCAGATCTTCGAGGCCGGCGGCTTCGGCGGCGCGACCCATGTGATGAAGGCCCGCCGCACCGGCAACGAGGTGCAATCGCCCTTCGCCCCCGCGCCCATCGAGGAGGTCCAGGCCAAGATCCGCGAGACCCGGCCCGACCTGGTCTTCGCCCCGCATGTGGAGACCTCGGCAGGGATCATCCTGCCCGACGCCTACCTCAAAGGGTTGGCCGAGGCCGCTCATGAGGTCGGCGCGCTTCTGGTCCTGGACTGCATCGCCTCGGGCTGCGCCTGGGTCGACATGGCGGCGACCGGCGTCGACGTGCTGATCTCGGCGCCGCAGAAGGGCTGGTCGGCGACCCCCTCGGCGGGGCTCGTGATGCTCTCCGAACGCGCCGCGGCGCGGATGGAGGAGACCACGGCCGACACATTCGCGGTCGATCTGAAGAAATGGCGCGCGATCATGGCGGCCTACGAGGGTGGCGGCCATGCCTATCACGCCACCATGCCCACCGACGGGCTGCGCGGCTTCCGCGATGCCATGCTGGAGACCCGCGAGCACGGGCTCGACCGGCTGAAGGAGGCACAGTTCGAGCTGGGCCGCCGGGTGCGCGAGAGCCTCGCCGCGCGCGGCATCGCCTCGGTCGCCGCCGAGGGCTACGGCGCGCCGGGCGTGGTGGTCAGCTACACCTCCGACCCCGAGGTGCAATCGGGCCGGGCCTTCGCCAAGAACGGCACCCAGATCGCCGCCGGCGTGCCGCTGGCCTGCGACGAGCCCGAGGGCTTCGCGACCTTCCGGCTGGGGCTCTTCGGGCTCGACAAGCTCTATGACGTCGACGCCACGGTGGCGCGGCTCGACAAGGCGCTGGACGCAGCGCTCTGAGATCGGGACAGGGCGCGCGGGCAGGGTTTGTCCGCGCGCTTTGGTTTTGCAAGGAGGGTGGGCTTTGGCGGTCCCGTCGGTGCCCGATCCCACGCCGGGCCACTGCGGGGCGGGCGTAAGACCTTGGGCGCATCCGGTCCGGGAGGCGCAGCCCCAGCTTCCCAAGAAAAGTGCGGCTGACCACGCATCCAATGCAGGCCACTCGCCGCGCACCGCGCCTGCCGCGCACTCCCAGCCACAGCGATAACACGCGCCCCGCGCGCCTTGCCGGTTGCCATGGCCCCTTCCTCCTGTTGTGATCGGAAGGAACATGATTGACCGACGGCGGAACGGTCGGCACCGGCGGCACGCCCCATGGCAAAAGGTCTAATATCGGGGCCGCCGCACGATGCCTAACCTCGCCGCAAAAGGAGAGGACATTCCATGCAGATGAGCGATTCCCGCGAGGTGGATGCACCGCGCGAGGTGGTCTGGGCGGCAATCCTTAACCCCGAGGTGCTGAAGGAATGCGTGCCCGGCTGCACCGAGATGACCGGCACCCCGGAAGACGGCTTCCAGGCCACCGTGGTGCAGAAGGTCGGCCCGGTGAAAGCCACCTTCAAGGGAAACGTCGTCGTCTCCGAGCGGGACGAGCCCAACTCGCTGAAGCTCAGCGGCGAGGGCAAGGGCGGCGCCGCGGGCTTCGCCAAGGGCGGCGCGACGGTTCGCCTCGAGGAGAACGGCGCGGGCACGCTTCTGCATTACGACGTCGAGGCCAATGTCGGCGGCAAGCTCGCCCAGCTCGGCTCGCGCATCATCGACGGCTTCGCCAAGAAGATGGCCGACCAGTTCTTCACCCGCCTGCAGGAGGCCATCGAGGGCCCGCAGGACCCCGAGGAGGCCGCCGAGACCGAGGCCACCCCGGGCGACAAGAAGAAGGGCTGGTTCAAGCGCCTCGTCACCTGAGCCGCGGGCGGGCCCGCCCGCCCCGGACACCGGACCCTCCGGGCGCGCATCCGGAGGACAGACCATAAGGACATGAAGGTCCAAGGGAGGATTGAATGACCAAAGTATCCATGACCGTGAACGGCAAATCCGTCTCGGGCGAGGTCGAGGGCCGCACCCTGCTGGTGCAGTTCCTGCGCGAGAACCTGCGCCTGACCGGCACCCATGTGGGCTGCGACACCTCGCAGTGCGGCGCCTGCGTGGTGCATGTCGACGGCGAGGCGGTGAAGGCCTGCACGATGTTCGCCGGCGAGGCCGAGGGCGCCCAGGTCACCACCATCGAGGGCATGGCCAATGCCGACGGCTCGCTGAACACCATCCAGCAGGCCTTCCAGGATCACCACGGGCTGCAATGCGGCTTCTGCACCCCGGGCATGGTGATGTCGGCGGCGGCGCTTCTGAAGGAGAACCCGCAGCCCTCCGAGGCCGAGGTGCGCGACTACCTCGAAGGCAACATCTGCCGCTGCACCGGCTACCACAACATCGTCAAGGCGATCATGGCCGCCAGCGGCCAGGACGTGGGCAAGATCGCCGCCGAATGACGCCGCGCGGGCGGGGGAGGAGCCCCGCGCGCGTCCCAGATCGCGACAAGGCGGGCGCGACCCGCCGATCCAAGGGAGGATTGGAGACATGCCGAAGGACAATGGCATCGGAGCCAGCACGAAGCGCCGCGAGGACGTGCGCTTCCTGACGGGCGCCGGCAATTACACCGACGACGTGAACGTATACGGCCAGGCCTATGTGCATTTCCTGCGCTCCGACGTGGCGCATGGCCGGATCAGCAAGATCGACACATCCGCCGCCGAGGCCATGCCCGGCGTGGTGCGGATCTTCACCGGCAAGGACTTCGAAGGCATCGGCGGGCTGCCCTGCGGCTGGCAGGTGACCGACCGCCACGGCGCGGCCATGAAGGAGCCGGGCCACCCGGTCCTGGCCCAGGGCAAGGTGCGCCATGTCGGCGATCCGATCGCCGCGGTGGTGGCCGAGAGCCTCGCCGAGGCGCGCGACGCCGCCGAGGCCATCGAGGTCGAGATCGAGGATCTGCCCGCGGTCGTGGACATGAAGGCGGCGCTCGAGAGCGGCGCGGCCAAGGTGCACGACGATCTCGACGACAACCTCTGTTACGACTGGGGCTTCGTCGAGGAGAACAAGGAGGCCGTCGACAAGGCGATCTCCGAGGCGGCGCATGTCACCACGCTGGAGCTGAAGAACAACCGGCTGGTGGCCAACCCGATGGAGCCCCGCGTGGCCGTCGGCGACTACAGCGCGGCGAACGACGAATCGACGCTCTTCACCACCAGCCAGAACCCGCATGTGATCCGGCTCCTGATGGGCGCCTTCGTCCTCGGCATCCCCGAGCACAAGCTGCGCGTGGTGGCCCCGGACGTGGGCGGCGGCTTCGGCACCAAGATCTTCCACTACGCCGAAGAGGCCTTCTGCACCTTCGCCGCCCGGCAGCTCAAGCGCGCGGTGAAATGGACCTCGACCCGCTCCGAGGCCTTCATGTCCGACGCCCATGGCCGCGACCATGTGACGAAGATCGAACTGGCGCTCGACGCGGAGCACAACTTCACCGCGATCCGCACCGAGACCTACGCCAACATGGGCGCCTATCTCTCGACCTTCGCGCCCTCGGTGCCGACCTGGCTGCACGGCACGCTGATGGCGGGCAACTACAAGACGCCGCTGATCTACGTGAACGTGAAGGCGGTCTTCACCAACACCGTGCCGGTCGATGCCTACCGCGGCGCGGGCCGGCCCGAGGCGACCTACCAGCTCGAACGGGTGATCGACAAAGCCGCCCGCGAGCTGGGCGTCGATCCGATCGCGCTCCGGCGGCAGAACTTCATCACCGAGTTCCCCTATGCCACGCCGGTCGCGGTGGAATACGACACCGGCGACTACCCCGCCACGATGGACAAGCTCGAGGAGATCGCGGACATCAAGGGATTCGCCGCCCGCCGCGCCGAGAGCGAGAAACGCGGCAAGCTGCGCGGGCTCGGGGTGAACTGCTACATCGAGGCCTGCGGCATCGCGCCCTCGAACCTGGTCGGCCAGCTCGGCGCCCGGGCGGGGCTTTATGACGCCGCGACCGTGCGGGTGAACGCCACCGGCTCGATCAGCGTCATGGTCGGCGCGCACAGCCACGGGCAGGGGCACGAGACCTCCTTCCCGCAGGTGGTCGCCGAGATGCTGGGCATCGACGAGAGCATGGTCGACATCGTGCATGGCGACAGCTCGAAGATCCCCTTCGGCATGGGCACCTACGGCTCGCGCTCGATCGCGGTCTGCGGCTCGGCCATGGTCCGGGCGACCGAGAAGATCATCAACAAGGCCAAGAAGATCGCCGCCCATCTGCTCGAGGCCTCCGAGGCCGACATCGAGCTGAAGGACGGCCAGTTCTCGGTCGCGGGCACCGACAAGTCGGTCGCCTGGGGGGATGTGACGCTGGCCGCCTATGTGCCGCACAACTACCCGCTCGAGGACATCGAGCCGGGCCTCGAGGAGACCGCCTTCTACGATCCTGCGAACTTCACCTATCCCTCGGGCGCCTATGCCTGCGAGGTGGAGCTGGATCCCGAGACCGGCAAGGTCACTATCGAGCGCTTCGCCGCGGCGGACGACTTCGGCAATATCATCAACCCGATGATCGTCTCGGGGCAGGTGCACGGCGGTCTGGCGCAGGGCATCGGGCAGGCGCTGCTCGAGGATTGCGCCTACGACGAGACCGGGCAGCTGATCTCGGCCTCCTACATGGACTACGCCATGCCGCGCGCCGACGACGTGCCCTTCTACGCGGTGGACCACTCCTGCCAGACGCCCTGCACCCACAACCCGCTGGGGGTGAAGGGCTGCGGCGAGGCCGGGGCCATCGGCTCGCCGCCCTCGGTGATCAACGCGGTGATCGACGCGCTGCACTCGGGCGGACACAGCCATGTGACGCATATCGACATGCCGGCCTCGCCCTCGCGGGTCTGGGCGGCGATGCACGGATGAGCGGCTGCCGCCCCGGCCTTTGTGCCGGGGCGGTGTGTCTGGGAATTTCGCAAGGGCCCGCCGATCCGTCGGTCGCGGTCCGGGAGGACTGAAGATGTATAATTTCGAACTGGTCACCCCCAGCTCCGTCGACGAGGCGGTCGCGGCGCTCGGGGAAGAGGACGCCCAGCCGCTCGGCGGCGGGCAGACGCTGATCCCGACGCTGAAACAGCGGCTCGCCATGCCGACCAAGCTGGTGAGCCTGTCGCGGATCGACGCGCTGAAGGGCGTGAAATCCGAGGGCGGCGCACTGGTCGTGGGCGGCGCCACCACGCATGGCACCGTCGCGCGCGAGGCTGCGGGGCAGTTCCCGGGGCTCGCCGATCTTGCCGCCCATATCGGCGATCCGGCGGTGCGCAACCGCGGCACCATCGGCGGCAGCCTCGCCAACAACGACCCCTCGGCCTGCTACCCGGCGGCCGCACTTGGCACCGGGGCAACCATCGTGACCAACAGCCGCGAGATCGCCGCCGACGACTACTTCCAGGGCATGTTCGCCACCGCGCTGGAAGAGGGCGAAATCATCACCGAGGTGCGCCTGCCGATCCCGGAGACGTCGAACTACCAGAAGTTCGAACAGCCGGCCTCGCGCTTCGCGCTGGTCGGGGTCTTCGTCGCGAAATACGCCGACGGCGTGCGCGTGGCGGTCACCGGGGCCTCGAATGACGGCGTCTTCCGCTGGTCCGAGGCCGAGGCGGCGCTGGCATCGAATTTTGCCGCCGATGCGGTCGAGGGGCTCTCCGCGCCGGACGGCTCTGGCATGATCTCGGACCTGCACGGCTCGGGCGCCTATCGTGCGCATCTGGTGAAAGTGCTGACAAAACGGGCGGTTGCGGCCGCCTCCTGAGGTTCTGCCTGAACTGAGAAGACCCCCGCCGGACCCCGCGCCGGCGGGGGTTTCCTTTGGCACCCCAAGCCCCATTGCCCCCGCCGGCCGATCGCGCCAGTCTGCCGCCCAAGCAGCCGCAGAAGGACGAGGCCCGCGCCCCATGGATTACCTGTTCGACCCCCGCCCGCAGCCCAGCCTGCCCGTCAAAGGTGAGGCCGCGCGCTTCCCCGTGGGCCGCATCTTCTGCGTCGGGCGCAACTACGCCGCCCATGCCGCCGAGATGGGCAATGAGATCGACCGCGAGGCGCCCTTCTACTTCACCAAGTCCGCGCATCATCTGGTCGGCCCGGGCAGCCACCCCGTGCCGCCGCGCACCGGGGATTATCACCACGAGGTCGAGTTCGTCCTGGCGCTCTGGCGCGCGGTCGACCCCGCCGATCCCATGGCATCGGTCCTGGGCTATGCCGTCGGGCTCGACATGACCCGCCGCGACCTGCAGGCGGCGGCCAAGGCGAAGGGCCGGCCCTGGTCGACCGCCAAGGACGTGGAGGCCAGCGCCGTGATCGGCCCGCTGACCCGCGCGGAGGACTTCGGCGCTCTGGACGACCAGCGGCTGGCACTCTCCGTGAACGGGACGCTCCGGCAGGAGGGGCGGCTCTCCGAGATGGTCTGGTCGGTGCCCGAGATCCTCGCCGACCTGGCCACGCTCTACACACTGGCCCCCGGCGACCTGGTGATGACCGGCACGCCCTCGGGCGTCGGGCCGGTGGGGCGCGGCGATGTGCTCGAGGGCAGCTGCGACGGCCTCGACCCGGTGGCGCTGACGCTCACCTGAGGCCCACCAAAAATCACGCCGGGGCAGGGCGCCCGGCCCCCCTTGGGCCAAAAATCCACACAACGCAGGAATGATCTGGCCCAGGTTGATCGGTCACCGGCGCCATGACACTTTAAAGTGCGGGTGGCGCTGCGAAGGGTTGCGCGCATAGTCAGGACCAAGCGCGGAACCTCGATTGCCCTGCAATGCCAAAAGCCCCGCCGCAGGCTATGCCTGGCCCCCCAAGGGGCAGGTGCCGCCCTACCTGAGGCTGACCCGCGCGGGCCCCGGCGTCAGCTTCGCGGGGCTCGCGGAATGCACCCTGGGCCGCCCGCTCTACAATCCCGCGACAGGCCAGGACGAGGGCGTCTTCGCCCGCTGGGCCTGGGACGGCAGCCAGCTCACCGCCGAGGTCGATCCGCTGGGCTTCTTCAGCCTCTTCGTCTGGCACGACGGAGAGAGCGTGATGATCTCGCCCTCGGTCCTGCAGCTGATCGCCCAGGGCGCCGATCCGACGCCCGACGCGCGGGCGCTGTCGGTCTTCTACCGGATGGGCATGTTCATCAACGAGGACACGCCCTTTGCGGCGATCAAGGTGCTGCCGCCGGGCGGGCGTCTGACCTGGTCCGAGGGGCGGCTCTCGATCACCCGGCATGACATGCCCATAGCAGAGCAGAGCCTCACCCGCGACGCGGCGGTCGAGGGGATCATCGACCTGACCCGCGCCTCGCTGCGGAACATATCCGAGGCGAGCCCCGAGAAACTGGTCCTGCCGCTCAGCGGCGGGCGCGACTCGCGGCACATCCTGCTGGGGCTCGACCACCTGGGCGCCCGGCCCGAGCGCTGCGTGACCTACCAGCACTGCGGCGCGGAGCTGAACAGCGAGGCCCGCGCCGCCCGGGCGATCTGCGAACGGCTGGGCGTCCGCCACGAGGTGCTGGGCCAGCCGCGACCGATGACCGGGGACATCCTGCGCAGCCTGACGCTCACCAGCCTCTGTTCGGACGAACACGCGCAGATGCTGCCGATGCACGACTACCTCGCCCGGCAGTCCGGCGCGGCGCTCGACGGGATCGGCGGGGACATCCTGACCAACCCCGACAGCTCCGCCGCCGAGCAATACGCCCGCGCCCAGCGGGGCGATTACGCCGGCATCGCGCGGGCCATGATGGCGGGTCACGCGAAGGTCCTGCGCCGGCCCGGCAGCGCCGAGGGGCCGGGCGAGGTCTACGCGGGCCTGCCCGAAGAGGAGACCGTCGCCTATGTCGCCGAGGCCATCGCGCGGTTCCGCGACGCGCCGGACCCCTACCAGTGCTTCTGGTTCTGGCACCGGACCCGGCGCGAGATCGGCTTTGTCTCCTCGGCGCTTTTTGCCAGCGGCAAGGGCGTCTTCTGCCCCTATCTCGACACCCGCTTCGTGCAGTTCTGCCTGACCCTGCCCTGGGCGGTAACGCAGGACCGGATGCTGCACGACGATGCGCTGACGCGCGGCTACCCGGAGACCCGCGACGTGGCCTTCGGCGATTCCTTCGCGCCCGCTGCCGCCGCCAGGGCGACGCTGTCGTCGCGGATGCGGAAGGTCAGCATGGGGCTCGGCACGCTGCGGGTTCTACAGCCGCAGAGCCCGCTGGCCGAGGGGCGGCAGTTCCTTCTGGGCTCGCCCGCGCTCCGCCGTCAGCCGGGCGAGGTCTACCAGTTCCACAACCTCGCCGTGACCGGCATGGATGCGGGCCTTGCGCAAAGGCTGCTCGACCGGGCCGCCGGGCTTTATGCGACGGCCCCGCAGGCGCTCGTCTCGGATGTCTTCGATCCCCGGGAGGCGGCATGAAGCTCAATCCCCTGAGGCTCCTCGCCGGGCGCACCGCGCGGTACATGCACCAGAAGCGCCGCTCCGCCCGGGCGCGCTTTCACAGCCGCGCCTTCAGCCGCACGACCGAGCGGCGGGTGCTGCTGCTGACCCTCGACGAGCGCATCCCGCAAAGCCAGGTGCATCCCTTCCACCACTACGCCCGCGCCATCCGCGACGGGCATGACGCCGAGGTCCGCGAGGTCACCACCGCGGCCTATCTCGAGGGCCACTGGCCGGGGCTTGATGGCGCGACAACCGTCTGTTTCCAGACGAATTTCGACGTCTCCGAGGGGGAGTTGCAGCGCCTTCTCGACACCATCCGCGCCCGCAACCCCGAGGCGCAGCTGGTCTACCTCGACTGGTTCGCGCCGACCGACCTGCGGCTGGCGGAGCGGCTCTCCGATCACGTCGCGCTTTACGTGAAGAAACACGTCTTCGCGGACCTGTCGCGCTACGGCGAGGTGACGCTCGGCGACACGAACCTGACCGACTATTATGGGCGCCGCTTCGGGCTGGAGATGCCCGAAACCCGCTTTGCCGTCCCACCCGGGTTTCTCGACAAGCTTCTGGTCGGGCCGTCCTTCGCCACGGCGGATTTCATGATCGGCACCTTTGCGGGGCCCGCACCCCTGGGCGGGAGCGACCGGCCGATCGACATTCACGCCCGTTTGGCCGTGCAAGGCACCGATTGGTACCAGAGCATGCGCGCGGAAAGCGTGGCGGCGGTCACGGCGCTTAAGGACGTGAATAGCCTGACCGAGACCGGCGTCGGGCAGGTGCAATACCTGCGCGAGCTGCAGCATGCGAAGCTCTGTTTCAGCCCCTTCGGCTACGGCGAGGTTTGCTGGCGCGACTTCGAGGCCGTGGCCAATGGCGCGGTGCTTCTGAAGCCCGACATGTCCCATATCCGCACCGAGCCCGACATTTTCCGGCCCGGCGAGACCTATATGCCGCTCGCCTGGGACCTGAGCGACTTCGAGGAGAAGGTGAGGTGGCTCCTAGCGGATGAACCCCTGCGCGCGCGGCTCGCCCGGAACGCCTTCGCGGTGCTGCATGACTACGTGGCCAAGGGGCGCTTCGTGGAGCAACTGGCGCCGGTGTTTCGGTGAGCGGTGGGGGGCGGTTGAGTGCCGTCCGCGACGCATGGTTGTTTGGCTGCAGCAATGGACCTGCTCGCCTGAAAATCTGCAAGCGGGGCTCGATCGCACCCTGCCTTCGAGCAGCCAGCATCAGTCGCCTGCGGTCTCCTTTGTGGGTTCGGGCAGCAATACGCTGCCCGAAGCCGGTATTACTCAGCTGCAACGGCGGCGCCAGCACCCGTGTCGAAGCGTCCGGTGACCTGCTCCCCGTAGAGTCCGCGTTCTTTAGTTCGCTCTGTTCAGGTTTTGGTCCCCTTTCGACCGTTGGTGATATTCCCACGGGGTGAGCCCGTCGAGGCTCGTGTGGGGGCGGTGGTGATTATAGTCGGTGCGC
>NZ_JBTOLZ010000016.1:0-101341 GCF_054552075.1 Roseivivax sp.
CTTGGCCCCTATGCCGGCCTGGTGCTCCTTCAGGATGCCAATGATCTGCTCTTCGCTGAAACGGCTTTTCCGCATCGTCTGTCTCCTCGTTTGGAGAACAGGCTAACTTCAAACCGCGGATTTTTCAGGGGAGCAGGTCAAGCCCTGTGCCTTCCGCCGTGCCCGGCCCCATATCCTGTCCCATCTTCACCTCCCGATCCGCCGCTGCATCCCGGAAAGTCTAGTCAACCCAAGCGGGTGTTGCGTTGCGCGCATCCCGCAGCGCGCGGTTGGTTAAGAATTGTTTACGATCAGGAAACAAACACTTTTTCGAATGTGGCATCCTTGCCGCGTGGGTGGAGAAACGCGCCTGGGTTGAGCGGCTTTCGCGGTCCGGGCCTTTTTGAGCGAGGGGAATTGGATGCCGGTCACAGAACAGACGCGCGCGGCGCGCTTTCCGGGCGGGGTGCCCGCGGCGGCGCTGCATTACCTGGAACACACCGAGGGCGGGATCTCGCTTCGGGCCCTGGCGCGGCGCTCGGGCGTGCATGCCTCGACGATCCTGCGGCAGATCCGGCGGCTCGAGATGCGTCGCGACGATCCGCTCGTCGATGCCGCGCTGACGCGGCTCGGAGAGATGCCGGCGCTCGAGACGAAAAGCGCGGGCGGCGGCGGCGAGGCGGCGGAACAGGCCATGATCGGCGCGCTGGCGCGGTTGGCCGAACCGGGCGCGGTGCTGGCCGTGGCGCGCGACATGGACAAGGCGGTGGTGGTCCGCGACGAGGCGGGCGGCACCAGCGCGCGGCTCGCGGTCCTGCGCGCCGAGGAGGCCGAGGCCATGGCGCTGCGCGACTGGATCGCCTGCGCGAGCCCCGGGCGGATCTCGCGCTACCGGATCACCGCGGCGGGACGGCAGGCGCTGGCGCGGCAGGGGCCCGAGGCGCCGGGCACGCCCCTCCGGCCCTGCGCGCAGGACGACCCCGCGCCGGGCCCGCGGTTCTGCGCCTCAGAGGCGCCGCTGACGCTTCTGGCGCGGCGGCGCAGCCCGGACGGGCGGCCGTTCCTGCAGGAACGCCATGTCACGGCGGGGCGGCTCCTGCGTGAGGATTTCGAGCTTTCGGGCGTGCCGCCCCGCGCGGCGCTGGCGATCCTGCGCGGCACCCCGGCCGAGCGCGCGCTGGCCCAGGCCGGGCCCGGCCACGGCCCGGCGCGGGCGCGGTTCCTCGCGGTGCTGGAGCGGCTCGGCCCGGGGCTCGGCGACGTGGCGCTGCGGTGTTGCTGCCTGCTCGAGGGGATCGAGACCATCGAGAAGCGGCTCGGCTGGTCGGCGCGCTCGGGCAAGGTGGTGCTGCGCATCGCGCTGGAGCGGCTGGCGCAGTTCTACCGCTCGGACGAAGGGCAGGCGGCGGAGATGATCGGCTGAGCCGGGGCAGGGCGCGCGGCCCGCCCGGGCGGCGCGCGGCGCGGAAGTGACGCAGGCGCCGCCCGGAGCCGCGCGAAGCCCCTGGAAAGGCCGCAATACCGCCTGGGGCGCGGGCCGAACTCGTCACGGCGCTCGGGTGCGTCGCATGTCCGTTATGCGGCCGGCAGCACTGGCAAATCGGCCCGCTGGGCTTTATGTTGCGCCACAACCATTAAGAAATTGCGTGGACCCTCAAGATGCGCGACCTCAAGATCCCCGGAGAGCGTCACCCGGAAAAGGCCCATCGCCCCGACAATCCCCAGCCGAAGAAACCGGACTGGATTCGCGTGCGCGCGCCCGGCGGCAAGGGCTATGCCGACACCCGCAAGATCATGCGCGACAACAACCTGACCACGGTCTGCGAAGAGGCGGGCTGCCCCAACGTGGGCGAATGCTGGTCGGCGGGCCATGCCACCATGATGATCATGGGCGAGGTCTGCACCCGCGGCTGCACCTTCTGCAACGTCGCCACCGGCCGGCCCGATGCGCTGGATGTCTTCGAGCCGGGCCGGGTCGCCGACGCGGTGCAGAAGCTGGGGCTGAACCACGTGGTCATCACCTCGGTCGACCGCGACGACCTCGACGATGGCGGCGCGGAGCATTTCGCCCAGACCATCCGCGCCGTGCGCCACCGCGCGCCGGGCACCACCATCGAGATCCTGACCCCGGACTTCCTGAAGTGCGGCCCCGAGGCCCTGGAAGTGGTGGTCCGCGCCAAGCCGGATGTCTTCAACCACAACCTCGAGACGGTGCCGGCGCTTTATCCCTCGGTGCGTCCGGGCGCGCGCTATTTCCACTCGCTGCGGCTTCTGCAGCGGGTGAAGGAAATCGACCCTTCGGTCTTTACCAAGTCGGGCATCATGGCGGGCCTCGGCGAGGGCCGCGCCGAGGTGCACCAGGTCATGGACGACATGCGTTCGGCCAATGTCGATTTCCTGACCATCGGGCAATACCTGCAGCCGACCCGCAAGCACCACGCGGTCGACCGCTTCGTGACCCCGGAAGAGTTCCAGAGCTACGAGAAGGCGGCCTGGGGCAAGGGCTTCCTGATGGTCTCGGCGACGCCGCTGACGCGGTCCTCCTACCACGCCGGCGAGGATTTCGCCCGGCTGCGCGCCGCCCGCGAGGCGCAGCTGGCCCGCGCCTGAGCGCGCCTGTCCGAGAGTAACGCGAAAACGACTGGGGCCGCTTAGTCCCGGGCGTTTTTCGTCTCCGCCCTCACGTCCCGTCCGGCAGCGCCTTGAGATAGGCCGCCACCGCCTCGCGGTCCGCGGCGGGCAGCTTGGCGAAGTTCTCGATCACCGCGACCATATGGCCCCCGGCGCTGTCGTAATCCGGCGTGAAGCCGGTCTCGAGGTAATAGGCGATGTCGGTCGCCGACCAGTCCAGCGTGCCGGGCGTGATGCCCGGGATGCGCCCCTCGCCCGAGGGGTTCGGCGCGCCGGTCAGCCAGGCCGAAAGATCGAGCCCGCCCAGGGCGTTCCGCGGCGTGTGGCATTCGCCGCAATGGGCCAGCGCCTCGACCAGGTAGCGCCCGCGCGTCTCGGGACCCTCGGCGAGGTCGGTGACCACCCAGTCCTCCGAGAGGTAAAGCATCTTCCAGCCGCCGAGGCTCGCCCGGATCGAGAAGGGAAAACCCAGCTCGTGCGGCGCGGAGGTGTCCGCGCTTTCCGGCAGTTCCTGCATGTAGGCCCAGAGGTCGGCCACGTCCTGCGGCGCCATCCGCGCATAGGCGGCATAGGGGAAGGCAGGGTAATAATGGCTGCCCCCGGGCGTCGTGCCCCGGGTCACGGCGCTGGCGAAGTCCTCGAGCGTCCAGGCCCCGATCCCCGCCTCGGGATGCGGCGAGATATTGGGCGCGCGGAAGGTGCCGAACTCGGTCTCGAAGGCCTGCCCGCCGGCAAGGACCAGCTTGTCTTCGCCCTCGGCCTTGGGCGCATGGTGACAGGAGGCGCAGCCGGCGGCGGTGAAGACCGCCTCGCCGGCTGCGGCATCCGGGGTCAGATCGGCGTAGCGCGCGGCCTCCACCGCGCGCGGCTGGGTGACCCAGAGGCCCACCCCGGCCAGCACGATGAGCGTCGCGCCCGCGGCCAGCGCCTTGCGCAGCATCGCCGGCCGATCAGTTGGGCGAGGCGCGGTAGCTGTCGTGGCAGGCCTTGCAGGCGCCGCCCAGCTCGCGGAGCCCCGCGCCCACCGCCTCGCGGCCATCGCCCGCGCTGGCCTGAAGCGCCGTGGCCTGTTCGCCGAGCGCCGCCCACTTGGAAGTGAAATCGTCGAAATCGCCCCAGATCTCGGCCTTGGCGCGGGTGCCGTCGCGGGAATCCGCGCCCGAACCCTCGGGCCAGAGCGGCGGCTGGTTCACCATGGAGATCGCCTGGATCGAATCCGCCGCGTCCTGGGCGGCCTCGGCGCTGTAGTCGACCTCGCCCTTGGCCATGTCGCCGAGGATGCCGAGGTTGATCGCGAGGATCCGGAACTGGCCCTGGCGCGCCTTGAGCTGCGCGTCGAAGTCCTGGGCGACGGCGGGCATAGCCAGCCCGGCGATCGCGGCGGCGAGAACAAAGGTCTTCATGGAAAATCTCCCGAAAGCGGCAAGCGGTGCGGGAAGCCTAGGGCGGAGCTTCCGTTTCAGGAAAGCAACGCTTTCGTGATGACGCCGGGTCAGGCGGGGGCGCGTCACGCGCCCGGGCCGCTGTGGGAGAGAAAGCTCCGGCCCGGCACCGCGCGCGGCAGCCCCGGGCCGAGGCAGAGGGTCAGCCCTTGTCGTGCCCGCGCTTCTCGAAGCGCGGCAGCATGGCCGAGAAGTCCCGGCCCGCGCCGTCCTCGCCCTCGACGAAGGTGGCGTAAAGCGCCATGGCGGCGGCCCCGAGCGGCGTGTCGGCATCGGCGGAGCTCGCCGCATCCTGGGCAAGCCGCAGGTCCTTGAGCATGAGGTCGGCCGCGAAGCCCGGCTTGTAGTCGTTGTCGGCGGGGGACTTTGGCCCCACGCCCGGCGCCGGGCAATAGGTGTTCATCGACCAGCTCGAGCCGCTCGAGGTCGAGACCACGTCGAACATCGCCTGCCGGTCGAGGCCCAGCTTGTCGGCCAGCGCGAAGGCCTCGCAGGTGCCGATCATGGTGATCCCGAGGATCATGTTGTTGCAGATCTTCGCCGCCTGGCCGTTGCCCGAGGCGCCGCAATGCACCGCCTTCTGGCCCATGATGTCGAAGAGCGGCTTGGCCTTCTCGAAGCCCTGCGCGTCGCCGCCGACCATGAAGGTCAGCGTGCCGCCCTGGGCGCCGCCGACCCCGCCCGAGACCGGCGCGTCGAGCGGCAGGAGCCCCGCGGCGCTGGCCTTCTCGGCCACGGCCCGGGCGCTGTCCACGTCGACGGTGGAGCAGTCGAGGAAGACCGCGCCCGACGCCATGGCCGGGATCGCCTCGTCGGCGACGCGCCGCAGGATATCGCCGTTGGGCAGCATGGTGATGACCACCTCCGCGCCCGCGACCGCCTCTGTGGCGCTGGTGGCGGTGGTGATCCCCTGGAGCGACACCGTGGCGGTGTCGAAGCCGGTCACCTCGTGGCCCGCGCGGGCCAGGTTCTGGGCCATCGGCCCGCCCATGTTGCCGAGCCCGATGAATGCGATCTTCATGTTCCTGCCTCCTCAGTGAGCGCGTGAAAGTCGAGCGCCACCCCCGGCACCGGCGCCAGCATGGCGCGGGCCTCCTCGAGCGGCAGCGCCGCGAGGTCGTGCTGCCAGTTCGGGCTGCGGTCCTTGTCGATGACCTGGGCGCGGACGCCCTCGAGGAAATCGCCCTGGTCCATGGCCCGATGCGTGGCGCGGTATTCCAGCGCCAGGGCGGCGCGGATGTCCTGCGCCTCGGCGCGGTGGCGGCGGATCAGCTCGAGCGTGACGGCCAGCGACAGGGGCGAGCCCCGCGACAGACCCTTGAGCGCCTTGGCCGCCGTCTCCGAGCCATCGGCGCGCAGGGTCTCGAGGATGCCCGCCAGATCGCCCGACCCGAAAAGCGTGTCGAGCCGGTCCTGCTCGGCGGCCAGCGGGCTTTCGGGTGCGGGTGCCGTCGCCGCCTCGAGCGCGGCCAGGTCGCCGGTCTCCGAAAGCGAGGTCTTCAGCGCCTCCCAGCGGGCCTCGGGCACGAAGCGGTCGGCAAAGCCGCAATGGATCGCGTCGCCCGCGCCCATGCGCGCGCCGGTCAGCCCGAGGTATTCCCCCAGCCGCCCCGGTGCCCGGGACAACAGGAGCGAGCCGCCCACGTCGGGCACCAGCCCGATGCCGCATTCCGGCATGGCGACCTGGGTGCTTTCGCCGACGATCCGGTGCGAGACATGGCCGCCGAGGCCCACGCCGCCGCCCATGACGAAGCCCTGCGCGAAGGACAGGATGGGCTTCGGGTATTCCGCCAGAAGCGCGTTCATCCGGTATTCGTCGCGCCAGAAGGCGCGGGCGGCGTCGTAATTGCCCTTGATGCCCTCGTGATACATCGCGGCGATGTCGCCGCCGGCGCAGAAGGCCTTTTCGCCCGCCGCGTCCAGGATCACCAGGGACACCGCCTCGTCGGCGAGCCAGTCCAGAAGCGCCGCCTCGATCTGCAGGCACATCTTGTGGCTCAGCGCGTTCAGCGACTTCTCGCGGGTCAGCGTGATGCGGCCCGCGCGGCCTTCCTTGCGGATCGAAACCTCGCTCATCCCCGAGCCTCCAGCATCTTGCGCGCCACGATCAGGCGCATGATCTCGTTGGTGCCTTCCAGGATCTGGTGCACCCGCAGGTCGCGGACGATCTTCTCGATCCCGTAGTCGGCCAGGTAGCCGTAGCCTCCGTGCAGCTGCAGGCATTGGTCGGCGATGCGCGAGCCCGCTTCAGTGACGAATTTCTTCGCCATGGCGCAGCGCTTGGTCGCCTCGGGGTGCTTCTGGTCGAGCGACCAGGCGGCCTGGCGCAGGAAGACCCGCGCGGCCTCGAGCTCGATCTCCATGTCGGCGAGGCGGAACTGCAGCGCCTGGAACTGGTCGATGGTCTGCCCGAAGGCCTTGCGCTCGCCCATGTAGGAGAGCGTCGCGTCCAGCGCCGCCTGCGCGGCCCCCAGCGAACAGGCGGCGATGTTGAGCCGCCCGCCGTCGAGCCCGGCCATGGCGTATTTGAAGCCCTGGCCCTCTTCGCCCAGAAGGTTCTCGGCGCCGATCTTGCAGCCGTCCATCTGCACCTGGCGCGTGGGCTGGGAACGCCAGCCCATCTTGTCCTCGAGCGCGCCGAAGCTCAGCCCCTCGGTGCCGTCCTCGACCAGGAAGGCCGAGACCCCGCGCGGCCCGTCCTCGCCCGAGCGCGCCATGACGATATAGGCGTCGGAATAGCCGCCGCCCGAGATGAAGGCCTTGGTGCCGGTCAGGCTGTAGCCCTCGTTGGTGCGCTCGGCCTTGGACTTCATCGCCGCCGCATCCGAGCCCGAGCCCGGTTCGGTCAGGCAGTAGGAGAGCACGGTCTTCATCGCCACCGCGTCGGGCAGGACGCGGGCCTTCATCTCGTCGGAGCCGTAGCGGTCGATCATCGCCGCGCACATGTTGTGGATCGACAGGAAGGCCGCGACCGAGGCACAGGACTGGCTCAGCGCCTCGAAGACCAGCGTGGCGTCGAGCCGCGAGAGCCCCGCGCCGCCGGCCTCCTCGGAGACATAGAGCCCGCCCAGGCCCAGCTCGCCCAGTTCGGGCCAGAGCTCCTTGGGGATGGTGCCGTCCTTCTCCCAGGCCAGGGCGTTGGGGGCGATGCGGTCGGCGCCGAAGCTCTGGGCCATGTCGAAGATGGCCTGCGCTTCCTCGGAGAGCGTGAAGTCCATTATCGGCCTCCCTTCCGGTAAATGAACAAGTGTTTAATTGTTGTGGCAGCCGCGCTGTCCATGTGCAAGCGCGGTTGCCGCCCAGACGGGTCAGAGGACCCATCTGAAGTTGTGGCCGTTGCGATTTGAGACCGCAGCGGCTGTCGATTTTCCTTGATCCGAATAAGCGACCTAACGTTAGGTAAGGCCCAATTCAGTTCATCACCTTTTTTCCAAACCCTATTGTACAGGAGTTGAAACATGCGACGCGTGAAACTGTATTCCCTCGTTCCGATCTTGGTGCTTATCGGCTGCGGGCCCCAACCAGATCGCGGCCCGTACAATACTCCAACCCCAGTCACCAATCCGGTCGCCGAGAAAGCGCTCGGAAAAGGTGCATTCCACATTGATCCTTTCAGGGCGAATTTCATTACCACTCCTGGAATTTACAACGTGAGGGAAGGGCAGGTCCGCCAGATATGCGAGCGCGATACCAGCCTGATCGAAACGATTTCAGAGATGCGAAAGGCGCGTGTCCCTGAAGAGCGGATTATTGAAGACAGCCTTCTGGGTGCCTCCTTCACTGTGAACGTCTTGGGGCAGGACTGGACCTATCCCTACAGGAAAATCAAAGTCACGGGTTACACCATCGAGCGTGTGTTCTCCGGTGACAGCGGAAGTCCGGAAGACTGGATCCTGAAAAACCTCGGAGAGCAGTGTCGCGAGTCCGTTCTGCCCAGGAACAAGCCCTATATGGTCGTGACCGGTATTGCCCGCGCCAAATTCGTCGAGTCGGTGGTTGGCGGCGGCGATGTCGGCTTCGCCTTCGGAGTGGGTCCAGCTGTCATCCAAGGTAAGATCGCTCCCTACGAGGAAGAACGCGAGACGGATCGCATCTTTGCGGTGTCAGGCGACTTCGTTCCCGCCGAAGACGAGTAGTTCGGACGGGTCACCGTGTGACGGAGACGAGAGGCGGGCCGGAACCCGCCTCTCGTCCAGTATTCAGTCCATGGCCTTGAAGTTGAACTCGCCGCCTTCCTTGATGCCCGAGAACCACCGCGAGGTGACGGTCTTGGTCTTGGTGTAGAAGCGGAAGGCGTCGGGCCCGTACTGGTTGAGGTCGCCGAAGGCCGATTTCTTCCACCCGCCGAAGGTGTGGTAGCTCAGCGGCACCGGGATCGGGAAGTTGATGCCGACCATGCCGACATTGACCCGGTGCGCGAAGTCGCGCGCGGTGTCGCCGTCGGCGGTGAAGATCGCGCAGCCGTTGCCATAGGGGTTGTCCATGGTGATCTTCAGCGCCTCCTCGTAGGAGCCGGCGCGGACCTGGCTCAAGACCGGGCCGAAGATCTCTTCCTTGTAGATCTCCATCTCCGGGGTGACGTGGTCGAAGTAGGAGGGGCCGACGAAGAAGCCGTCCTCGTAGCCCTGCAGCTTGAAGCCGCGCCCGTCGACCACCAGGTCGGCGCCCGCGTCCACGCCCGAGCCGATCAGCTTCTCGATGCGCTCCTTGGCGGCGGCGGTGATCACCGGGCCGTAGTCGACCTCGTCCTCGGACGTATAGGGGCCGACGCGCAGCTTCTCGATGCGCGGCACCAGCCGCTCGCGCAGCGCCTCGGCGGTCTCCTCGCCGACCGGGACGGCGACCGAGATCGCCATGCAGCGTTCGCCCGCCGCGCCGAAGCCCGCGCCGACCAGCGCGTCGGCGGCCTTGTCCATGTCGGCATCCGGCATGACGATCATGTGGTTCTTGGCGCCGCCGAAGCACTGGGCGCGCTTGCCGTTGTTGGCGGCGCGGCCGTAGATGTACTGCGCGATCGGGGTCGAGCCGACGAAGCCCACCGCCTGCACGGTCTCGTTGTCGAGGATGGCGTCGACCACCTCCTTGTCGCCGTTGACCACCTGCAAGACGCCGTCGGGCAGGCCCGCTTCCTTCAGAAGCTCGGCCAGACGCAGCGAGGTCGAGGGGCAGCGCTCGGAGGGCTTGAGGATCATCGCGTTGCCCGCGACCAGCGCCGGGGCCATCTTCCAGAGCGGGATCATCGCCGGGAAGTTGAAGGGCGTGATGCCGGCCACGACGCCCAGCGGCTGGCGCATCGAATAAAGGTCGATGCCGGGGCCGCCGTCGTTGGTGTATTCACCCTTGAGCATATGCGGCGCGCCCATGCAGACCTCGACCACCTCGAGCCCGCGCTGCACGTCGCCGCGCCCGTCGGGCAGGGTCTTGCCGTGTTCCTTGGAGACCAGCTCGGCCAGTTCGTCCATATGCTCGTTGATGAGCTGGGCGAACTTCATCATCACCCGCGCGCGGCGCTGCGGGTTGGTGGCGCCCCAGCCCTTCTGGGCCTCGGCGGCGCGGGCCACGGCGTCGTCCAGCTCGGCCTTGGTGGCCAGCGGCGTGCGGCCCGAGACCTCGCCGGTGGCGGGGTTCATCACGTCCGAGAAGCGGCCCGAGCCGCCTTTGACATGCGCGCCGTCGATGTAATGGGTCAGTTCTGCGCTCATCTTCCGTCCTCCGGGATTCGTTTGGCCGGAGATTAGCCTTGCAAATTTGCGGGCAGAAGAGGCATCTCATCAAAAAGGATTTGCGAAAATGCAGGGGCGGGCGCTCCGGCGCGCGGAGGCACGATGTTCAGCTGGGACGACATGCGGATATTCCTCGCCACCGCGCGGGGCGAGAGCCTCTCGGCCGCCGGGCGCAGCCTGCGCATGGACCCCGCGACCGTCGGGCGGCGGATCGGCCGGCTCGAGGAAGACCTGGGCGCGCCGCTGTTTGCCAAGAGCCCGCAGGGCTACGCGCTGACCGAGGCGGGCACCCGGCTTCTGGCCCATGCCGAGGAGGCCGAACAGGCCATGCAGGCCGCCGCCGAGACTGTCGCGGGCCGCTCCGAGGGCATGTCGGGCCAGATCCGCATCGGCGCACCGGATGGCTGCGCGAACTACCTCCTGCCGCAGGTCTGCGCGCGCATCGTCGAGGAGAACCCCGACCTCGAGGTGCAGATCGTGGCGCTGCCGCGGGTGGTGAACCTCTCCAAGCGCGAGGCCGACATGGCGATCACCGTCTCGGCCCCCTCGGCGGGGCGGCTGACGGTGCAGAAGATCTGCGACTACCGCCTGCACCTGGCGGCGACCCGCGGCTACCTCACCGAGGCGCCTGCCATCGCGGCGCTCTCGGATCTGCGCGGGCATCGGGTGGTCGGCTATATCCCCGACATGATCTTCGACAAGGAGCTCGACTACCTCGGCGCGCTCGGGGTCGAGCAGGTGGCGCTGGCCTCGAACTCGGCCTCGGTGCAGTTCCAATGGGTGGCGCAGGGCGCGGGGCTGGGCATCGTGCATGACTTCGCCATGCCCACGGCGCCGGGGATGACCCGCATCCTGCCCGAGACGCTGAGCCTCACGCGGTCCTTCTATCTGGTGCGCCACGCCGACGACCGGCGGCTGGAACGGCTGAACCGCTTCGCCCGGATCCTCAGCGAGGGGATTCGCGCCGAGGTCGCGCGGTTGGAAGGTCTGACTTGACAGCCGGGGGGCGCCGCGTGGACGCTCAAGGTCCAACTTACCCGGAGAGGGAGGTCTCCCATGCAGGTCCAGCAGATCCTCAAACTCAAGGCCGATGACGGCGTCGTCACCCTCGGGCCCGATCGCCCGGTGCAGGACGTGGCGAAGATCCTGTCCGAGCGGCGCATCGGCACGGTGGTCATCTCGGAGGACGGCGAGACCGCGCTCGGCATCCTGTCCGAGCGCGACATCGTCCGCGAGCTGGGCGTGCAGGGCCCCGGCTGCATGGAGGAGCCGGTGGAGCGCTACATGACCCGCAAGCTCGAGACCTGCAGCCGCGGCGACAGCGCCCGCGAGGTGCTGGGCCGGATGACCGAGGGCCGCTTCCGCCACATGCCGGTGATCGAGAACGGCAAGATGGTCGGGCTGATCACCCTCGGCGACGTGGTCAAGGCGCTGCTCTCCGAGCTGGAAATGGAGAAAAACGCCCTCGAGGGCATGATCATGGGCTACTGAGAGGGGCGCCCGGGCGCGACCTGCTTGCAATGCGCGGCGCAATATTGTTGCGTGCGCGGAACAACTGACAGGCGCGAGGGAATGCCATGGCCATGCGGACGGCGCTCTATCCCGGGACTTTCGATCCGATCACGCTCGGGCATATCGACATCATCCGCCGCGCGGCGCGGCTCTGCGACAAGCTGGTGATCGGCGTGGCGATCAACCGCGACAAGGGCCCGCTCTTCGATCTCGAGGAGCGGGTCGCGATGATCCACGCCGAATGCGGCCCGCTGTCGGAGGAGACCGGCACCGAGATCGTCGTGCATCCCTTCGAAAATCTGCTGATCGACTGCGCCAACGACGTGGGCGCGGGGATCATCGTGCGCGGTCTGCGCGCGGTGGCGGATTTCGAATATGAATATCAGATGGTGGGGATGAACCGGGCGCTCGATTCGAGCGTCGAGACCGTGTTCCTCATGGCCGAGGCCCGGCACCAGGCCATCGCCTCGAAGCTGGTGAAGGAAATCGCGCGTCTCGGGGGCGACGTCACCAAGTTCGTCACCCCCGAGGTTCGAACCGCCCTGGTGGGCAAGTTCGGGGCTTAGCCGTAGACGGCGCTGCGCGCGACGTCGCGTTCGCGACCGTTGATGTTGAGGTCCACGCGGGTCTCCAGCGGCAGGCCCTCCAGCTCGTGGCGGGTGCGGCGGAAAGCGGCGCGCTTGCGCAGGCGGTCGTTCAGCGTTTCGAAAAATGCCATCTCGCATCTCCTTCGAAGTCTTCGTCTCTGTTGGCGCTAACTTATGCGTGCTGCGTCGCAGCACAACTTCGCTGAGGCGGAAGCCGCCATGCAAAAAGTGCATGGCGGGGAGAGGGTGTAGGGCATTGGTTTTGTTGGGTTAATTTGTGTGGGCTGGCGAGGTGGGAGGGCCTTGGGCGGTGCTCGGGGCCTTGAAAGGCGGGATCGGGTCACAGTGAACCGCGCCATGCCCCCGGCTTCGGGGCTTGTGTGAATCGCCTTGGCCCCTGCCTGAACCGCCCAGCCAAAGCCCCCCACAGCCACCAACTCACCCCCCTCAAACCCCGCTCAACCTGCGCCCGAATAGCACCGAAGGTGCCGGGCGCGCGCCGGACCGGCCCCTTGGGCCGGCGCTCTTGTGAGTGGGGCGCCTAGATCGCCGCTAGCCCTGACCTTGCAGGGATAAAGTGCGCCGTTCGACTGTCAGCAGCGCCGGCCCCCGGTCCGGCGCGCGCCCTCTGGCGGGAAGGCTGTAAGGGGCGGTAGGGCCTGTGGTGAGGGGTGTGCCTGGAGCATTGGGCGTTGGATGTATTGCGAGGGCGGAGCAGCTGCGTGGTGCTTGGTGCTGTTCTGGGTTTTAGGGCTCTAGCGCCTTCTCAGGCTTTCACAGTTCACGCGCTCGGCACATCTGTGCTTGGGCCTGAGCCTGAGCCTGCGCCTGCGCTTAAGCCTGCTCCTAAGCCTGTGCCTCAGCCTGAGCCTGAGCCTGTGAAAGCCCAGCAAACCCAACCCACACCACCACCACCACCCCACACACAAAAAAACGCCGGACCGATCCCTCGGCCCGGCGTCCCGGCGCGCACCCCTCAAGGCACGCCCCAAATCAAACCGCCTCAGACGAACTTGCCCAGTTCCACCGCGGTGTCGACCATGCGGCTCGAGAAGCCCCATTCGTTGTCATACCAGCTCAGCACCCGCACGAAGTTGCCGTCCATGACCTTGGTCTGGTCGGTCGCGAAGATCGAGGAATGCGAGTCGTGGTTGAAGTCCTGGCTCACCAGCTTGTGGTCGGTCACCCCCAGGATGCCCTCCAAGGGGCCGCTGGCGGCGGCCTTGCGGATCGCCTCGTTGACCTCCTCGGCGGTGGTGTCGCGGCCGGCCTCGAAGGTCAGGTCGACCACGGAGACGTTGGGCGTCGGCACCCGGATCGCCACGCCGTCGAGCTTGCCGGCGAGGTCGGGCAGCACCAGGCCCACGGCCTTGGCCGCACCGGTCGAGGTCGGGATCATGTTCAGCGCCGCGGCGCGGGCGCGGTAGAGATCCTTGTGCATCGTGTCCAGCGTCGGCTGGTCGCCGGTGTAGGAGTGGATCGTGGTCATGAAGCCGCGGGTGATGCCCATGGTGTCGTTCAGCACCTTGGCCACCGGCGACAGGCAGTTGGTGGTGCAGGAGGCGTTGGAGACCACCAGGTCGTCGGCGGTCAGCGTCTCGTGGTTCACGCCGTAGACGATGGTCTTATGCGCCTCGGAGCAGGGCGCCGAGACCAGCACGCGCTTGGAGCCGTTCTCGAGGTGCAGCGCGGCCTTCTCGCGGCTGGTGAAGATGCCGGTGCATTCCAGCACCACGTCCACGTCCGACCAGGGCAGCTCCTTGGGGTCGCGGATCGCGGTCACCCGGATCTTGCCGCGGCCCACGTCGATCCAGTCGTCGCCGGTGGTGACCGCGACCGGGAAGCGGCCGTGCACGCTGTCGTACTGCAGAAGATGCGCGTTGGTCTCGACCGGGCCGAGATCGTTGATCGCGACGACCTCGATGTCGGTGCGGTTCTGCTCGATGATCGCGCGCAGCACGTTGCGGCCGATCCGTCCGAAGCCATTGATCGCGACTTTGGTGGTCATGGAGGTTCTCCTTTGCGCCTGGGGCGGAGTGGTCTGGATCCAATTCGTTACCGCTAACAAGCAAAGCGGCCCGCGCCTGTCAAGGTGACGGAGCCCGCGGTCGGGTCAAGAGCGAAGAGAGATCAGCGCCAGAAGGCCAGCCATTCCAGCAGCTCGAAGAACTTCTGCCCGAGGAAGACTAGGTGCTCGGGGCCGAAGAGCGCGAGGTCCAGGACCACGGCGCCCAGGATCAGGAGGCCGAGGGACAGCGCGACGGAGTTGGTCATGGTGTGCGCTCCTGGGGGTGGGGGCGCCGCGGGCGCGCGGCATCGGGCGGGCTCAGCCTAGCAGGCCGCGGGGCGGGGATCACGCCCGGGGCGTGCCACGGAGGTGACGGCGCGGCGTGGCTGTGGCTTTCCGATCCTCGGCGGGCGCGGGGGCAGGGGCCGCGGGGCCAAGAAGGCCGCCGGATGCCGTGCCTTGGCAATGATCGCTGCTTAGACAGAAAAACGCCCGGACCGCTTGGCCCGGGCGTTTTCTATCTCTGCCTGCGGGACGCCTCAGCGCGCGCAAAGCCCGCTCCGCCAGCCTCCCAGCCAGCGCCAACCCCTCAGTGCAGCATTCGCCCCATGGCGGCGGCCACATCAGCCATGCGCGCCGAGAAGCCCCATTCGTTGTCATACCAGGCCAGCACCCGCACCAGCCGCTTGCCGGTCACCTTGGTCTGGTCGGGCGCGAAGATCGAGCTTTGCGTGGTGTGGTTGAAATCCACCGAGACCTTGGGCTCGGGGTCATAGGCCAGGACCGAGCCCATGCGGCCCGCGGCGGCCTCTGCCACCACCTCGTTCACATCCGCGACCGTCACGTCGCGGCCCGCCACGAAGGTCAGGTCCACCGCCGAGACATTGGGCGTCGGCACCCGGATCGCCGAGCCGTCGAGCTTGCCGCGCAGGTTCGGCAGCACCTCGCCCAGGGCCTTGGCCGCGCCGGTCGAGGTCGGGATCATCGCCATGGCCGCGGCGCGGGCGCGGTAGAGGTCGTCGTGCCGCCGGTCGAGCGTCGGCTGGTCGCCGGTGTAGGAATGGATCGTGGTCATGATGCCCGACTCGATGCCGATGGCCTCGTCCAGCACCTTGGCGAGCGGGGCCAGGCAGTTCGTCGTGCAGGAGCCATTCGAAATCAGCGTCTCGCCCTCGAGGAGATCGCGGTGGTTCACCCCGTAGACCACGGTGCGTTCGACGTTCTTGGCGGGCGCGGAGATCAGCACCGACTTGGCGCCGCGCGTCTTGTGGACCTGCGCCTTCAGCCCGTCGTTATACTTCCCGGTGCATTCCAGGACGACGTCGCAGCCCTCCCAGTCAAGCTCCTCGGGGTCATAGGTCGAGAACATCTTCATCGGCCCGCGCCCCAGGTCCATCGTGTCGCCCGAGACCCGGACCTCGCCGGGGAAGCGGCCATGCACGCTGTCGTAACGCAGAAGATGCGCCGAGGTCTCGATCGGGCCGGTGGCGTTGATCTTGACCACCTGCACATCGTTGCGTGCGCTTTCCGCGATATGGGCGAGCGTCGACCGCCCGATCCGTCCGAACCCGTTGATCCCGACCGTCACCGTCATGAAATGCCTCCGTCACAGCGTTTGTGAACCTTCGTATACGGAGGGGAGCGGGGGCGCCGCAATGCGGAAAACCGTGTTTTTCCAATATGTTGGCGTTAACATCTGGTCGCGGACCCATGGTTGCGCTAACCCTTTTGGCATGGTCGCGCTAACACCAAGGGCCGGGGGCTCCAGATGAACCTTTCCGATCTTGCCGCCCTTGTCGGGCGGCTCCTGATCGCGGCGCTCTTCGCCGCGGGGACCGTGCAGAAACTGGCCGATCCGGGGCCCGCCATGGCGCTTCTCACCGATCGCGGCTGGCCCGAATTGCTGATCTGGCCCGCGACGCTTTTCAACGGGGCGGCGGCGCTGGCGCTGATCCTGGGGCTCTGGACCCGGCCCGTGGCGGCGGCGCTCGCCGCCTATTGCATGGTCACCAGCTATTTCCACTTCCTGCCCGAGGACCCCTGGCAGATGTCGATCTTCGTAAAGAACTGGGCCGTGGCCGGCGGCTGCCTGGTGCTTTCCGCCCATGGTCCCGGCCGTTTCGCGCTTGCGCCCTTGCGTTGAGGGCGCGCGGGCTTACCTTGGCGCTCGGTTCAGGCAGAGGTGAGACATGAGCGGTCTTCTGGCGCTTCTCGACGACGTGGCGGGCATCGCCAAGGTGGCGGCGGCTTCGGTCGACGACATCGCGGGGCAGGCGGCCAAGGCCGGCTCCAAGGCCGCAGGCGCGGTGATCGACGACGCGGCGGTGACGCCGAAATACGTCCAGGGCTTCGAGCCCGCCCGCGAACTGCCGATCATCTGGAAGATCGCGCGCGGCTCGCTCTTCAACAAGCTGGTGTTCCTGCTGCCGGCGGGGCTTTTGCTCTCGGCCTTCGCGCCCTGGGCCATCGCGCCGCTCCTGATGCTGGGCGGGGGTTACCTCTGTTTCGAGGGCGCCGAGAAGATCGCCCATGCGCTGGGGCATCACGACGTCCAGGAAGAGGCCGGCCGCACCAAGGTCATCGACGACCCCCAGCACCTCGAGGAGGAGAAGGTCGAAGGCGCGATCAAGACCGATTTCATCCTCTCCGCCGAGATCATGACCATCGCGCTGGCGGCGATCCCGGCCAGCACCTTCTGGATGGAGGCCGCGACGCTGGCGACCGTGGCGGTGATAATCACCCTCGCGGTCTACGGCTCGGTGGCGCTGATCGTGAAGATGGACGACATCGGGCTCTGGATGACCCAGACCGCGCGGACCGGGCTTGGCCGGGGGCTCGGGCGCGGCATCGTGAAGTTCATGCCTTTCCTGATGAAGGCCCTGGCGGTGATCGGCACCGGCGCGATGCTCTGGGTCGGCGGGTCGATCATCGTGCACGGGCTAGGCCAGATGGGCTGGCACGGGCCGGAAGAGGTGATCCACGCGGTGGCCGTGGCCGTGGCGGGCGTGACTCCCGAGGGGCTGCACGGCGCGGTGGAATGGATCGTGACGGCGGCCATCGACGGCGTGTTGGGCCTGGCCCTTGGCCTGGCGCTGATCCCGGTCGGGCAGTGCTTCATCACGCCGCTCTGGCGGGCGACCTTCGGGGCCAAGAAAAAGGCCGCCTGAGCGGGCAGGCGGCCTGTTTCGGGTTGTTAGGGGGGCGTTAGGCCCCCGCGTCTCAGCTCGAGCCCTGCGGCGTGATCCGCACGATCCGCCCGTTGTCCGCATCGGTGATCGCCAGCAGGCTGCCGTCGGCATCCACGGTCACGTCGCGCACCCGGCCGAGCTGCATCAGCATCCGCTCTTCCTCGCCGACCCGGTCGCCCTCGAGGCCCAGCCGCACGATGCCGCCGGGATTGAGCGAGCCGATGAACATGTCGCCCTGCCACTCGGGGAAGAGATCGCCCTCGTAGATCGTCAGGTCGCCCGGTGCGATCACCGGGTCCCAGAAGTAGACCGGCTGCTCCATGCCCTCGGCCTGGGCTTCGCCCGAGCCGATCGGGCTGCCGCCGTAGGTCTCGCCGTAGGAGATCACCGGCCAGCCGTAGTTCTTGCCGGGCTCCGGCAGGTTCAGCTCGTCGCCGCCCCGGGGCCCGTGTTCGATGGTCCAGAGCTGGCCGTCGCGGACATGCGCGCCCTGCACGTTGCGGTGGCCGTAGGACCAGATCGAGGGCACAGCCTCGGGGTCATCCACGAAGGGATTGTCCTCGGGCACGGCGCCGTCCTCGGTGAAGCGCACGATCTTGCCGTAGGTCTTGTCGAGGTCCTGGGCAAAGACGCGCTCTTCCTCGGTGGAATGCTCGCCGGTCGTGACGAAGACATGCCCCGCGCCGTCGAAGACCACCCGGCTGCCGAAATGCGCGGGCGAGAAGGAGGAGGGCTCCTGCACGAAGAACTCGGTCACGTCCTCGAGGCGCGAGAGGTCTTCGGAGAGCCTGCCATAGGCCGCCGCCGTGGCGTTCTTCCGCAGCCCGATGGGCTTGGCGTAGGTCAGGTAGACCCGCCGGCTTTCGGCGAAATCGGGCGCGAGCGCCACGTCGAGAAGCCCGCCCTGGCCCTGGGCGCGCACCTTGGGCACGTTGCCGATGGGCTCGGAGATCCCGCCTTCGGGATCGACGAAGCGGAGCGCCCCGGGCCGTTCGGTGACCAGGTAGCCCGCGCCCTCGGGCAGGACCGCGATGCCCCAAGGATGGGTGAGCCCCTCGGCGAGGGTCTCGGTCGCCAGCGTGACCTCGCTCTGCACCAGCGGCGCGCGGAACTGGTCCTCTCGGGCGGGCGGGAAATCGGTGTTGCGCGGGCCGCGCTCGAAGCCCTGGCCGAAGGCCGGGGCGGCGAGGGTCAGCGCGAGGGCCGAGAGGCCGAGCGCGCGGAGCGGGGTCTGGGTCATGGAGCTCTCCCTTTGGACGGTTGTTCGGGATGCTACGCGCAGGGGTGGCGAAAGTTGCATCACAGGGGCGTGGGGGGGAGGTGGTTGGGGGTTGTGAGTGGGGCTGCGTGCTTGGGTCTGATGAGTGAGGCAGAAAGGCACAGGCAGTTCACTGAGAAAGACCTGGGCCGCTGGGAGGCTGGGTTGCCCGGCTTCCAGCACGGACTGGTGACATCCGAAGAACGCTTGGAGCTCTGCGCAAATCGTTCGAACCTCGACGAACCACGCCACCAACGGGCCCGCCAAGCCCAGCAAACCGCACCACGCCCCCTCAGGCCCCTGCAACATCGCACCCCAAACCCACCCCAGCGGGCAGAGGGCGCGCGCCGGACCGGGGGCCGGCGCTGCCAAGCTCTGAGCGAGGCGCTTTATCCCAACAAGGTCAGGGCTAGCGATGATCTAAGCACGCCACCCCAAGGAGCGCCGGCCCAAGGGGCCGGTCCGGCGCGCGCCCGGCATCTTTGATGCTGTTCGGGCGCAAGCGGGGCGTGTGATGGATGGGGCGGGCGTTTGTGGAAAAGGGGGATTAGGGAAGTGGAGTGCTGGCTGGGTAGGGGGGCTGGCCCTTCCGGCCCGGGAATTGGCGAGATGTTCCATGAGACCCGGCGCACCGGAGCACCGGAGCGGAGCGGTCCTTTCCTTCATGGAAAATTCTTCATGGAAAACCACACCCGCACAGGCCCCTAGAAACGACACCTGCACGGGCTGAGTACCAAGCAGACTTGGCTCCAACCGGACCCGGCTCCGTCCGGGCGCGCCACCACCCCCCAACCCAAAAAGCGCCCCGCGTCACCCGCGGAACGCCTTCTCTCACATCAAACCCGCAAGCCTTACAGCAGCGACTTCACCTTCTCGGCCACGGCCTCGGCGGTGATGCCGAAATGCTCGTAAAGCTCGCCCGCCGGCGCCGAGGCGCCGAAACCGGACATGCCCACGAAGCCCGCCTTCTTCTCGCGGCCGCGCTCGCCGATCAGCCAGCGGTCCCAGCCCAGCTCGACCGCGGCCTCGATACCGACCCGCACCGGGCCCGCGGGCAGCACGCGCTTGCGGTAGCTCTCGTCCTGCTCGGCGAAAAGCTCCCAGGACGGCATGGAGACCACCCGCGTGCCGATGCCCTCGGTCTGCAGCGCCTCGCGCGCGGCCATGGCCACCGAGACCTCGGAGCCGGTCGCCAGGAGGATCGCCTGGCGCTTGCCCTCGGCCTCGGCCAGCACATAGGCGCCCTGCGAGACGAGGTTCTTGGTCTTCACCTCCTTGCGCACCGCCGGCAGGCCCTGGCGCGAGAGCACCATGACCGAGGGGCGGTCGCTCTGGGTCAGCGCCAGTTCCCAGGCCTCGGCGGTCTCCACCGTGTCGGCGGGCCGGAAGGTCAGGGTGTTGGGCGTCGCCCGGCAAATCGCCAGGTGCTCGACCGGCTGGTGCGTCGGGCCGTCCTCGCCGAGACCGATGCTGTCATGGGTCATCACGAAGACCGTCGGCACCTTCTGCAGCGCCGCGAGCCGCATCGCGGGGCGGGCGTAATCGGTGAAGCAGAAGAAGGTGCCGCCATAGGGCCGCACGCCGCCGTGCAGCGCCATGCCGTTCATCGCTGCGGCCATGCCGTGCTCGCGAATGCCGTAGTAGACGTAGCGGCCCTCGCGGCTCTCGACGTCGAAGACGCCCAGATCGGCGGTCTTGGTGTTGTTCGAGCCGGTCAGGTCCGCCGACCCGCCGAGCGTCTCGGGCATGATCGGGTTCACCACCTCGAGCACCATCTCGGAGGATTTCCGCGTGGCGACCTTGGGCTGGGTCTCGACCAGCTGCTTCTTCAGCGCCTTGATCGTGGCCGAAAGCTTCTTCGGGGCCTCGCCGGCGAGCGTGCGGTCGAACTCGCGGCGCTTGGCGGCGGAGAGCTTCTCGGCGCGGGCCTCCCAGGCCTCGCGGTCGGCACCGCCGCGGCGGCCGGCCTCTTCCCACCAGCTCTTGATCTCGGCAGGGATGTCGAAGGGCGCGGCCTCCCAGCCCCAGGCCGCGCGGGCGGCGGTGTTCTGGTCGGCATCGGTCAGCGCGCCATGGCCCTTGGCGGTGTCCTGCGCGGCGTGGCCCAGCGCGATATGCGTCTTGCAGGCGATCATCGAGGGCCGCTTGTCGGCCTTGGCGGCGCGGATCGCGGCGTCGATGGCCTCGGGGTCGTGGCCGTCGATCTCCTGGACGTGCCAGCCGGAGGCGGCGAAGCGCTGCGGCTGGTCGGTCTTGTCGGCAATCGAGACCGCGCCGTCGATGGTGATGGCGTTGTTGTCCCAGAAGACCACGAGGTGGCCCAGCTCCTGGCGACCGGCGAGCGCGATGGCCTCCTGGCTGACGCCCTCCATCAGGCAGCCGTCGCCGGCGATGACATAGGTGTGGTGGTCGATCAGCTTCTTGCCGAAGCGCGCGCGCAGCGATTCCTCGGCGATGGCGAAGCCCACGGACATGGCGATGCCCTGGCCGAGCGGGCCGGTGGTGGTCTCGATGGCGCTGGCCAGGAAGTTCTCGGGGTGGCCCGCGGTCCGGGCGCCGAGCTGGCGGAAGTTGCGCAGCTGGTCGAGCGTGATCTCGCTGTCACCGGCAAGGTAAAGCAGCGCGTAAAGCAGCATCGAGCCGTGACCGGCGGAAAGGATGAAGCGGTCGCGGTCGGCCCAGTTCGGGGCGCTGGCGTCATATTTCAGGTGCTGGCCCCAGAGCACGGTGGCAACATCCGCCATGCCGATCGGCATGCCCGAATGCCCGGAGTTCGCTCCCGCCACGGCGTCGAGTGCCAGGGCGCGGATCGCCGCCGCCCGCTGCCAGTGTTCGGGGTGTTTCGCCTTGAGCGCGTCGATGTCCACGGGTCACTGTCCTGTCTGAGCAAAAAGGGATCAACCTGCGTCTAATCAGCGCCTGCGGCAAGATCAAGCTCGGGCGCCAAGGCCTTGACATCAAACGGGGGGCGCTTTCCCCTTTGACTTGTTAAATTCATCTGACACGACGCCAAAGACACGATTCGGGCCGCCCGCGGCCCGTGGCGGACCGGGCAAGAGGCAGACAGAATGAGCGATCTATCGGAGCTTGAGCGGCGCATCGCCGCCGCATTGGACCGCATCTCGCGCGGGGTCGAAGGGCTGGGCCATGACGCGCCCGCGGCCGGGGACGACGCCGAGGCGGGCGCGGCCCGCGCCGAGATCGCCCGGCTCGAGGCCGCGCTCGAGGACGAGCGCACCGCCAATGCCCAGCTCGAGGCGCGGGTGCGCGCCATCCGCGACAAGCAGGACGGCGAGGTCTCGGGCCTGCGCGGCGAGGCCGAAAGCACGCGCCAGGCGCTGGCCGATCTCGACGCCGAGCTGCAGCGCCTGCGCCACGCCAACGACATGCTGACCCGCACCAATGCCGAGATGCGCGAGGCGCTGCAGGACAACCTCGGCGAGCCGCATCTGATCAACCAGGCCATGCTGGCCGAGCTCGAGGCCCTGCGCGCCGCGCGCAGCGCCGAGGGCGCCGAGAGCCGCGCGGTCCTCTCCGCGCTCACCCCGCTTCTGGCCGAGGCCGAGGCGCGCGCCAGCGAAGAGGAGGTCTCCTGATGCCCGAGATCGACATTTCCATCGGCAACCGTTCCTTCGCCGTCGCCTGCCAGGACGGCGAGGAGCAGTTCCTGATCACCGCCGCCGAGATGCTCGACCAGGAGGCGCAATCGCTGGTCAGCCAGATCGGGCGGCTGCCCGAGACGCGGATGCTGCTGATGGCCGGGCTGATGCTGGCCGACAAGACCGCGGGGCTCGAGGACAAGCTGGCGGTGGCCGAGGCCCGGGTGGCCGAGCTCGAGACGCGGATCAAGCAGGAGGCGCAGCGGCCCCAGCCCAGCCCGCAGAAGGTCGAGGTGCCGGTCCTGCCCGAGGGCGTGCTGGAAAGCATGGCCGAGCTGGCCGCCCGCGCCGAGGCGGTGGCCGAGGAGGTCGAGGAGAAGGCCGAGGGGTGAGCCGGTTCGGCCGCGCCAGTCAGTGCTGAGAAAAAAGGCCGGCGCCCGTCTGGGGCACCGGCCTTTACTGTGTGATGCGGGCCGCGCAATGTCTGGTGTCGCGGTGTGCCTGCCAATCAGTCTAACGACGCCTGTGGCGGTCAGCTCAAGTGGTGGGTCCAGCGACTTGCCGCGCGGACCCGCCCACAGCTCTCCTCACCGGCGCGCCCGGCCTCAGCCGTTGGCTTCGCGGATCTTCTCGGCGGCGTCCTTGTCGTAGCTCACGCCGTTGTCGGAGAAGAGCTGGTCCAGCTCGCCCGAGAGCGTCATCTCGGTGATGATGTCGCAGCCGCCGACGAACTCGCCCTTCACGTAGAGCTGCGGGATGGTCGGCCAGTCGGAGTAATCCTTGATGCCCTGGCGGATCGCCTCGTCGGAGAGGACGTTCACGTCGGTATACTCCACGCCCATGTAGTTCAGGACGCCCGCCACGCGGCTCGAGAAGCCGCATTGGGGCATCGACTTGGTGCCCTTCATGTACAGGACCACGTCGTGGGATTTGACCGTCTCGTCGATCTGGGTCTGCGCGTCGGTGGTGCTCATGTCCGTTCCCTTCGGAAGTTCGTGTTTGCCGGAGGTGCCCGCCTTGGGGGCCGTCAGTCCGGCACCTTGGTGGTCAGCGCCAGGGCGTGCAGCTCGCCCTGGCTGCCGTCCATCTTGCCTTTCAGCGCCGAGTAGACCGCGCGTTGCTGCTGCACGCGGTTCTTGCCCCGGAAGCTCTCGTCGATGACCTCGGCGGCATAGTGGTTCCCGTCGCCGGCCAGATCGGTGATCGTGATCTTGGCGTCGGGAAACTCTGCGCGGATCAGCGCTTCGATTTCGTGGGCCTGCATAGCCATGAATAGGGGCTCCGATGTCTCGTATTGGTCCAGATGTAAGGGGGGCTTGCGGGCCACGCAAGCGGGCTCAGGCCGTGATCTCGGCCCAGACCGGCACGTGGTCCGAAGGTTTCTCGCGTCCGCGCTGCTCCCGGTCGATGCCCGCCTCGACCAGGAGGTCGGCGCAGGCGGGGGTCAGGAGCAGGTGGTCGATGCGGATGCCGTTGTTCCGGTTCCAGGCCCCGGCCTGGTAGTCCCAGAAGGAGTAGTGCCCGGGCCCGGGGTGGCGGGCGCGGAAGGCCTCGGTGAAGCCCAGGTTCAGGATCCGCCGGAAGGCCGCGCGGCTTTCCGGCAGGAAAAGCGCGTCCTCGCGCCAGCTCTCGGGCTTGGCGGCATCCTCGGCCTGGGGGATGATGTTGTAATCGCCCGCCATGAGCGCCGGTTCCTCGCTCGCGATGAGCTCTTCGGCGCGGGTCCTGAGGCGCTCCATCCAGGCCAGCTTGTAGTCGTATTTCGGCCCCGGCGCGGGGTTGCCGTTGGGCAGGTAGAGCCCGCAAATCCGCAAGGGCAGGCTGTCGCCCATGACCGTGGCCTCGATCCAGCGCGCCTGTTCGTCGCTGTCGTCCCCGGGCAGACCGCGGCGCACGTCCTCGAGCGGGCGCTTGGACAGGATCGCGACCCCGTTGAAGCTTTTCTGGCCGTGGGTCTCGACGTTGTAGCCCATGTCCTCGAAGTGCTCGCGGGGGAAGTTCTCGTCGACCGATTTGATCTCCTGGAGCAGCGCGACGTCGGGCTGGGCCTCGGAGAGCCAGGCCGAGAGTGCCTCGAACCGGGCCTTGATGCCGTTGATGTTGAAGGTCGCGATCTTCATGGGGCAGGGGCCTCCGGTGGCGTTGAGCTGCGCCGTTTCTGGGCGAGGCCGCGGCGCATTGCAAGCGGTGGGGGTGGCGCGTTCCCTGGCTCGCCGCCGGTTTGAAGCACCCCGAGCGCGTCAAGCGACTTCTTCTGCGCCCGGACCGCGCCGCAGGCGCAGGGCGCGCGCCGGACCGGCCCCTTGGGCCGGCGCTTCTTGGGATGGTGCGCCTAGTTCGTCGTTCGTCCCGACCTTGTTGGGATAAAGTGCACAGCTCAGAGGGCAGCAGCGCCGGCCCCCGGTCCGGCGCGCGCCCTTTGCCCGCCGGGGGTGTGCTGGGTGTCGAGGGCGGATGCGCGGGAGGGCCGACGGGTGGTTCGCGCTTAATCTGACGGTGTATCCACGGAGACCTTGCGGGGCGCCTAGCCGTCGAGCCTTGTGAAACGATCCGCCTGCCAATGCGAACAGCGGCCCAGCCGAGCCAAACACCCGCGCGGCCCGACCATGCAACCATCCACCCTCAACAAAACCAAAAACGCCCGCATCATCCGACACGGGCGCTCTCCATCCGAACAAAACCGGCGCCCACCAATCAGGCCACCCGGCGCGCTTCAATCACATCGCGAAACTCGTCCCGCAGCCGCAGGAGCTCGCCACATTCGGGTTCTCGATCACGAATCGCGCGCCGATCAGCTCGTCGGAGAAGTCGATCACGGCGTTTTCCAGGAACTGCAGCGACACCTGGTCGACCACCACCTTCTGGCCCTGGCCCTCGAGCACCAGGTCCTCGTCCTCGGGCGCATCGAGCTTGATGTCGTATTGGAACCCCGAGCAGCCGCCGCCCTCGACGGCCACGCGCAGGGCCTGTCCCTGGTCGCCCGCGCCGATCTCGGCCAGGCGGGCAAAGGCGCGCTCGGTCACTTTCGGGGGCAGTTGCATCGATAATCCTCGCAAAACAGGGGGTTTGAGCTGTCTCTGGGCGTTTTCATCCCGCGCAGACCCCAATATATGAAGGTCCGGGACAGCCGACAAGGACAGGACCGGAATGACTGCCGCCTATGCATGCTCGCCCGCCTTCGCGCGCGGGCGGCTCCACCCCGAGGAGGAAAGCGCCTTCCGCTCCTGCTTCCAGCGGGACCGGGACCGCATCATCCATGCCTCGGCCTTTCGCCGCCTGAAGCACAAGACCCAGGTCTTCGTGGAACACGAGGGCGATTTCTACCGCACCAGGCTCACCCATTCGATCGAGGTGGCGCAGGTGGCGCGGACCATCTCCAACGCCATCGGGCTCGACATCGACCTGACCGAGGCGGTGGCGCTGGCCCATGACCTCGGCCACACGCCCTTCGGCCATACCGGCGAGGATGCGCTCGACGCGCTGATGCAGCCCTACGGCGGCTTCGACCACAACGCCCAGACGCTGCGCATCGTGACCACGCTGGAACGCCACTACGCCGAGTTCGACGGGCTGAACCTGACCTGGGACACGCTGGAAGGCATCGCCAAGCACAACGGCCCGGTCACCGGCGAGCTGCCGCATGCGCTGGCCGAATACGACGCGGTGCAGGACCTCGAGCTGCACACCCATGCCAGCGCCGAGGCGCAGGTGGCGGCACTCTCGGACGACATCGCCTACAACAACCACGACCTGCACGACGGGCTCCGGGCGGGGCTTTTCACCGAGGCGGACATCGCCGAGCTGCCGCTGGTGCGCGAGGCCTATGCCGAGGTCGACCGCGCCTATCCCGCGACCGATGCCACCCGGCGGCGGCACGAGGCGCTGCGGCGGGTCTTCGGCTACATGGTGGGCGACCTGATCGACACCTCGCGGGCGGCGCTGCTGGCCTCGGGGGCAAACCACCCGCAGGAGATCCGCGAGCTCGGCCGGCCGGTCATCTCCTTCTCCAACGGGCTCTGGGCCGACCTGAAGGAGATCCGGGCCTTCCTCTTCACGCGGATGTATCGCGCCCCCTCGGTCATGGCGCAGCGCGCCAAGGTCACCCGTGCGGTGCACGAGCTGTTCCCGATCTACCTTGGCGATCCGGCGCTGCTGCCGCGCCGCTGGCAGGGCGACATCGAGAGCGCCGCCGACGAGGCCGCGCTGGCGCGGCTGGTGGCCGATTACATCGCGGGCATGACCGACCGTTTCGCGCTGCAGGAACACGCGCGGCTGACCGGCGAACACGTGCTGGCCGACCAGACCTGAGCGTGGCAGGGGGGCTTTGACCGCGCCGGGCTGACCGTGGCGCGGCGCGCCGTTTGCCCGGTTTCGAGGCAGCCCCAGCGGCCCCCGCGCATCGGTGCCGCAAGCCTCTGCGCAGACAGCACGAATTTCCCTCGAAACCCCGCGTGACCCCGCTACACTCGGGCGGGTCACGGGCAGAGAGGGCAGCATGGCGACAGCAGAGACCGCGGGGCTTGCCCCGGTCATGGCCTTCGCGCTGGTGGGCGCGCTTGGCGTGGGCTCGCAATGGATCGCCTGGCGGCTGAGGATGCCGGCCATCGTGCTGATGCTGGTCGCGGGCCTCGCCGTGGGGCCGGGGCTGGGCATTCTTGATCCCGGGCGCGATTTCGGCGCGCTCCTCCAGCCCATGGTGGCCATCGCCGTGGCGATCATCCTCTTCGAGGGCGGGCTGACGCTGAACCTCGGCGGCCTGCGCGACGCGGCGACCGGGGTGAAGCGGCTGGTGGTGCTGGGCGCGCCGCTGGGATGGATCGCCTCGGCGGCGGCGCTGCATTACGTGGCGGGGCTGAGTTGGGCGACCTCGGCGGTCTTCGGCGGCATCATGATCGTCACCGGCCCGACGGTGATTGCGCCGCTCCTGCGGCAGGCGCGGCTCCGGCGGCGGCCCGCGGCGCTTCTGCAATGGGAGGCCATCGTCAACGACCCCGTGGGGGCGCTGGCGGCGGTCCTCGCCTTCGAAGTGGTGGTCGTCACCCAAAGCGCGGGCAGTGC
This sequence comes from Roseivivax sp., assembly GCF_054552075.1. Classification (NCBI taxonomy): domain Bacteria; kingdom Pseudomonadati; phylum Pseudomonadota; class Alphaproteobacteria; order Rhodobacterales; family Roseobacteraceae; genus Roseivivax; species Roseivivax sp. The sequence continues at coordinate 26,986 of NZ_JBTOLZ010000016.1, forward strand.
GGGGCACGCGGCGCTCGACGTGGCGAGCGGCATCGCGCTGGCGGCCTTCCTGGGCCTTGCCGCGGGCTGGGGCATGGCCCGCGCCTTCGCCCGCGGCATGGTGCCGGAATACATGAAGGTGCCGGTGCTCTTCGTGCTGGTCCTCGGCGTCTTCGGCGTCTCGGACTGGGTGCTGCACGAGGCGGGGCTCCTGGCGGTGACGCTCATGGGGCTGGTGATCGCCAATGTCGAACTGCCCTCCTACACCGAGCTGCGGCGTTTCAAGGAGCAGGCGACCGTCATGCTGGTTTCCGGCGTCTTCATCCTGCTGGCCGCCAACATGGACCGCGCGACGCTGGCGGCGCTCGACATCCGGGCGCTGCTTTTCGTGCTGGCGGTGATCCTGCTGGCGCGCCCCGCGGCGGTGCTTCTGTCGCTGGCCTTCTCGGATGTGCCCTGGGCCGAGCGGCTCCTGATCGCGCTGACCGGCCCGCGCGGGGTGGTGCTGGTCGCGGTCGCGGGGCTTTTCGGCGAACGGCTCGCGGGCATCGGCATCGAGGACGGCGCGCAGATCGCGCCCCTGGCCTTCGCGCTGGTGGCCGCGACGGTGGTGCTGCACGGCTTCACCCTCTCGCCGCTGGCGCGTCTCCTGGGGCTGACCGCGGCGGACCGGCCGGGCGTGATGATCGTCGGCGGCTCGCCCTGGTCGGTGGCACTGGCGCGCGCGCTCAAGGGGCTCGATCTGCCGGTCATCGTGGTCGATCCGAACTACATGCGGCTGCGTGGCGCGCGCGAGGCCGAGATCGAGACCTATTTCGGTGATCTTCTGTCCGAGGACGCCGAGCACCGGCTCGACCTGGTGCGCTATGAGCATGTCATCGCGGCCACCGACAACGACGCCTACAACACGCTTGTGACCACCGACCTCGGGCCGGAGTTCGGCCGCGAGAAGGTCTTCCAGCTCAAACGCTCGCGCGAGACCTCGGCGCGGCACACGCTGCCCGCGACGCTGGGCGGGCGGCCCGTGGCCCCGAACGAGACCTACCTCGAGGCCAACCGCCGCATCTCCGAGGGCTGGGAGTTCCGCACCACGCGCCTGACCGACGAGTTCGACCTCGAGGATTGGCGCAGCCGCAACCCCGAGGCGGTGCTGGTGGCCGATCTCGACGCGGCGGGCACGCTGCGCTTCCTCGGTCCCGAGGAGAGCCCGCGCGAGCAGCCCGGCACCCGCATCCTGGTGCTGGCGCCGAAGCGGCCCGAGCGCAAGGAGGCCTGAGCGCAAGGAGGGCCAAGCGTAAGGCGGCCCAAGCGTAAGAAGGCCCGAGGCCTGAGGCTGCATTGACGCCCCTTGCCGGCATGGTAGACGGAGCCCCGAAGTCAGGAGCACGCCGTCATGAACCTCTTTTCCGAGATCGGAACCCTTGTCACCGACGCCATCGGCAAGCTGCAGACCGAAGGCCGCCTGCCGGGCGAGCTGAACCTCGGCCCGGTCACCGTCGAGCCGCCGCGCGACCCCGCGCATGGCGACATGGCGACCAATGCGGCCATGGTGCTGGCCAAGCCCGCGGGGCAGAAGCCGCGCGACATCGCCGAGGCGCTGGTGCCGCATCTCTCCGCCGATCCGCGCGTGGCCGAGGCCAGCGTGGCGGGCCCGGGCTTCATCAACCTGCGGCTCTCGGGCGCGGTCTGGCAGGCGCTGCCCGCCGCCGTCCTTAAGGCCGGCGAGGCTTATGGCCGTTCCGCCATGGGGCAGGGCCAGCGGGTCAACGTGGAATATGTCTCGGCCAATCCCACCGGCCCGCTGCACGTCGGCCATACCCGGGGCGCGGTCTTCGGCGACGCGCTGGCGGCGCTGCTCGACTATGCGGGCTACGAGGTCACGCGGGAATATTACATCAACGACGGCGGCGCCCAGGTCGACGTGCTCGCGCGGTCGGTCTACCTGCGCTACCTTGAGGCGCATGGCCACGAGGTCGAGTTCGCCGAGGGCACCTATCCCGGCGACTACTTGATCGCGGTCGGCGCGGCGCTGAAAGAAGAGGTCGGCGAGGCTTATCTCGACCAGCCCGAGGAGGTCTGGCTCGAGAAGGTGCGCCTCTTCGCGACCGAGCGGATGCTCGACCTGATCCGCGAGGACCTCGCGCTTCTGGGCGTGAAGATGGATGTCTTCTTCTCGGAGAAGTCGCTCTACGGCACCGGCCGGATCGAGGCGGCGATCGAGAGCCTGCGCGACAAGGGCCTGATCTACAAGGGCGTGCTGGAGCCGCCGAAGGGCAAGACCCCCGAGGACTGGGAGCCGCGCGAACAGACGCTCTTCAAGTCGACCGAATACGGTGACGACGTCGACCGGCCGATCATGAAGTCGGACGGCGCCTGGACCTATTTCGCCCCCGACATCGCCTATCACTACGACAAGGTGGAACGCGGCTTCGACCTGCTGATCGACGTCTTCGGCGCCGATCACGGCGGCTACGTGAAGCGGATGAAGGCGGCGGTCGCGGCGCTCTCGCAGGAGAAGACGCCGCTCGACATCAAGCTCACGCAGCTGGTGAAGCTCTACAAGAACGGCGAGCCCTTCAAGATGTCGAAGCGCGCCGGCACCTTCGTCACCCTGCGCGACGTGGTCGAGGAGGTGGGCTCCGATGTGACCCGCTTCGTCATGCTGACCCGCAAGAACGACGCGCCGCTGGACTTCGACTTCGACAAGGTGCTGGAGCAGTCCAAGGACAATCCGGTCTTCTACGTGCAATACGCCCATGCGCGGATCTCCTCGGTGCTGCGCAAGGCCCAGGCCGCGGGCATCGACGTGAGCGACGCCACGCTGGCCGGCATCGACGCCACCGACGCGGCGCATCCCTCCGAGCTGGCGCTGGCCAAGAAGCTCGCCGAATGGCCGCGCCTCGTGGAGATCGCCGCGCGCACCTCCGAGCCGCATCGGGTGGCCTTCTACCTCTACGAGCTGGCCTCGGAACTGCACGCGCTCTGGAACCGCGGCAACGACGAGCCCGGGCTGCGCTTCCTGCAGGAAGACAACCCCGCAACAAGCCAGTCGAAAATCGCCCTGGCGCGGGCTGTCTCGGTTGTTTTGGCAGCGGGATTGGGTATCTTGGGCGTCGAACCGGCAGAAGAAATGCGCTGATACAAAAAAGCGCCCGCCGGACTGGCAGAGCAGCAGACCGGCGGGATGTCCGCCGGAACGAGAGGCAGGCATGGCGGAGACCTATCGCTCCGGTCCCGACGAGGGGGGCCATCCCAAGAATCCATTTGCGACCCTGACGCATCTGACCGGCGCGGCGGTATCGCTTGCGCTGATCGTCGGCGTCGGCGTCTGGGGCACGAAGCTGGTGATGCGCGACGTCTCGGGCATCCCGGTGGTGCGCGCGGCCGAAGGGCCGATGCGCGTCCAGCCCGAGAACCCCGGCGGCCAGCCCGCCGATCACCAGGGGCTCGCGGTCAACGACGTGGCCGGGCAGGGCGTGGCGCCGCCGCCGCCCGAGACCCTGACGCTTGCCCCCGAGGACGCGCGCCTCTCAGATGAGGACACCCCGCAGGAGGTGGCCGCCGCCGATCCGGTGGTGCCGCAGCCGAAACCCGAGGCCGGCGCGGCCGAGGGTGAGGGCGAGGAAGAGCTGACGCTCGCCGCGCTCGTCGAAGAGGTCACCGCCGGGGCCAAGCCCCTGTCGCCGCTCGCCCCCGGTGAGGCGGGCGAGGGGGCCGCCGATCAGGCCGAGGCCGAGCGCCCCGCCTCCGGCAAAGAGGAGATGGAGCGCGCCGCCATCGACGCGACCATCGCCATGGCGCTTGGCGGCGAGGACGGCATGGCCCGCTCGCTGAAGCCGCGCGCCCGGCCCAGCGGGCTGCGCACCGCCGCGCTGAGCCCCGTCACCCCCGAGGAGGCCGAGGCCGCCCGCGAGATCGCCCCCGAGGACCTCGCCTCCGGCACCCGGCTGGTGCAGCTCGGTGCCTTCGACAGCGCCGAGACCGCGCGGCAGGAATGGGCCAAGCTCTCGACCCGCTTCGAGGATTACCTCGGGCCTAAGTCGCGGGTGATCCAGCAGGCGCAATCCGGCGGCAAGACCTTCTACCGGCTGCGCGCCCATGGCTTCACCGATCTCTCCGACGCGCGGCGCTTCTGCGCGGCGCTGGTGGCCGAGGGCAGCGACTGCATCCCGGTGGTGGCCCGGTGAGCCGGTTCGGGGCGGCGATCCTCGCCCCCCTGGGGCCGCGGATCACCGAGGAGGAGCGGCGGCTCTTCGCCCGCAGCAACCCCTTCGGCTTCATCCTCTTCGCGCGCAACCTCGAGACGCCGGACCAGATCCGGGCGCTGACGGCAGAGCTGCGCGACGCCGTGGGCCGCGATGCGCCGGTCTTCATCGACCAGGAGGGAGGCCGCGTCCAGCGCCTGCGCCCGCCGCTGGCGCGCGGCTGGACCCCGCCGCTTGATTTCGCCGGGGCGCATGGCGATGTCGCGGCCAAGGCGCTTTACCTGCGCTACCGGATCATCGCCGCCGAGCTGCGCAGCTACGGCATCGACGGCAATTGCGCGCCGACCCTCGACGTGGCGCGGCCCGACACCCATGCGATCCTGCGCGACCGCTGCCTCGGCACCGGCGTCACCGAGGTGACCGAGCGCGGCCGCGCCGTGGCGCAGGCGCATTTCGACGGCGGCGTCCTGCCGGTGATGAAGCACATGCCGGGCCACGGGCTTGCGCAGCTCGACAGCCACCTGGCGCTGCCGCGCATCTCCGAGGCGCCGGATGTGCTCATGGGCACCGATTTCGCGGTCTTCCGGGCCTTCGCGGACCTGCCGCTCGGCATGTCCGCGCATCTGGTCTTCGAGGCCTTCGATCCAGCGAACCCGGCCACGGTCTCGCCGCGCATGATCGAGCTCATCCGCGCCGAACTGGGCTTCCGCGGCTTCCTGATGACCGACGACATCTCCATGGAGGCGCTCTCGGGCAGCGTGCCCGAGCGGGGCGCCGCGGCCAAGGCGGCGGGCTGCGACTGCGTCTTGCACTGCAACGGCGATTACGCGGAAATGGCCCCGCTGATGGAAGAGGTCGGCGAGATGAGCGCCGAAAGCCATGTCCGCGCCGTTGCCGCCCTGACCGCCCGCCGCGACCCCGGCGAGGTTGACATCGAGGCTCTCACCGCCAAGCTGGAGGCGCTTGGCTCCGGGCGCGCGGGATGACAGACGACCAACCCGAATTCGACATCCAGCCGATCTCTGTCGCCGACCGCCTCGAAGCGGAGGCGCTGATCGTCGACGTGGACGGCTTCGAGGGGCCGCTCGACCTGCTTCTGACGCTGTCGCGGACGCAGAAGGTCGACCTGCGGAAGATCTCGGTCCTGCAGCTCTCGCGGCAATACCTGGCCTTCGTCGAGAAGGCCCGCGCGCTGCGCATCGAGCTGGCGGCGGATTACCTGGTCATGGCGGCCTGGCTGGCCTTCCTGAAATCGCGGCTGCTGCTGCCGCCCGATCCCACCGAGGAAGGCCCCTCGGGCGAGGAACTGGCCGCGCATCTGGCCTTCCAGCTCGAACGGCTGCAGGCCATGCGCGAGGTTGCCGCCCGGCTCATGGGCCGCGACCAGCTGGGCCGGGATTTCTTCGTGCGCGGCATCCCCGAAAAAATGGAGCGGGTGCGCCGGGTGCGCTATTCGGCCTCGATCCTCGACCTGATGCAGGCCTATGCGCGGATCCGCACCCGCGACGATTTCCGCCCCTTCGTGATGGACCGCGACCATGTCTTCACGCTGGAGATGGCGCTGGACCGGATGCGCGGCATGATCGGCTTTGCGGGCACCTGGACGGATATTTCCTCCTATCTGCCCGAAGGCTGGGACCGTGACCCGATGCGCCTGCGCTCGGCCACCGCGGCGACCTTTGCCGCCTCGCTGGAACTGGTGAAGGAGGGCCGGGCGGAATTGCGCCAGTCCGAGATGTTCGCCCCGATCGAGTTGCGCCGCCGCGACGGGCGCGAGACATGAGCGCCATGGCCGACGATCCGATTCCCGAAGACGAGACCCCGATGCCCGAGACCCCGGAGGGTGGCGAGACGCCGCTGCGCCGCGCGGAGGCGGATGCGATGCAGGATGCGCGGGCCGAGGGGGCTGGGAGCGCTTCGGGTGAGGTTGCTGGTCAGCACGGGGCGGACGTGGAGAGCGGCGACGCCTCTGCCGGGGCTGCGGGCGCGGGCGGTGCGGAAGCCCCCGAAGCCGACGCCGAAACCCCCGAGGACGAGGCCCCGCAAGAGACCCTCTTCGAGGCCCCGCCCATCGGCGAGCAGGAGCGCATGGTCGAAGCCATCCTCTTCGCCTCCGCCGAACCCGTCACCGTGCGCGAGCTCGACGACCGGATGCCGCATGGGGCTGACGCCGCCGAGGCGCTGGTGCACCTGCAAAAGCGCTACGAGGGCCGGGGCGTGCGCGTCACCCGCGTCGGCGACGCCTGGGCGATCCGCACCGCGCCGGACCTCGGCTTCCTGATGCAGAAGGAGACCGTCGAGACCCGCAAGCTGTCGCGCGCGGCGATCGAGACCCTGGCCATCGTCGCCTATCACCAGCCCGTCACCCGCGCCGAGATCGAGGAGATCCGCGGCGTCTCGGTCAGCCGGGGCACCGTCGACCAGCTGCTCGAGATGGAGTGGATCCGCTTCGGCCGCCGCCGCATGACGCCGGGCCGCCCGGTGACCTTCGTGGTGACGCAGGAGTTCCTCGACCACTTCGGCCTCGAAAGCGCGCGCGACCTGCCGGGCCTGAAGGAGCTGCGCGCCGCGGGGCTCCTGGAGAGCCGCCCGCCGCCGGGCACGCTGCCGCAGTCGGGCGAGGGCGACCTCGACGCCGAGGAAGAGACCGACGAGGGGCAGAGCGAGTTGTTCGAGGACTGAGGCGGGCGCGTTCGGCCTAGCCGCGAAGCGCGTCTGCCGCGTTGTCGGTCTGAGCAGCAGACTGCGCAAGGCAGGCGCCGCCCGCCCACACCACGGCCCAATGCCACCCAAACACCGCACACCAAAAGAAAACGCCGCACCCCGGTCAGGGCGCGGCGCTTCCGCCGTCCGAAGGCTCCGCCCGCTCAGTCGCGGAGCGCGCCTTCCTCGTCCCGGCGCTGCTGCATCTTGGCCTTCACCCGGCGACCGACGATCACCGGCAGCACGAAGCCCACGATGGCCACGGCCCAGAGCCCGATCGACAGCGGGCTGTCGACCAGCGTCCACCAGTTGCCGTTGTCGATGGTGATCGCCCGGCGCAGGTTGCTCTCCATCGCGTTGCCTAGAAGCGTGCCGAGGATGATCGGCACCAGCGGCACGTCGAGCTTGCGCAGCCCCCAGCCCATGACCCCGAAGCCGATCATCACCATCAGGTCGAAGCTCGAGCCCGAGATGCCGTAGATGCCCACGAAGCTCACCATGGCCACGATCGGCATGAGGATCCGCGAGGGCACCATGAGCACCCGGGTAAAGAGCCCCACCATCGGGATGTTCATCGCCAGCAGCATGAAGTTGGCGATGAAGAGCGCCGCGATCAGGCCCCAGACCACGTCGGGGTTCTGGGTGAACAGAAGCGGCCCCGGCGTGATGTTCAGCGCCAGAAGCACCGCCAGCAGCACCGCCGTGGTACCCGAACCCGGCACGCCGAGCGCCAGCATCGGCACCAGCGCGCCCCCGGCGGCGGCGTTGTTGCCGGTCTCGGGGGCCGCGACGCCGCGCGGATCGCCGGTGCCGAAGGTGTTCTCGCGGTCGACCAGGCGCTTCTCCATCGAGTAGGAGATGAAGGAGCCAAGCGAGGCCCCCGCGCCGGGCAGAACACCCGCGATGAAGCCCAAGACGCTGGTCCGCAGCATGGTGGGCGTGCAGCGCTTGATCATCGAGAGCGGCGGGTAGAGCCGGCCGATCTCCATCTTCTTGCCCGAGGCGTCCGAGCCGCCGTGGCGATGCTCGAGGAAGATCAAGACTTCGGAGAGCGCGAAGAGCCCAACGATGGCGACCAGGAAGTCGATGCCGTCGTAGAGGTGCACCTCGCCGAAGGTGAAACGCGGCACGCCGGTCTGGGTGTCGACGCCGATCATGGCGAGCCCGATACCAAGCGCCGCGGCAAAGGCCGATTTCGCCTGGTTGGTCGAGGAGACCCCGCCGAGCGTCATGAAGGCCAGCGCGAAGAGCGCGAAATATTCCGCCGGACCGAAGAGCAGCGCGATCTTCACCAGCTGCGGCGCCAGGAAGATCAGCCCCCAGGTGGCGAAGAAGGCGCCGACGAAGCTCGCGATGCCCGAAAGCGACAGCGCCTCGCCGGCGAGCCCCTTCTTGGCCATCGGGTGGCCGTCGAGACAGGTCATCATCGCCGGCTCGTCACCGGGAATGTTCAGAAGGATCGACGAGATCCGCCCGCCGTACATGGCCCCGTAATAGACCGAGGTCAGCAGGATCAGCGAGGGCGTCGCGCCGAGGCCCATGGTGAAGGCCAGCGGGATCAGGATCGCCACGCCGTTCGAGGGGCCGAGCCCCGGCATGGCGCCCATGACGGTGCCGAGAAAGCAGCCAAGCAGCGCCAGCGCCAGGTTCTGCCAGGTGAGCGCGATGGCGAAGCCGTCGCCGAGGGATGCGAAGATATCCATGGTGCCCCCTCAGAAGCCCCAGGGGCCGCGGGCCAGCGAAAGCCCGAGCACCAGGTGAAAGATGACGTAGATGCCGACCGAGGTGCCGACGCCGGTGGCCACGGCCTCGAGCGGGCGCGAGCCCAGGCGCCAGGCCAGGTAGCCGGCGGCGAAGGCGGTGGCGATGACGAAGCCCGCCTCGGGAAGAAGCTGCGCATAGGCGATCATCACGATCACCGCGGCGGCGATTTCCGCGAGCCGCCCCAGCGCGGGCCAGCGCGGTTCCGCGTCGGGCTTGAGGATGATGGCCAGCGAGGACAGGCCGAGGATGGCGGCCAGGATCAGCGGAAAGGCCTTCGGTCCGACGGCATCGGAGAGGAAGCTTTCCTCGATCGCCAGCGCCGCCATGGCGTAGGCGAAAGCCAGCAGGATGCCGAAGACCCCGAAGATACGATCGCTCATGGGGGATCTCCTGAGTGAAAGGGTGAGGGGAAAGGGGGGCCGCCACGCGCGGGAGGGCGGGTGGCGGCCCCGGGGAGGCCGGGGCGGGGCGGCTGCCTCAAGCCACCCCGCGCGGAGCCTCACTTGATGATGCCGATCTCTTTCGAGATGCCCTCGATGCGGGCCACCGATTCCGAGACGAAGGTCTCGAACTCTTCGCCCTGCAGGTCGAGCGGCGCGAGGCCGTTGGCGTCCATGACGGCTTTCCACTCGTCGGTGGCGTAGAGCTCGGAAAGCTTCGAGACCCAGGTGTCATAGGCCGCGTCCGACATGTCGCCCGGCGCGTAGAAGCCGCGCCAGTTGGCGCCGATGGCGTCCACGCCCTGCTCCTTGGCGGTCGGGAAGTCGGCGAACTCGCCCGGCAGGCGCTCGGGTGCGAGCACCGCGATCACCTTGATGTCGCCCGAATCGACGAAGCCCTTGGCCTCGGAGATGTCGCCGGTGAAGGCCTGGACCGAGCCCGCGAGAAGCTGGGTCACCGCCTCGCCGCCGCCGTCGAAGGCGATGTATTTCACCGAACGGACGTCATCGATGCCATAGGCATTGGCCGCGATCAGCACCTTGAGGTGGTCCCAGCCGCCCACGGCGGAGCCGCCCGCGACCGACACGCTGGTCGGATCGGCCTTGATCTGGTCCAGCAGTTCGGGAAGCGTCTCGACCTCGCTGTCGGCGGCCACGGCGATCACGCCGTAATCCGCGCCGATGGTGGCCAGCCAGCGCACCTGATCCATGGAATTGCCCGGGTAGGCGCCCTGCGCCAGCCGGGTCGCGGTGGCCGAGGAGGCCGCGACGATCAGGTCGTTGTCGTCGCCGCGCTTGTTCACGACTTCCGCGAAGGCCACGCCGCCGCCGCCGCCGGCGAGGTTCACGACCTGCATGGTCTTGTCGATGAGGCCCTGGTCCTGAAGCGACTTGCCGACCTGGCGGCAGGTGAAGTCCCAGCCGCCGCCCGGGTTGGCCGGGGCGATGCACTCGGGGTTTTCCGGGGTGTAGTCCTGCGCCTGCGCCGCGACGGCGGACAGGCCGAGGATCGCGGCCGTCATCAGGCCGCGGGTTGCCGATTTGATCATGGTTTCCTCCACTTGGTGGCCGCCTGGCGCCCTCCGCGCCGCGACCGAAAGTCCCCCGCGGGGTCCAAGGCGGCTTTTCAGCCTCCCGGGTTGCGGGTTACGAGAGGGGATAGCCGATAAAGCTGTCGTGAACCTGTCACCGGGCCGCGCCGGCGCTTTGGGAGGAGATTCGGCGATGCGGGTTCTGATGGTCGAGGATGCCACCGACCTGGCCGAGGGCGTGGTCGCGCGCTTCGCCCGGGTGGGAATCACCTGCGACCTGGCCGCCAGCCTCGAAGAGGCGCGCGACTGCCGGGCGGTGCAGGGATTCGACGCGATGATCGTCGACATCAACCTGCCCGACGGCTCGGGCATCGACTTTTTGCGCGAGGTGCGCGCCGCGGGCGATGCCACGCCGGTCCTGATGCTGACGGCGCTGGCCTCGATCGACGACCGGGTCGGCGCGCTCGATCGCGGTGCGGACGATTACCTGGGCAAACCCTTCGACCAGCGCGAGCTCGAGGCGCGGCTGCGGGCGCTGGTGCGCCGCAACGCCGCCCAGCCGCAGAAGGGCGAGGCGATCACGCTGGGGCCGCTCTGTTACCTGCCGGCCGAGCGCAGCGCCACGCTGCAGGGCCGCCACCTCGAGCTGACCCGCCGCGAGGCGGCGCTTCTCGACGTGCTCCTGCGGCAGGAAGGGCACTTCCTGACCAAGCAGCGGCTCTACGATTCGCTCTTCGGCTTCGACGACACCGATGTGGGCGTGAACGCCATCGAGCTTTACATCGCGCGGCTGCGCAAGAAGCTCGCGGGCACCCCGGTGGTGATCGAGACCCGACGCGGCGTCGGCTACCGGATCGGGCTGCATGCCTAGGCCCGCGCCCGCGGCCCCGAGCCTGGCCTACCGCGTCCTGGGCGCGGTCCTGGTGATCCTGCTCGCGGGCGGGCTGCTGGTCGCGGGCTCGACCTGGTTCAACGGGCGGCAGGCGGCGCGGCAGGCCTACGACCGGATCCTGGTGGGGGCCGCCAACGACATCGCCGAATCGATCCGCATCCAGGACGGCGGGCCTTTCGTGGACCTGCCGGTCTCGGCCTTCGAGCTTCTGGCCCAGGCCCCCGACGACCGCATCCACTACGCGGTGACGGGGCCCGGCGGCGAGCCGGTGACCGGCTTCGGCGTGCTGCCGGGCCATCCCGAACACGCCCCCGGCCGCATCGAGCCGGAGTTCTTCGACGCCGATCTGCAGGGCGAGGCCGCGCGCTTCGTCACCGTGACGCGGCGCTTCGCCGAGCGGGATTTCTCGGGCGAGGTCACCGTGACCGTGGGCCAGACCCTGCGCGCGCGGCGCGCCATGGCGCTGGCGCTCATGGTCGATGCGCTGCTGCCCATGGTGCTGGCGGGAATCGCGCTCATGGGCATCTCCTGGGTGGTGATCCGGGGCGCGGTGCGCCCGCTCGGCGCGCTCTCGCAGGATCTGGCCTTCCGGGACCCCTACGACCTGACACCCATGCCGACCGAAGGCGTGCCGCAGGAGCTGCGGGTCATGCTCGACGCGATGAACCGCTTCATGGGGCGGCTCGACCGGCAGATGGGCTCCATGCGCAACCTGATCTCGGACACCGCCCACCAGCTGCGGACCCCGGTCGCGGCGATAAGGGTGCAGGCCGAGACGCTTCTGGAGGAGGACAGCCCGCCGGGCCGCGCGCGGGCGGGCGAGCGGCTCCTGGCGCGGACCCGATCGCTGGGGCGTCTCCTCGACCAGCTCCTGAGCCGCGCGCTGGTGATCCACCGCACCGACAGCGCGCCCCGGGTGCCCGTCGATCTGCGCGAGATCGCGCTCGAGATCGTCGAGCGGCGCGACCACGAGCTGCTGGCCCCCGGCGCCGAGATGCGGCTGGAAATCGGGCCTGAGCCGGTCATGGTCATGGCCGAGGTCTTTTCGCTCGAGGAGGCGGCGAAGAACCTTCTGGCCAATGCGCTGCGCCACGGCGTGCCGCCGGTCGTGCTGGGCGCCGAGGAGCGCGATGGGCAGGCCGCGCTCTGGGTCGCCGACGCGGGGCCGGGGCCGGCGCCGGAGCTTCTGGCGCGGCTCGGCGGACGGTTCGAGCGCACCGCCCAGAGCCAGGAACAAAGCGCGGGCCTTGGCCTCGCCATCGTGAAATCCGTGGCCGAAGCCTTCGGCGGGCGGGTCGAGATGACCCAAGAAAAAACGGGCTTCCGGGTGGTGCTGATCCTGCCCACAGCCCCCAGCGAGGAGGCCCCATGACCCTGCTGCGTTACGCCCTCGCCGCCTTCCTGGCGCTCATCGCCGTGCCCGCCACCGCGCAGGAGGACATCGCCGAGTTCGGCACCGGTGCGACCGAGATGACGCTCATGTCGACCACCGACATCGCCATCATCGCGCCGGTCATGCAGCGGTTCGCCGATCTCAACCCCGACCTGCTCCTGCGCTACGAGCAATGGGGCTCGAACGCGCTGTTCGCGCGCAGCCGCGCGGCCTGCGAGGACGGAGGGCAGGGCGCGCCCGCCGATGCGATCCTCTCTTCGGCGGTGCATCACATGGTCTGGCTGGTGAACGCCGCCTGCGCGCATCGCTACGTCTCGCCGCGGACCTCGGCGCTGCCGCCGGTGCGGCGCTGGCGCGACGAGGTCTGGGGCCTGACCGAAGAACCGGCGGTCATCATATACAACAAGCGCGCCCTTGGTGGGGCCGAGGTGCCGCGCAGCCGTTTCGCGCTGCTCGACCTGATGCGCGAGGCCCCCGAGGCGCTGCGCGGGCGGATCGCCACCTATGACATCGCGGCATCGGGGCTGGGTTATCTCTTCGCCCATAGCGACAGCCTCGAGGCCAGCACCTTCGGCGCCATGCTCGAAGGCTTCGCCCGGGTCGACGCGGTGGCGACCTGCTGCTCGACCGAGATCATCCGCGGGGTGGCCGAGGGCCAATACGATTTCGCCTACAACGTGCTGGGCTCTTACGTGGCCAGCGTCGCGGAGCCCGACGTGGGCGTCATCCTGCCCGAGGATTACACGCTGATCCTCTCGCGCAGCTACATGATCCCGCACGGCGCCCGCCAGAAGGAGGGTGCGACGCGGCTTCTGGATTTCCTCCTGTCGGCGGAGGCGCAGGGCATGCTGGCCGAGATAGGCCTGGTGATGAGTGCCGATGCCGACGAACACGGGCTGGTGCCGAGCGCCCGGCGGCTGATCGCGCTGTCCCCGTCGCTTCTGGTGGCACTCGATGCCAACACCCGCGAGGGGCTTTTCTCGATCTGGAACAATGCCTTCAGCCTGGGCGGCTCGCCCTGAGGGGGCCACACCACGTCAGATCGCCAAGCATTGCGATTGACCGGGGGTGCGGCCTTCTGTAGCGAGGAAGATGTGATCGGTTCCGGCAGCCCGCCGGAGGAAAGAGGGAATGCAGTGCGGCGCCCCAGGCGTCAAACCTGCAGCTGCCCCCGCAACTGTGAGCGGCGAGCGCAGGCCGGGATACCACTGGAGCAATCCGGGAAGGTCGGCCGAAGCAAAGACCCGCGAGCCAGGAGACCTGCCTGTCACGGGCGACACCACGAACCCCCTCGGGTGAGAGGGAAAGGAGAACGACCATGACCACCACGACCCTCACGGCAGGCCAGAGCGGTTCGCGCAGCATCCTCGCGGCGCTGTCGGCGGCAGTCCTCGGGCTCGGCATCCTCTGGATGGCCGGCCACGCGCAGGCGGGCGCCCTGCATGACGCGGCGCATGACGTGCGCCACGCCACCGGCTTCCCCTGCCACTGACCTCATGTTCACCCGGATTCTGACCAGCGCGCTCTTCGCTGGGGCTGCCGCGGGGCTGATTGCCGCCCTGCTGCAGCTTGTCTTCGTGCAGCCGGTGCTGCTGCACGCGGAGCTCTACGAGGGCGGGGAGCTGGTGCATTTCGGCCCCGGCGGCGAGGCCAATTCGGCCAGGCCCGCGCTTGGCGGCTTCGACGCGCTGCGCGACGGCCTGAGCATCATCTTCACCATGCTGATCTACGCGGGCTATGCGCTGGTGCTGATCCCGCTCATGGCGCTCGCGCAGGAGCGCGGCGCCCAGATCAATGCGCGGTCCGGCCTTCTCTGGGGCGCGGCGGGCTTTGTCACCGTGCACATGGCGCCGGCCTTCGGCCTGCCGCCCGAGGTGCCGGGCGTTGCCGCCGCCGACCTCATGGCGCGGCAGCTTTGGTGGGGCGCGACGGTGCTGGCGACCGGCATCGGCCTCTGGCTCGCGGCCTTCGGGCGGAGCTGGGCGGCCTGGGGCGGCGCCGTGGTGCTGCTGCTCGCGCCGCATCTCGTCGGCGCGCCCTCGCCCGAGGTCTTCTCGGGTCCGGTTCCGACCGAGCTTGGCGCGCTTTTCGCGGCGCGGGCGCTTGGCACCGGGCTCGCGGCCTGGGTGCTGCTGGGCGGTTTCGCCGGGTTCTTCTGGGCCCGCGAGACGCAAGGGCAGGGCGCGGCGCAGACCGCCTGAGCCCCGCCTGACAGGAGAGCACCGGCATGGACCGATCCATTCCGCTTCTGGTGATCGGGCTCGTCCTCGGGGGCGGGCTCGGCTTCACCTTCGCGGCCGGCCAGGGCATCACGCTGGACGGCCACGACCATTCCGACCCTGCCCATCACGGCGCCCATGCGGGCGGCGCGGGCGGCGGTCAGGGCGCGGCGCACGACCACGGCGAGATGCTGGAGCTGCCCGCGGGGCCCGATGCCCCGGCGCTTGCGCTCGCGCTCAGCGAGGATCCGGCCTCGGGCTGGAACCTGCAGATCCAGACGCAGAACTTCACCTTCGCGCCCGCCAATGCCAGCACCGCGCATGTGCCCGGAGAGGGCCACGCCCATCTCTACGTGAACGGCGAAAAGCGCGCGCGGCTCTATGGCCCCTGGGTGCATCTGGCCGATCTGCCTGACGGTCCGGTCGAACTGGCGGTGACGCTGAACGCCAATGATCACCGGCTTCTGGCGGTCGAAGGTAAAGCTTTGCGTGAAGTCGTGACGCTGCAGAACTGAGCGCGGCGAGGGGCCGCGTCCCCTCACTCGGGCAGCGCGGGCACCCGGCCTTTCAGGCAGTGCCGGAGCCGCCCGCAGGGGCGCGCATCCTCGATCCATCCTCCGGGCGCCGCGAGGTAGGCGCGCAGCGTCCCGATGATGTCGGCGCGGTCGGCCTCAGGGTCGACGCCCGCGAAGAAATAGGTCGCCCGCCCGGGCGCCTGCAGCGCCATGGAGACCGGCGCGCCGCAGCCGTTCATGCAGTCCTGCGGGGCGATCCGCACTTCGAGCCCCGCCGCCGCGATCTCGGCTCGGAGCGCGTCCCAGCCCGGCCCCTCGCAGGTCCGGCAGAGGCGCAGCACCGCCGTCACGGCGCCACGCGGCGCAGAAGGTAGGTGTCCATGATCCAGCCATGCGCCGCGCGCGCCTTGGCGCGGGCGTCCACCACGCGCGGGCCGGCCTCGGCCAGCGGCCCGGCGTCGAGCACCTGGTTCTCCATCCCGAGGTAGGCGCCCCACCAGAGGTGCAGCCCCTCGGGCGCCAGCCCCTGGAAGCTGCACTCCCCGTCGAGCATGACCACCACAGTCTCGGCGCCCTCGGGCCAACCGTGGTCGCGCAACCGCCGCCCGGTGGTCACCGTCACCGCGCCGTTCACCGTGTTGAAAGGGATCGCATGGGCCGCGGTCAGCGCCTGCAGCGCGGTGACGCCCGGCACCACCCGCAGGCGCGGCGCGGGCGAGAGCCGCTCGGCGATGCGCAGGGTGCTGTCGTAAAGCCCCGGGTCGCCCCAGACCAGAAGCGCCACGGGGCCCTCCGCCTCGGCGCCCGCGATTGCCGCCTGCCAGCGCGCCGCGATCTCGTCGTGCCAGCGCGAAACGCGGGTCTGGTAGGGCAGGCTCTCGTCGCGCACCGGCATGTCGAAGGGCACGACGCGCCCCTTTGCCCCGGCCTCTTCGATGATCCGCAGGCGCAACTCGGCCAGGTCGTCCTTCCCGGGGCCTTTGCGCGGCACCAGGATCAGCCCCGCCTCGGCGAGCGCGCGCAGGCCTTCGCGGGTCAAGTGGTCGGGGCTGCCGGTGCCGATGCCGATGAGCCAGAGGTCCCTCACACCGCCGTCTCCTCGGCCAGGGGACCGTAGAGGATCAGCGCCGGCAGCGGGCTTGTCGCGCCCTCGAGCGCCGTGGCCAAGCCGCCCACCGTGCTGCGCGTCAGCCGCTGGTCGGGGGTCGAGACCGCCTCGGCCAGAAGCGCAGGCGTCTCGGGCGGCAGTCCGCGCTCGATCAGCATGGCGGCCAGCGCCGGGAAGGTGCGCTTGCCCATGTAGACCACCGTGCAGGCGCGCGGATCGGCCAGCGCCGTCAGGTCCAGGTCGCGCGGCAGCTCGCCGGTGACGTCATGACCGGTCACGAATTGCACCCGCCGCGCGGTAAGCCGACGGGTCAGCGGGATGCCCGCCGCCGCCGCCGCTGCGAAAGCCGAGGGCAGGCCGGGCACGATCTCGTAGGCGACGCCCGCGGCGCGCAGCGCCACCAGCTCTTCCTCGAGCCGTCCGAACAGCCCGCCGTCGCCGGATTTCAGCCGCACGATCCGCCCGCCTTCCAGCGCGTAGTCCACCAAGAGCTGCGAGACATGGCCCTGTTTCGGTGATGGCCGCCCGGCGCGTTTGCCGACGCCCACGAGGTCCGCCCCGGGCCGCGCGTAGGACAGGATCGGGCCCGAGGAGAGGTCGTCGAAGAGCACCGCATCGGCGCGCTTCAGCCGGTCCACGGCCTTCAGGGTCAGAAGCTCCGGGTCGCCCGGCCCGCTGCCGACGAAGCTGACGAACCCGGTCATGCCGCCTCCTCCGCCGCGATCAGGTGGAAGAAGGTGCCCGAGACATGGCCCCGGCGCGAGCCGGTCTCCGGCACCGCGTTGCCATCGGCGTCGGCGACCTCGGCCAGCGGCGCGTCGGGCTGCTCGAGGATGGTGGAATAATGGAACTCATGGCCCCTGAGCGCGGCGCCCGGCGCATGGCCCGGCATCTCCGCGACCAGCCGCGCGCGGCGGTAGCCGAGGTGGAACTTGCGCTTCTCGTAAGAGGTCACGAGACCCAGGAGCCCCGCCATCTCGTGGCGCGTGCCCTCCTTGTCGATCAGTGCTGTGCCAAGCGCCATGTAGCCCCCGCATTCGCCGTGCACGGGCCGCGTCTCGGCGTGACGGCGCAGGCCCGCCCGGAAGGTTTCGGCGGCGGCGAGCTGGCCGGCGTAGAGCTCCGGGTAGCCGCCCGGCAGCCAGACGAGGTCCGCCTGCGGGTCCGGCGCCTCGTCGGCCAGGGGCGAGAAGGGCAGGATCTCGGCGCCTGCCGCGCGCCAGCCCTCGAGGAGATGCGGATAGGTGAAGGAGAAGGCCGCGTCGCGGGCAATCGCGATGCGCTGCGCGGGCGGGCGCGGCAGACGGCCCGCCTCGGGCCTGGCCCCGCCAAGCGCCGCGGCGCGGATCGCGGGCAGGTCCACGTGCTCGCGCAGGAAGGCCGCATAGCCCGCGATGGCGGCCTCGAGGTCGGGATGTTCCACCGCCTGGATCAGCCCCAGGTGCCGCTCGGGCAGGGCCAGGTCGCCCCGGCGCGGCAGCACGCCCAGGACCGGCAGGCCCGCGCGCTCCATCCCGAGCCGGATCAGCCGCTCGTGGCGCGGGCTCGCGACGCGGTTCAGGATGACCCCGGCGAAGGGCAGGTCGGGCTGATAGGCGGCAAAGCCCATGGCCGTGGCGGCGGCGGATTGCGCCTGGCCGCCCGCGTCGACGACCAGCACCACCGGCCAGCCCATGCGCCTTGCGGTCTCGGCCGAGGAGCCGAAGCCCGTCTGACCTTGCGTCGCGACCCCGTCGTAGAGCCCCATGGAGCCCTCGCCGAGGCAGATGTCGGCGCCCGCGCTTTGGCCCGCGATGGCGCCGAGAAGCCCGCCGTCCATCGCCCAGGTGTCGAGGTTGAAGCTTGCCCGCCCGGCGGCGGCGAGGTGAAAGGCGGGATCGATGTAATCCGGCCCCGACTTGAAGGGCTGGACCGACAGGCCATCCTCGGCGAGCGCGCGCAAGAGCCCCAGCATGACCGTGGTCTTGCCGGTGCCCGAGGCGGGAGCCGAGACCAGAAGCCCCGGCGGCAGCAGTGCGGGATCAGTCATCGCCGGCGCTCCAGTCTGCCCAGGGGCTGTCGGCCGATTGCGGGCGGTAGCGGCGGTCGTAGTCGGTGGCGTAAAGGCGGCTCTCGGTGAAGCCCTCGCGCCCGAGCGCCGGGCCCACGATGATCAGCGCTGTGCGCGAGATGCCCTCGGGCAGTTGCGCCTCGATGTCGCCCAGCGTGCCGCGCAGCACCCGCTCGTCGGGCCAGCTCGCGCGCCAGACGATGGCGGCGGGGCAATCGGCGCCGTAATGCGGGGTGAGGTCCGCGACCACCTGCGCGAGGTTCTGGATCGAGAGGTGAATGGCCAACGTCGCCCCGGTGCGGGCAAAGGCGGTCAGCGTCTCGCCCTCGGGCATGGAGCTCGCGCGCCCCGGCGTCCGGGTCAGCACCACCGATTGCGCGAGCCCCGGCAGGGTCAGCTCGGCGCCAAGCGCCGCGGCGCTGGCGGAAAAGGCGGGCACGCCGGGGGTGACGGTATAGGCGATGCCAAGCGCCTCGAGCCGGCGGATCTGCTCGCCCATGGCCGACCAGACCGAGAGGTCGCCCGAATGCAGCCGCGCCACGTCCTGCCCGCGGGCCTCGGCGGCCTCGATCTCGGCGATGATGCCGTCGAGGTCCATGGGCGCGGTGTTCACCACCCGCGCGCCCGCGGGGCAATGGCCCAGCACCGCCTCGGGCACCAGCGAGCCCGCGTAGAGGCAGACCGGGCAGGCCGCGATCAGGTCGCGCCCGCGCAGGGTCAGAAGGTCCGGCGCGCCGGGGCCGGCGCCGATGAAATGCACCGTCACAAGGTCTCTCCCATAGCCAGGGCACAGGTTGCCATGCGGTCGCCCGAGATCACGCGCGGGCCGATCAGACGGGCCCCGGGGCCGGCGGCGGCCAGGGCGGCCGCCTCGGCGAGGCTTCCGGTGCCGCGCGCGGCCCGCGCGGCGGGCGATTGCGTGGCGGTCTGTTGGCGGGCGAGCGCGGCGCTGTCAACGCCCCGCGCGGGCAGGCCGACCTCTCGGGCGAAAGCGGCGAAGGCCGGGGCGCGGGCCTTGTCCTCGGCCGTGGCGAGGACCTGCGCGCGGGCGGCGCCGCCGGCCTTCTCGAAGGCATCGGCGAGGCTCGCGGCGCTGGCGCCCGCGCGGAAGCCGAAACCCGCGACGATCACAGGCGCCCCCGGTATTGCACCACCGGATAGGCGGCGGCCCAGCCGCGCCGGCTGCCGAGCGGGCGGGCCTCGGCCAGCTCGATCCGCAGGAGCTCTCCGCCCTGCTTGGCCTGCCAATCGGCAAGCAGTGCCTCGCTTTCGAGCGTCACCGCATGGGCCACGAGCCGCGCGCCGGGGGCTTGTTCGGTGAGCGCGTCGAGCAGCGCGCGCGACAGCCCGCCGCCGATGAAGACGACGTCCGGCGCGGGCAAGCCCGCCAGCGCCTCGGGGGCCGTGCCCTCGACGACCAGCAAGCGGTCGACGCCAAGCGCCGCGGCATTGGCGCGGATGTTCGCGGCGCGCGCCGGGCGGGGTTCGATCGAGGTGGCTTGGGTCGTGTGGTGTGCCAGCAGCCATTCGATGGCGATCGAGCCCGAGCCGCCGCCGATGTCCCAGAGCCGCTCTCCGGGCCGGGGGGCCAGGGCGGACAGCGCCAGCGCCCGCACCGGCCGCTTGGTCATCTGCCCGTCGCTGGCGAACAGCGCATCCTCGCGGCCGCTGGCGCAGGTCATCACCGCGCCCGGACCCGCGATTTCGAGGCCCAGTGCGACCGGATGGCTGGCGCCGCCAGTCCAGTCGCAGGCCCTCACGTGAAGGACCCGTTCGCGCGGGCCGCCAAGCGCCTCGCAAAGCGTCAGGCTGCTCTCGCCGAAGCCCAGCTCGCAAAGGAGCTCCGCCACGGCGTCCACCGCCGCGCCGTCGCGCAGCAGCGCCAGGATCCGCGCACCCGGCGCGAGATGCGGGCGCAACCGGGTCAGCGGCGCGGCATGCAGGCCGAGGCAGGTGGTCCGCTCCAGCCCCCAGCCGAGCCGCGCGGCGGCCAGCGAGAAGGTCGAAGGCCCGGGCAGGGCGCGCCATTCGCCGGGCTCTAGCGCTTCGGCCAGGACCCGGCCCGCGCCGAACCAGAAGGGATCGCCCGAGGCCAGCGCCACGGTGGGCCTGCCCCGGCGGGCGAGGATAAGCGGCAGCCCCTCGGCGAAGGGCACCGGCCATTCGATGCGCTCGGCGGCGAGATCGGGCAGCAGCGCCAGGTGGCGCGCGGGGCCGATCACGCAGTCGGCGGCTTCGAGCGCGGCGCGGCTTGCAGGCGGCAGCCCTTCCGGTCCATCTTCGCCGAGACCGAGAATGGTAAGCCAGGGTCGATCAGCCATGACGCCGAACCTCCTGATCCTCGCGGGCACTAGCGAGGCCACCGCCTTTGCGCGCCGCGCCGCCGATGCCGGGCTCTCCGGCACGGTGTCCTTCGCGGGCCGCGTTGCACGGCCGCTGCGCCAACCCTTGCCGCAGCGGATCGGCGGCTTCGGCGGGTCTGAGGGGCTGGCCGATTACCTGCGCGCGGAGAAGATCACGCATCTGGTCGATGCGACCCATCCCTTCGCCTCGCAGATGAGCCGCAACGCCGTGGAAGCGGCCCGGGCCACCGGCGTGCCGCTCGTGGCGCTGACCCGTCCGCCCTGGCAGGCTCAAGCGGGCGACGCCTGGCAGCATGTGCCCGACATCGCGGGCGCGGTCGCGGCGCTTTCCCGTCCGGCGGCGCGGGTCATGCTGGCGGTGGGGCGGATGCACCTCGCGGAGTTCGCGCCGAACCCGCAGCATTTCTACCTGCTGCGGCTCGTCGATCCGCCCGAGGCGCCGCCGCCCTTTCCCGATCACGCCGTGGTCGTCGACCGCGGGCATTTCGACGAAGCCGCCGACCGGGCGCTGATGGAGGAGCACGGGATCGACCTCGTGGTCTCCAAGAACGCCGGGGGCAGCGGGGCTTACGCGAAGATCGCCGCCGCCCGCGCGCTTGGCCTGCCGGTCGTGATGATCGACCGCCCGGCGCTGCCCGCGCGGGACGAGGTCCATGACGTCGAGGCGGCGCTGGCCTGGGTTCATGCGGGCACCGAGCGGGGCGTGTAGACGAAGGGCGCGCCTTCGGGCCGGGCGATCACCCGGGTCGCCGAGGAGCCGACCAGGACCACGGTGCGCATGTCCGCCATCTCCGGGGTCGCCTCGGCCAGGGTGGTGACGCGGAGCGCCTCCTCCGGGGTCGAGACGGCGCGGGCGAAGATGATGACGCGGGACGGCTCGCAGCCTTCGCGCAGCACCTCCAGCGTGCGGGCGAAGCCCTCGGGCCGCGACTTGGAGCGCGGGTTGTAGAAGGCCATGGCGAAATCCGCCTCGGCGGCGAGCCGCAGCCGTTTCTCGATCAGCGCCCAGGGCTTGAGGTTGTCCGACAGGTTGATGGCGCAGAAGTCATGCCCCAGGGGCGCGCCCGCGCGGGCCGCGGCGGCGAGCATGGCGGTGATCCCGGGCAGGACGCCGATCTCCAGCGCGCGCCAGGCCTCAGGGCCGTCCTCCACCGCCTCGAAAACCGCCGAGGCCATGGCGAAGACGCCGGGATCGCCCGAGCTGACAACCACCACGCGGCGGCCCTCCGCGGCCATCTCGAGCGCATGGCGCGCGCGGTCGATCTCGACCCGGTTGTCGCTTTCGTGCAGGCGCAGGTCGGGGCGCGGGGCCACGCGGCGGACATAGGGGATGTAGCCCACCACATCCGTCGCCTCCGCCAGAGCCGCCTGCACCTCGGGGGTCACCAGCGCCTCCGCGCCGGGGCCGAGGCCCGCGATCCGCACCCAGCCGCTCATGGCCGGCGTCCCTCGCCGTGGACGACGACGATGGAGAAATAGGGCAGCGCCCGGTCGCCGATCTGGTCGAGCGGCGTGACCGCCTGGCGCTCCATGCTGGCGTATTCGATGACCTGGGCGCGCGCGGCCTTGCCCGCGGCCTGAAGCGCGCGGGCGATCTTCGGCAGGTTACGCCCGACCTTCATGACAACCAGCGCGTCGGCCTCGCGGGCGCGGGTCGCCAGCACCTCCTCGTCCAGCGTGCCCATCAGCACCGAGAGCACGTCGTCGCCCCAGGTGATCGGCGCGCCGGTCGCCGTCCAGGCCGCCGACATGCCGGTGATCGCGGGCACCACCCGGACCGGCACATGCGGCGAGAGCCGGGTGTAGAGATGCATGAAGGAGCCGTAGAAGAAGGGGTCGCCCTCGCAGAGGACTACCACGTCCTCGCCGCCTTCCGCGATGGCGCGCAGCTTGGCGGTGACCTCTTCGTAGAAGGCCGAGAGGCATTGGTTGTAGCGCGGATCGGACAGCGGGATCTCGGTCGTGACCGGGTATTCCATGGCGATCTCGCGGGCCTCGGGGTGCAGCATGCCCTCGACGATGGCGCGGGACTGGCCGCGCCGCCCGGCCTTGCGGAAGAAGGCCACGTGCCGTGCGCCGCGCACCAGCCGGTCGGCGCGCACCGACATCAGGTCGGGATCGCCGGGGCCGAGGCCGACGCCGTGGATGGTGCCCGGCGCGGTCATTCCGCGCGGCTCGCGATGGCGTTGATCGCGGCGACGGTGATGGCGCTGCCGCCGAGCCGGCCCTCGACGATGATCGCGGGCACCGGCTGCGCGGCCCAGAGCGCGTCCTTCGATTCCCGCGCGCCGACGAAGCCCACCGGGCAGCCGATGATCGCCGCGGGGCGCGGGCAGGTCGGGTCTTCCAGCATCTCGAGGAGATGGAACAGCGCCGTCGGCGCGTTGCCGATGGCGACCAGCGCGCCCTCCAGCTTGTCGCGCCAGAGCTCCAGCGCCGCGGCCGAGCGGGTGGTGCCCAGCTCCGCCGCCAGCCCCGGCACGCGCGGGTCCTGCAGGGTGCAGATCACCTCGTTCTCGGCAGGCAGGCGCTTGCGGGTCACGCCCTCGCTGACCATGCGCGCGTCACAGAGGATCGGCGCGCCGCCCTCGAGCGCCCGGCGGGCGGCGGCGACCGCGCCGTCGGATATCCGCACATGCGCCTCGAGCCCGACCATGCCGGCGGCATGGATCATCCGCACCACCACCTGTTCGGCATCGGGGGCGAGCCCTGCGAGGTCGGCCTCGGCCCGGATGGTGGCGAAGCTTTCGGCATAGATCGCCGCGCCGTCCTTTTCGTAGGCGTAAGGCATGTCAGTCGTCCCAGAGATCAGTGAGGTCGTCGGGCGCGAGGCCCCGGCGGAAGGGCTCATCCCATGCCGCCCCGCCGTGCACAAGGTCGAAGCGCCCGGCGCGGCCGGTCAGGGTGAGATCGGCGTGGCCGCTGCCCGCGCAGCCCTTGGCGCAGCCCGAGACATGCAGGCTTTTGCGCGCGGGCAGGCGCGCGGCGAGGCGGCGGGCGGTGTCTTCGGTCGGCATCTCGCCCTGCGGACAGGCGGGCGCGCCGGGGCAGGCCTCGACACGCAGGAGCGGGTCGTCGGGGCGGGTGATGAGACCGGGGAGGGTCGCGCAACCGGCGGCGCTGCGGCCTGGCGCGAAGACCATGCGCCAGGGGGTGATCGCGAGCGGACCTTCGGCGAGGGCGGCGAAACTGCTGGCGGGGAAGCGCCCGAAGGCGGCGGCGATAAGCGCGCCGCCTGCCGTGTCGCCGGGCTCCGGGCGCGCGGCCTCGGGGGCCGGCTCGGCGTCTCCGGCGAGCTCGGGCGGCAGCGCCTCGCCGCTTCCCAGGTGCCGCGCCATGCGGCCGCGCCCGTCTGGACCGACGCCTCCCGAGGTCAGGAACCAGCGCGCCAGCTCCAGCGCGGCGCGGATCGCGGCGGGGGCATCAGCGACGGCGCGGCCCGTGGGGGCGCCCTCGGCGCGGACCAGGAGGCCGCCCTCCGCCGCACCCTCGATCCGCACGTCGCCGCTGATGCCCGCAAGAACGCGGGACGGCCCGGGGTCGAGCGCGAAACCGAACTTCGAGGGCAGGGGGGCGAGGTCTTTCGCCTCGGCCAGGGCCTCTTCCAGAGCCTTTGCCAGCGCGCGGGTTTCAGCGCCGCCGAAAGGGTCGCTCACGAGGTTGCGCCGGGCCTCGACCGCCGGGTCGGTGTCGAGCAGGTCGAGCGCGGACAGGCGCGCGCGCAGCGGGGCGAGTGCATCCTCGGCCACGCCCCGGATCTGCAGGTTCGCGCGGCGGGTCAGGGCGATCTCGCCATTCCCAAACGCCTCCGCCGCCGCAGCCAGCCCCGCGACCTGTTGGGGCGACAGGTGACCCGCGCGCGGGCGCACCCGCAGCACGTAGCCGTCGCCCGAGGCCATGGGCCGCAGCGCCCCGGGGCACCAGCCGCGCACCGCGCCGCTCATGCCTCGGCCTCGAGCGCGGGGCCGGTGGCGTTGCGGCGGCTCTGCCAGAGACCCGCCGCGCGCAGCGCCTCGAAGCGCGCGCGCATGGCCTCGAGCGCCTCGGGGTTGGCCTCGGAAAGGAAGTCGCGCACCTCGGCGTCGCCGAGCGTCGCGGCGTGGAAGGCGTCGAAGAGATGCGGCGCGACCGCGTCGGCCAGATGCGCGAAGGCGGCCATGTTCTCGAGCGTGGCGGCGATCTCGGCGGCGCCTCGGAAACCGTGGCGCCTCATGCCGGCGATCCAGCCGGGATGGGTGGCGCGGGCGCGGACCACGCGGGCGACCTCTTCGGAAAGCGCCCGGGCGCGGGGTTCCTCGGGGTTGGTCGCATCGAGGTGCCAGAGCCGCGCCGCGCCGCCCGCGACGCCCTGGGCTGCGGCGAAGCCCGCCTCGTGGCTGGCGTAATCCTCGGCCAGCAGGATGTCGGTCTCGGGCAGGTCCTGGAGGTGCACGAAAGCCTCGGCGCCCGCCACCCGGTCGCGGATCGCGGATCGGTCCTCGACCGCGGCCTCGCCGTCGAGCGCCCAGGCCGAGGCGGCGAGCCAGGCCTCGCCCGCCCGGGCGCGGGCCTCGTCGCTGTAGTCGGTCAGTTCGGGCCCCATGGCGAGGCCGAAGGAGCCGGGCGCGGGGCCGAAGACCCGCGCGCCCTCGTGGCCGACATAGGGGTTCCAGTCCGCCGCCTCGTCGCGGGCGGCCAGCGCGCGCACCGCCTGCTGGAAAAGCGCGGTCAGCACCGGGAAGACATCGCGGAAGAGGCCCGAGACCCGCAGGGTGACGTCGATGCGCGGGCGCTCCAGCTCGGCGATGGGCAGGACCTCGATGCCCGAGACCCGCTCGGTGCCCTCGTCCCAGACCGGCCGCACGCCCAGGAGCGCGAGCGCCATGGCGAACTCCTCGCCCGCGGTGCGCATGGTGGCCGAGCCCCAGAGGTCCACCACCACGCTTTTCGGCCAGTCGCCCTCGTCCTGCAGGTGGCGGCGCACCAGTTCCTCGGCGAGGCGGCCGCCCTGGGCGTAGGCCGCCCGGCTCGGCACCGCGCGGGGGTCGGTGGTGAAGAGGTTGCGGCCCGTCGGCAGCACGTCGCGCCGGCCGCGCCAGGGCGAGCCCGAGGGTCCGGGCGCGATGCGCCGCCCGGCAAGCGCGTCGAGCAGCCCCTGCCGCTCGGCGCGGGCGGCCTCGGCCATGTCGTCCGGGTGGTCCTCCCGCGTGCGGCCCCAGACGTGCAGCCCGTCGCCGTAGCGGCTTTCCTTCACGTCGCAGACGAAGCGGTCGATGCGGGTCACCGCCTCGGCCTCGCACATGGCGCCGTCGATGCCGAGGTCCTCCTCGACGCCCTCGGCGCGGGCCTCCATGCGGATGTCGTCGATCAGCCGGTCGCGGCGGCGCGGGTCGAGCCCGTCGGCGTTGGAGAACTCGTCGAGCAGCGCCTCGAGCCGCAGGAGCCGGTCGGGCGTCTTGCTGTCGGCCAGCGGCGGCGGGACATGGCCCAGCGTCACCGCGCCGATCCGGCGCTTGGCCTGGGCGGCCTCGCCGGGGTCGTTGACGATGAAGGGATAGATCACCGGCAGCGCGCCGGTCAGCGCCTCGGGCCAGCACTCGGAAGACAGCGCCACCGATTTCCCTGGCAGCCATTCCAGCGTGCCATGGGCGCCGACATGAACCAGTGCGTCGGCCTCTCCGCGGAGCCAGAGGTAGAAGGCGACATAGGCATGGCAGGGCGTGCGGGCGAGGTCGTGGTAGTCGTCCTCGCGCTCTGCGCGGTGCCCGCGTTCGGGCTGCAGCGCGACCAGGGCCTGGCCGCGGCGAAGCGCGCGGAAGCGCAGCGCACCGTTGTCCGCGGCGTCACGGGCGGGCCCCCAGGCGGCTTCGAGGTCGTCGCGGAGCGCCTGCGGCAGCCGGGCCAGCGCGGCCTCGTAGTCGGCGAGCGGCCAGGTGATCTCGGCGGTCTCGAGCGCCTCGGCAAGCGGCGCGCCGGGGGCGAGGGTGTAGCCCGCCTCGGCCAGGTCGCCGAGGATCGCCTCGCCCGAGGCCAGCGCGTCGAGGCCCACCGCATGGGCCATGTTCCAGTCCCGCCCGGGATAGGTCGAGAGGACCAGCGCCACCCGGCGCCGGGCCGTGGGGCAGGCGGCGAGCCGGTGCCAGCCCGCCACCCGGTCGGCGAGCGCGGCGATGCGGTCGGGCTCGGGCACATGGCGCAGGCGGGCGAACTGCAGGTCGGGGTCGCGGGGCTCGGGCTCCTTGAAGCTCGCGACACCCGCGAAGAGCCGTCCGTCGACCTCGGGCAGCACGACATGCATGGCGAGGTCGGCGGGCGAGAAGCCGCGCTCGGCCTCGTCCCAGGCTTTCCGGGTCGAGGTGGCGAGCGCCACCTGGAAGACCGGCACGCCGCCCGCGTCGAGCGGCGAGCTGCCCGCGCTGCCCTTGCCGGAGAAGGCCGTGGCATTGACCACCGCGACCGGGTCGAGCCCCGCCACCTGCCGCTCGAGCCAGCCCGACGCGTCGGGCGCCTTGAGCGAGGGGGCAAAAAGGCCGAGGACCGCGAAGCCGCGGTGCCTGAGCGCGGTGAAAAGCGCCTCGACCGGGGCGAGGTCGGCGGCGGCGAGGAAGGAGCGGTAGAAGACGACGAGGACCAGGGGTTTTTCGGGGGCCTCGGGGGCGCGGGCGGGCTGCGTGTCGCCCTCGTCGAAAGACCCCGCGTCCGGCAGCGCCCCGAGGCGCGCCAGCGCCGGGCAGGTCACGCCATGTTCCGGCGTCCAGGCGCCGACCAGCGGGAGCGCCTTCACGCCCCGCACCGGACCCGCGTAGAGCCCCGCCGCCAGCGCCATCTGCGCCAGCGCCGCCTGCGCGGCCACCGCGCCGCCGGTGTCGCAGAGATGCGCCAGCCGCCGCAGGGTCGAGACCGGCACCGTCGAGATCTCGTCGAGCCGGGGATCCTCGCGGCCGTCCGCCGGCAGGACCGCCAGGGCGATGCCCTTCTGCCGGGCCAAGGCCTCGATCTGCTGCAGGCCGTAGGGCCAATAGGGCTGCCCGCCAATCAGCCGGATCAGGATGCCATGGGCGCCCTCGAGCGTCTGTTCGACATAGGTGTCGACCGAGAGCGGATGGCGCAGCGCCGCGATATTGGCCAGCCGCAGGCTCGGCAGCTTGCCCTGCCGCCCGCCGCCGCGCTTCCAGCCCGCCGCGAAGGCCCCGAGGTCCGAATCCGAGAAGGACAGCGCCACGATCTCGGCCGGGCTCTGGCCCAGGTCGGTCGGCGTGTCGGTCTCGTCGAGCCCGTGGCTTTCGCGGAAGACGACATGCATGGTCTCAGGCGGTCTCTTCCGCCGCGGTCAGAATGCGGGTGATCGCGGCGCGGTCGATGTCGTCGTGCTCGGCGATGACCACCAAGCGCCCCTCGCGGGCCTCGCCCGGGCCCCAGGGCCGGTCGAACTGGTGGCGCACCCGCGCACCCACTGCCTGCACGAGAAGCCGCATCGGCTTGCCCGCGACGCTGGCGTAGCCCTTGACCCGCAGGATGTTCTGCTCGCGCGCGAGCCGCTCGATGCGCGCGGCCAGATCGGCGGGGGCGGTGAGCTCGGGCAGGGCGACGACGATGCTTTCGAAGTCGTCGTGGTCGTGTTCGGGCACCCCGTCGTGATGCGAGGGGCGCGCCTCGATGTCGTCCTCGGCGGCGGCGCCCAGGCCCAGGATCACCCGGGGGTCGACGCGGCCCTCGGCGACCTCGACCACCGGCAGGCTGCGCGGCGCCTCGGCGGCGATGACCTCGCGGGCGCGGGTCACGCCCTCGGGGCCGGCGAGGTCGGGCTTGGTCAGCAGCACGATGTCGGCGCAGGAGATCTGGTCCTCGAAGACCTCCGACAGCGGGGTCTCGTGGTCGATGCTGTCGTCGGCCTGTCGCTGGGCGTCGACGGCGGCCACATCGGGGGCGAAGCGGCCCGCGGCGACTGCCTCGGCATCGGCGAGCGCCACCACGCCGTCGACGGTGATCTTCGAGCGGATGTCCGGCCAGTCGAAAGCCTTCAGGAGCGGCTTCGGCAGCGCCAGGCCCGAGGTCTCGATCAGGATGTGCTCGGGGCGCGGGTCGAGCTTCAGGAGCGCCTCGATCGTGGGGATGAAGTCATCGGCCACGGTGCAGCAGATGCAGCCGTTGGCCAGCTCCACCACGTTTTCCGCCGGGCAGTCGGGGATCGCACAGCCCTTCAGGATCTCGCCGTCGACGCCGACATCGCCGAACTCGTTCACGACCACGGCCAGGCGCTTGCCGCCGGGGTTCTTCATCAGCTCCGAGATCAGCGTGGTCTTGCCCGAGCCCAGGAAGCCGGTGACGATGGTGACGGGAAGTTTCTCGAGATCGGCCATGTCAGCCCTCCATTGGCGGCACGCGGGCCACGCAGTTTTTCTTGAAATGTTGCGGACGCTCGCGCCAGGGGATCAGCCCGTTGGCGCTGGCGTGGTATTTCGCGGCGCCCTCGCGCAGGACCTCGAGGTCCGAGGCCTCGTGCAGGTTGCCGAAGACATAGGTCCAGCGGCCCGCGCCGCGCAGCGCCACGGTGCAGCCGCCCTCGCAGTTCTGCAGGCATTCCACCGCGCGCAGGGTGACGCCCTCGGGCATCGAGCCCTCGAGCGCCTCGTACAGCGCGGCGCCGGGCCGGGTGCCGTCCTCGGTGACCTCCTGGCCACGGCGGCAGGTGGTGCAGATCAAGAGCTCCGCGGGCGGGCGGTCGGGCAGGTCTTTCAACGGGACGGTCCCATTCTGATCGGGGGAAGGGGCATGAAAGATGGCACGAAGGCTCTGAGCCCGCGGCCACCGGCACACCCCGTCCGGTTGCACTTCCTCGGCGCGAGGCAGGTCTCCCGGCTTTCCGGATG
Source organism: Roseivivax sp. (assembly GCF_054552075.1). Taxonomy (NCBI): domain Bacteria; kingdom Pseudomonadati; phylum Pseudomonadota; class Alphaproteobacteria; order Rhodobacterales; family Roseobacteraceae; genus Roseivivax; species Roseivivax sp. Next base: position 56,497 of record NZ_JBTOLZ010000016.1, read on the forward strand.
TGAGGCGCGGGCCTCTCGGGCGCCCTGCCTTCCCGACCCGTGACGGGGCCAGTGGCGGAGGGGCGACCTCTCCGGGTCACGGTCGCGGGGGCGGCTGCGGCTGCCTCCCGGGGGGCCGGGCGGTCCGCATTCCCTTTTCACCCCGGACGCGCCGGGGCACCTTGCGCATATGCCTTGTTGCGCCGCGACCCACGCGCTGTCAAGCGGCCAGAGACACCCCGGCGATTGACGGGCCGGGCGGCGCCTGCCAGTCAGTGGCCAAAGCCGCGAAGGAGCCCCGCCATGGACGACGCCACCGCCCGCCACAACGCCAAGATGAAGCGCATCAAGGCCGCCCGCGACGAGATGATGAAGACCAAGACCGAGGAAAAGGGTCTGATCGTGGTGCACACCGGCAAGGGCAAGGGCAAGAGCTCCTCGGCCTTCGGGATGATCATGCGCTGCATCGCCCATGGCATGCCCTGCGCGGTGGTGCAGTTCATCAAGGGCGACTGGGAGACCGGCGAGCGGACCTTCCTGCGCGAGCGCTTTGCCGAGGAGTGCCGGTTCTTCGTCTCGGGCGAGGGCTTCACCTGGGAGACCCAGGACCGCGACCGCGACATCGCCGCCGCCCGCGCCGGCTGGGAGACCGCGAAAGAGCAGATCCGCGACCCGGAGATCTCCTTCGTGCTGCTCGACGAAATCAACATCGCGCTGCGCTACGACTACCTCGACATCGACGAGGTGGTGGACTTCCTGCTGACCGAGAAGCCCGAGATGACCCATGTCGTGCTGACCGGGCGCAACGCCAAGCCCGAGCTGATCGAGGCCGCCGACCTGGTGACCGAGTTCGAACTGGTGAAACATCCCTTCCGCGAGGGGGTGCGCGCCCAGGCGGGCGTGGAGTTCTGATGTTCTTAGGTGCGGCCTCGGGGGACGCCAGCGCCGCTGCGCGGCGCTCCGGGGGCTTTGCCCCCACCGCCCTCCGGGCGGTTCCCCCAAGGTATTTTCGCCAACCTGAAGCAAGGGTTTCTTTACACTTCGCGCGCTACCCTGGCGTCGCGGTGGAGGGAGAGGTCCCGATCGCCGCCCAAGCTGAAGGCGCCGTGCGCGACCCATCTGCAAAAGGGGCGCGTGCGGCGCTGGACGGCAAGTTTGGGTTGGTCGCGTGCCGGGCGGGTCGCGGTGCGGTTTTGTGTGATGGTGTGTGGCGTGGGTTCGGCGGGGCGCGCGAGGCGGTTGGTTTGGTTCGGGGCGCGTTTGAGGAGGCGTTGCGCGGTTTTGTGAGGGTCGGCGGCGGCGTTAAGGTTAATGGCGCGGGTGCCGCCGCGGGGTTCGGCGCATGAGCCGGGCGCTGATGATCCAGGGCACCGGCAGCAATGTCGGAAAGTCCATGCTGGTGGCGGGGCTGATCCGGGCGGCGCGGCGGCGCGGGCTCTCGGTGGCGCCCTTCAAGCCGCAGAACATGTCGAACAACGCCGCGGTGACCTCGGACGGCGGCGAGATCGGCCGCGCCCAGGCGCTGCAGGCGCGGGCGGCGGGCCTCGCGCCGCGGGTCGACATGAACCCGGTGCTTCTGAAGCCCGAGACCGACACCGGCGCGCAGGTGGTGGTCCAGGGCAAGCGGCTGACCACCGCCCGGGCGCGGGACTACGCGGCGCTGAAGACCAGGCTCATGGGCGCGGTGCAGGAGAGCTTTGCCCGGCTCCGGGCCGCGCATGACCTGGTGGTGGTCGAAGGCGCAGGCAGCCCCGCCGAGGTCAACCTCCGGCCCGGCGACATCGCCAACATGGGCTTCGCCCGGGCGGCGGATGTGCCGGTGGTGCTGGCCGGCGACATCGACCGGGGCGGGGTGATCGCGCAGATCGTCGGCACCGAGGCGCTGCTCGAGCCCGGCGACCGGGACATGGTCGCGGGCTTCCTGGTGAACAAGTTCCGCGGCGACCCGCGGCTTTTCGACGAGGGCTACGCGCTGATCGAGGCGCGCACCGGCTGGCCGGGTTTCGGCATCCTGCCCTGGTTCCCCGAGGCCTGGAAGCTGCCTGCCGAGGATGCGCTCGACATCCGCTCGGGCCCCGGGGCGGAGGGGCTGCATGTGGTCTGCCTGCGGCTCTCGCGGATCGCGAATTTCGACGATCTCGACCCCTTGGCGCAGGAGCCGGGCGTGCGGCTGACCATGCTGGGCCCCGGCGAGGCGCTGCCCGGCGACGCGGACCTGGTGATCCTGCCCGGCAGCAAGGCGACCCGCGCCGACCTGGCCTTCCTGCGCGCCCAGGGCTGGGACATCGACCTTGCCGCGCATCTGCGCCGCGGCGGCCATGTGCTGGGGATCTGCGGCGGCTACCAGATGCTCGGGCGGGTCATCGCGGACCCCGAGGGGCTCGAGGGCGCGCCGGGCGAGGACGCGGGGCTGGGGCTCCTCGACGTCGAGACGCGGATGACGCCGGACAAACACCTGACGGAGGTCGCCGCCCGGCATGCCGCCAGCGGCGCGGACTTCCGGGGCTACGAGATCCACATCGGCGTGACCGAAGGCCCCGACCGCGCGCGGCCCTTTGCCCATGTTGGCGGCGCACCCGAAGGTGCGGTCAGCGCCAACGGGCGCGTGGCGGGCAGCTACCTGCACGGGATGTTCGCCGACGACGCCTTCCGCGCGGCCTATCTGGCGGGCTTCGGCGCGCGGTCGACCGGAGGCTATGAGGCGGGGGTCGAGGCGGCGCTCGACGCGCTGGCGGAGCATCTCGAGGCGCATCTCGACGTGGCGGGGCTGCTGGGCGTGGCACGGTAGGCGGGCAGGTGGCAAGCCGGAGATGACGTTGAGAGCGGCAGGAGCGGGCGCGTCCTAGCTTCGATCAAGGCCGTTTCCCGCTTCGAGCGGCTCCGGCTGAACCCTCTTGGACCTGCCCCGGCTCCGCCCGCGTCAGCTCTTGTCTTCCGCCCCGACCAGCGCCGCCTCCAGCCGCTGCCAGCCGGCGCGGTCGCCGGGCAACCCGAGGCGCAGCCAGCCGGTGGAATAGGGGAAGGCCCGGCTCCAGATATGCGCACGGGCGAGGTGGTCCCGGGCCTTTTGCGCGTCGCCGGTCTCATAGGTGCGGAAGAGCGGCGTGCCGCCGACCAGCGCCCAGCCCACGCGCGCGGCCAGCCCGTCGAGCCGCGCCGCGTCGCGCCCGAGGCGCGTGGTGGTGGCCTGTTGCCAGGCGCGGTCTTCCAGCGCCGCGCGGCCGGTCGCGATGGCCGGGCCGCTGACCGCCCAGGGGCCGGCGGCGGCGCGGATGGTCCGGGCCAGCTCGGGGCCGCTCAGGGTGAAGCCCAGGCGCAGGCCCGCGAGACCGTAGAACTTGCCGAAGGAGCGCAGGATCAGGAGGTTCTCGCGGGCCGCGCCCGAAGCCGATGCCTCGAAGCGCGGGGCGAGCGAGAGCGCGGGCTCGGGGTCGCAGAAGCTCTCGTCGACGACCAACAGACCGACCTGCTCCGCCAGCGCCTCCAAATCTTCTGGCGCATGCCGCTGCCCGTCGGGGTTGTTGGGGTTCACCACCACGGCGACCGCCGCGCCTTGAAGCGCCTCGAGCGTCGTGACTTCCGTGACCGCGCGGCCCTGCGCGGCCAAAGCCGCCGCGTGCTCGTTGTAGGTCGGCCCCAGAACCCGCGCCGGGCCGTCAGGGCCGAGGCGCGGCACAAGCTGGATCGCTGCCTGCGCCCCGGCGAGCGCCACGGGCGTCAGCGCGGTCTCATAAGCCCGAGCCGCCGCCGCCTCGAGCGCGGCGATCTCGCCCGCCTCGGGCAGGGCGGCGAAGGCGCGGGCGGGCAGCTCGGGCACCGGGTAGGGCCGGGCGTTGATGCCGGTCGAGAGGTCGAGCCAGTCGCCCGCCCCGTGGCGCGCCCGCGCCTGGTCCAGATCGCCGCCGTGATCGCGCATGAGACCTCCGATCCTAGCCCGCCGCGAGAAACGCGGGCAGCGCCAGCAGGGCCAGCGCGCCCGCCATGCAGAGCATCGCCCGGGCGTAAAGCGCAAGCCCCCGCGCCAGGTCCCGTGGGGCCGGATCGGGGGCGCCGGGGTTGATCCAGGGCTCCTCGGCGACGCGCGTGGCATAGACCCGCGGGCCCGAGAGCCGGACGCCAAGCGCGCCCGCCATGGCGCCCTCGGGCCAGCCGGCATTGGGCGAGCGATGGCCAGGCGCGTCGCGCAGCATGACCGCAAAGGCGGCGCGCGGGCGGGCCGAGACCAGCGCGAAAAGCCCGCCGGTCAGCCGGGAGGCCGGCAGGTTCACCAGGTCGTCGAGCCGCGCCGCCGCGCGGCCGAAATCCTCGTGCCGGGGCGTGCGGTGGCCGATCATCGAATCGAGCGTGTTCACCGCCTTGTAGGCCGCGATCCCCGGCAGCCCGGCGATCAGACCCCAGACAAGCGGCGCGACGATCCCGTCCGAGGTGTTCTCGGCCAGGCTTTCGAGCCCGGCGCGGGCGATGCCCGGCGGATCGAGCTGCGCCGGGTCGCGGCCGACGATCATCGCCACGGCGGCGCGGGCGGCCTCGGTGTCCCCGGCGACAAGCGGGCGGGCGACAGCGGCGACATGGTCGTGCATGGAGCGCAGCGCCAGAAGCGGCCAGGCGAGCACCCCGCCGATAAGCCAGCCGAGCGGGCCTTCGGGCAGGAGGAGCTGCAGCGCCAGCGCGGGCAGGAGCACGGCGAGAAGCACCAGCCCGACCGCCAGGCGGCCCCGGGCGCGGCGGCGGGCCGGGCTCTCGCCTTCGCGGTTGAGGCCCGCGTCGAGCCGCGCGATCAGCGCGCCGATCCAGGTCACCGGGTGGCCGATCTTGGCGAAGAGCCAGGAGGGCCAGCCCAGGCTTGCGTCGATCACCAGCGCGACCAGCATCATCGCGGCAAAGCTCATGCCCGCCCCCCGGTACGGAAGGTGAAGACCCGGGCGAAGCCGGCCTCGGCAAGCCGCGCGGGGCCCTCCTCGGGCAGGGTGCCGGGCGCGAAGATCAGCCCCCGGGCGGAGCCGGTGTGGGCGCGGAGGTGGCCAAGCGCGCCAAGCTCTTTCGCCAGTGCCCCGGTCGGGTCACCGCCGGGGCCGCGCAGCGCGCTGGTGCGGGCGGCCGAGAGGCTGGCGAGGCGGGCGGCCTCGGGCAGCTCGGGCGCGCGGCCCCAGGCCTCGGCGAGATCGGCGATGTCGGGGAAACGCGCGTCCTCGGGGTCGGTGCGGCTGGGTGCGCCGAAAAAGCCGCCGAGGATCTCGGCCTCGGGCGGCGGCGGCAGCGGGTGCAGCGCGCGGGCCTCGCGCGAGGCCCAGAGACAGCCGTCGGGCGTGGCGCGCATCAGGGGGTCGCTGGCGCCCTCGGCGGCAAGGCAGGCGGCGGCCAGCATCTCGGGCGTGCCGGCGAAACCCGCCGCCCGTGCCAGCGCCACCAGCGCGGCGGTCGAGGCACCGGCCCCGGCGCCCAGCGGCATCTCGGCGCGGATCTCGAAATGGCCCTCGGGCAGGTCGAGCGCGGTGAGAAGCGCGCGCGCCGGGCCGGGCTCGAGCGGCCCGGCGAGCCGCAGCGGCCCGGGTCCGCGGCGCGCAGCACTGACGCCGAGCCGCGCGCAGGCGCAAGTCACCAGGACCACCGGCCCCTCGGGCCCGAGCCGCCCCTGCAGCCATTCGCCGAAATGCCCCGCCACGCGGATCATGCGGAGAGCTGTCCGGTGACGTTGCAGGCGATCACCGAGAGCCCGCCGTCATAGGCCCGGAGCCGGGTGAGCGAGAGCGGGGCGATCTCGAAGGCGAGGCCCGCGTCGGGCAGCCCGAGCGCCAGCGAGAGCCCGGCGCGCGCAACGCCCGCATGGGCGACAACCGCGATGGGGCCCTGGCCCTTTGCGGCCTCGCGGGCCAGCTCTTCGAGCGCGGGGCGGCAGCGGGCCACGAGATCGGTGAAGCTTTCGCCGCCGGGCGGGCGGCGGGTGGCCAGCGCGCTCCGGCTCAGAGGGCCGAGGTCCGGCAGCTCGGCAAAGGGCAGCCCGTCCTCGGCGCCGAAGTCCTGCTCCCAGAGCCGGGCGTCCTGCGTCGCCTCGGTGCCCGGAAACAGCGCCTCGGCGGTCTGGCGGCAGCGCAGGGCCGGGCTGGTGACCACGCGCGCCCCGGAAAGGAGCCGCGTAAGCGGCGCCAGCGCCTCGGGTTCGGGCAGCAGCGCGGGCACATCGGTGCGCCCGACCAGCCGCCCGCCATGGTCGGCGGGGGCATGTCGAATCAGCACAAGTTCAGATGCGCCGATGGCGGTCATCGGGGGTTCCCTCCGTGCGGAAAGTCTGCTTTCTCACGTCGCCATGGGAAAGTCGATCCTGATCACCGGAGGCGCCCGTTCGGGCAAAAGCGGCCTTGCCGAGCGGCTCACGCTCGAGCTTGGGCGCCCGGCGATCTACATCGCCACGGCCGAGGCGCATGACGCCGAGATGGCCGCGCGGATCGCCGAGCACCAGGCCCGGCGCGGTGCGGAATGGGAGACACTGAACGCCCCGCGCGACCTCGTGGGCGCGCTCCGCGAGAGCGACGCGCGCGGCCAGCCCCGGCTCGTGGACTGCCTGACGCTCTGGCTGTCGAACCTGACCTTCGCCGAGGCGGACCTCAAAGCCGAGGGCGCGCGGCTGGCCGAGGTGCTGGCCGCGCAGCAGGCCCCCGTGGTGCTGGTCACCAACGAGGTCGGCAGCGGCATCGTGCCCGAAAACGCGCTGGCCCGGCGGTTCCGCGACGCGGCCGGGCGGCTCAACCAGGAGATCGCCCGCGCGGTCGACGAGGTGCATCTGTGTGTCGCGGGCTACCCGATGAGAGTGAAATGATCAGCCTGCCCGAATTCGACGACCTCGACGCCATCGCCCGCTGGGCCGGGGAACTGCCGGCTTTCGACGAGGCCGCCGCAGAGGCCGCCCGCGCGCGCCAGGGCGAGCTGACCAAGCCGCCGGGCTCGCTGGGCCGGCTCGAGGAGATCGCGGTCTGGATCGCCGGCTGGCAGGGCAATGGGCGGCCCACGCTCGACCGGGCGCAGGCGCTGGTCTTCGCGGGCAACCACGGGATCTGCGCCCAGGGGGTGAACCCCTTCCCGCAGGAGGTGACCGCGCAGATGGTCGGTAATTTCGAGGCCGGTGGTGCCGCGATCAACCAGCTTTGCCAGGTCTCGGGGGCGGAACTTTCGGTGGTGGCGCTGGAGCTCGACAGGCCCACGGCGGATTTCACCGAAGGCCCGGCGATGAGCGAGGCCGACTGCCTGGCCGCCATGGCGCGCGGCGCGGGCGCGGTCGTTCCGGACGCGCAGATCCTGGTCCTGGGCGAGATGGGCATCGGCAATTCCACCATCGCGGCGGCCCTGGCGGCGGCCTCCTTCGGCGGCGCGGCCGAGACCTGGGTCGGGCGCGGCACCGGCTCGGACAGCGCCGGCATGTCGCTCAAGGCGCGGGTGATCGAGGCGGGGCTGGCGCGGCACAAGGAGCTCTCGCCGATGCAGCGGCTGGCGGCCTTGGGCGGGCGCGAACAGGCGGCCCTTTGCGGCGCGGTCCTCGCGGCGCGGGCGGCGCGGATCCCGGTCCTGCTCGACGGCTATATCTGCAGTGCCGCGGTGGCGCCGCTGGCTGCCGCGGACCCCGCGCTTCTGGATCACTGCATGATCGGCCACGCGAGCGCCGAGCCCGGCCACGCCCGGCTCTGCGCGGCGCTGGAGAAACAGCCAATCCTCGACCTGGGCATGGCGCTTGGCGAGGGCTCGGGCGCGGCGCTGGCGCTTTCGGTCGTCAAGGGCGCGGTGGCCTGCCACAGCGGCATGGCGACCTTCGCCGAGGCGGGCGTCGCCGGGGCATGAGGGCCGTCCGGCGCATCCGCGAGGCGCGGCTGGCGCTGATGCTGCTGACCCGGCTGCCGGCCGGGAGTTTCACCAAAGATCCGCCCGCGCTGCCCGAGAGCCGCTGGGCCTGGCCGCTGGTCGGCCTGGTCACCGGCGCGTTGAGCTGGGGTGTCTTCGCGCTTGCGGGCGCGCTGGGGCTGGACCCCGGGATTGCGGCGCTTCTGGCGATCGGCGCGGGCGTCCTGCTGACCGGCGGGCTGCACCACGACGGGCTGGCCGACAGCGCCGATGGGCTCTGGGGCGGGCAGAGCCCCGAGCGCCGGCTCGAGATCATGCGCGACAGCCGGATCGGCAGCTACGGCGTGCTGGCGCTGATCCTGACGCTGGGGCTCGAATGGCAGGCGCTCGGCGCGGCGGGCGCGGCGGTGGGGCTTCCGGGCTTCCTGCTTATCGGCGTGGCGAGCTGGCTCGCGATGCTGCTGGTCTCGGACCTGGTGCCGCTGGCGCGGGGTGACGGGCTGGGGGCCTCGGCGCGCGGGGAAGGCGGGCCTGAGGTCTGGTGGCCGGGAGGGCTGGCCCTGCTGGTGACAGTGCTGGCGACAGGCCCGGGCGCGCTCTGGGCGCTGGGTGCCATGGCGGCGCTGACCCTCGGGCTGGTGCGGCTCGCCCGGGCCAAGATCGGCGGGCAGACCGGCGACATCCTGGGCGCCGTGCAGGTGCTGACGGGGCTTGCCGGATGGCTCGCGCTGGCCGCCGCGCATTAATCCGACAATTTCACTTTGCTTTCCCGCGACCGCGTGATACCCGAGCAAAAGTATCAGAGATGGGAGCGATACAATGACCGTATTGAGCATCCGCGCAACGCTCGCCTCGGTGGCCGCGCTGGCCGTCGCAGCGCCGGCACTGGCGCAGGACAATGGCGAACTGAACCTTTATTCCTCGCGGCACTATGACACCGACGAACGGCTCTATTCCGACTTCGAGGACCAGACCGGCATCACCATCAACCGCATCGAAGGCAATGCCGACGAGCTGATCGCGCGGCTCCAGGCCGAGGGCGAGAACTCGCCCGCCGACGTCTTCCTGACCGTCGACACCTCGCGGCTCGAGCGGGCCAAGGACGCCGGCATCCTGCAGGCGGTCGAGAGCGATGTGCTCGAAGAGCGCGTGCCCGGCCAGTACCAGGACAGCGACAACCAGTGGTTCGGCTTCTCGCTGCGCGGTCGCATCATCTTCTACGACAAGAACGACGTGGACGACCCGCCGGCGACCTACATGGATCTCGCCAGCGACGATTACGAAGGTCAGGTCTGCATCCGCTCCTCGACCAACACCTACAACCAGACGCTGCTGGCCTCGATCATCGAGAACGAGGGTGAAGAGGCGGCGCGCACCTGGGCGCAGGGCGTGGTCGACAACATGGCCCGCGCGCCCCAGGGCGGCGACACCGACCAGCTGCGCGGCATCGTCTCGGGTGAGTGCGACCTCGCGGTCTCCAACACCTATTACTTCGCCCGCGCCATCGCGAGCGACGTGGACGGCGTGTCGGGCTCGCTCGACCAGATCGGTTGGGTCTTCCCGAACCAGGACAGCTATGGCGCCCACGTGAACCTCTCGGGCGGCGGCATCGCGGCCAATGCGCCGAACCGCGAGAACGCGGTGGCCTTCCTGGAGTATCTCGCCTCGGACAGCGCGCAGCAGTATTTCGCCGCGGGCAACAACGAGTACCCGGTGGTCGAGGGCGTCGAGACCACCGAGGCCGTCGACGAGCTGGGCGAATTCCAGGCCGACACGGTGGACCTCTCGGCGGTGGCCAAGCAGCTGCCGACCGCGCAGGAGATCTTCAACGAGGTCGGCTGGGAGTGATCCCGAAGCCGGGTTGGAGATGACCTGAGAAGATGTGGAGGCCCGGGCGGAGACGTCCGGGTCTTTTTTGTGTGTGTTGGGGTGGGGGTGTTTGCGTGGTTTTTGGCCGGGCTGGGCGGGAGTGACCGGGAGGAGGCGGCTCGGAGGACGCAGCTCGGTTGGATCAGACCCGAGCAAGAACGCCGCTCAGAGCATGGCGATTGCACCGCTCCAAATTCAGCACTGCACCAGCCCCAACGCGCACCCCCTTGCGCCCGAATAGCATCGAAGATGCCGGGCGCGCGCCGGACCGGCCCCTTGGGCCGGCGCTCCTTGGGGCGGCGTGCTTAATTCGCAGTTCGTCCTGACCTTGCTGGGATAAAGTGCTTTGCTCGGAGGTCAGCAGCGCCGGCCCCCGGTCCGGCGCGCGCCCTCTGTTGGGCGTGGTGTGAGGGGGCTTGTGGTGAGCCTCGGTCTCGCAGGCACCGGGCTGTCGGGTTGAAAGCTTTAGAGGGGCAGGTGCCCCTCGCTTCGCTTCATAGAAAGCGACGGACAAGCACAGGCGGATCAGACAAGTCGGACCGGAAAGCGTAGGAGGCTCAGAAAAACTGAACGTCAGTGGCTCAGAAAACCCGATCCAAGACACCCAGTCCGAACCTCGAGTTGCGACCCGTGACCCCAATTCCACCGATCCTCAGCCGCACAACGCTCAACCCCACGAGCCTCAACCGGAAACACCCGCCAAACCCCTCAGGCACACCCCAACCTCACACCTTCAAACCACCCGCCACCGCGTCGGGCTGTTCTCCTGCCACCTGCTCTCGTGCAGAAGCGGCGTGTCGCGGTCCTCTTCAGCCACCCCAAGACACAGATACCCCGTCAGCACCCAGCTCCCGGGCACCTCGAAGATCACCGCCACCTCCTCGGGGTCGAGGATCGACACCCAGCCGAGTCCCAGGTTCTCGGCCCTTGCCGCGAGCCAGAGGGTGTGGATCGCCATGACCGTCGAATAAGCCAGCGTCTCGGGCATGGTCTGCCGGCCAAGCCCGCGGCCCTCGGCGGGGTCGGTCTCGGTGAAGACCGCCAGGTGCACCGGCGCCTCGCGCAGCCCCGCGAGCTTCAGCGCCAGGTAATCGGCCCGGGCCTCGGTCCCGTAGCTCGAAGCGGCCTGTGCGTTGCAGCGCTCGAAGCTCTCGATCACCTGCGCCCGCGCGCCGGCGCTCTCGACCTGCAGCACCCGCCAGGGCCGCGAATTGCCCACCGAGGGCGCCCGGTCCATGGCGGTCCGCAGCCGCGCCAGCACCTCGGGCGCCACCGGGTCGGGGCGGAAATGGCGCACGTCGCGGCGCCAGTGCAGCACCTCGGCCAGGGCCTCGCGGTGGGCGCGGGTGAGCCGCATGGCCCTACTGCCGCCCGATCCGGCGGATCAGCAGGATCACCGGCAGAAGCCCGATCGCGGCGATCACCAGGCTCGGCACCGCCGCCCCGTCGAGCCGCTCGTCGGCGGCCAGCCGATGCGCCTGCACCGCCAGGGTGTCGTAGTTGAAAGGCCGCAGGATCAGCGTCGCGGGCAGCTCCTTCATCACGTCGACGAAGACGATCAGCAGCGCGGTCAAGAGGCTCGGCGAGAGGATCGGCAGATGCACCCGCATCAGGGTCTTATAGGGCCCCTTTCCAAGCGCCCGGGCGGCGGCGTCGTAATTGGGGTTCATCGCCGCCTGGCCGCCCTCGTAGGCGCCGATCGCCGCGGCGAGGAAGCGGATCATATAGGCAGCCACCATGAGCCAGATCGAGCCGGTGACCAGAAGGCCGGTGGAGATGCCGAAGCGCGCCTCCATGAAGGCGTCGAGCGCGTTGTCGAAGGCCGCGAAGGGCACCAGGAGGCCCACCGCGATCACCCCGCCGGGCACCGCGTAGCCGATCCGCCCGACCTGCAGCACCCCGTGCGAGAGCCGCCCCGGCCGCAGCCGGTCGTAATACCCCAGCGCAATGGCCGCGAGCACCGTGAGCCCCGCGGCCACGGCGGCCAGCGTCACCGAGTTCTGCGCGAAATCGAGGTAGCGCTCGGACAAAAGCGACTGCCCCGAGCCCACCGCCATGGTGGCGAGCGTCACCGCCGGCACCAGCGCGCCAAGCGCCATGGGCAGGGCGCAGGCCAGCATCGCGGCCAGGCCCCGCCAGCCGGTCAGGGTGATCCGGGGCAGGGCGCCCGGCCCGGCGTTGGAATGAAAGCGCGCGGCACCCCGCGTCTTTCGCTCGAGCAGCGCCAAGAGCAGCGCGGCGCTCAGGAGCCCCAGCGCCAGCTGCGCCGCCGCTGCGCGGTCGGCCATGCTGAACCAGCTCTGGTAGATGCCCGTGGCAAAGGTCTGCACGCCGAAATAGGCGGCGGTTCCGTAATCGGCCAGCGTCTCCATGCAGGCCAAGAGCACCCCCGCCGCGATCGAGGGCCGCGCCAGCGGCAGGGCGGCGCGCAGGAAGGCTCGCCCGGGGCCGAGACCCAGCGTGCGCGCGATGTTGAAGGGCCGCGCCCCCTGCGCCAGGAAGGCCGCCCGCGCCAGCAGGTAGACGTAGGGGTAAAGCACCAGCGTCAGCATCGCCGCCGCGCCCCCGGTCGAGCGGATCTCGGGGAACCAGTAGTCGCGCGGGCCCCAGCCGGTCACCGCCCGCAGCGCCGTCTGCACCGCGCCGGGATGGTCCAGCAGGTCGGTATAGGCATAGGCCAGCACATAGGCCGGGAAGGCCAGCGGCAGGACCAGCGCCACCTCGAGAAGCCGCCGCCCGGGAAAGGCGCAGGCCGTCACCAGCCAGGCCGTGCCCGCGCCGATCACGCAGGTGCCGCTGGCCACCACGACCAGCAGCACCAGCGTCGTCGAGACATAGCGCGGCAGCACCGTGGCCCAGAGATGCGCCAGCGTGTCGAAACTGCCGCCCGCCGCCGCCAGCGCCACCGCCAGCATCGGCAGCAGCACCAGCGCGGCCACCCCGAGGCTGACCAGCGTGAAGGGCGCCGCGGCGGTGTCCTTGCGGGGACGGGGCAGGGACCAGCTCTGGCTCACGGGGGGCGTTCCCTTGGTTCGGAGGGGGGTGTTTCGGGCGCGCAGACAGTCGCGTTTCAGCGCCCCGAGCGCAAGAGGGTGAAAAAGCCGCAGGCCGGGCTTGAGCTTCCCGTTGCTGGAACCCTTATGTGACCTCTGACGCTTGGATTCCCACCGGAGGCCCGATGACCCAGACCGCCGCACATACGCTCTCGGTCGAGAACATGACCTGCGCCGGATGCGCCGGACGGGTGGAGCGTGCGCTGCAGGGCGCCGAGGGGCTGAGCGGCGTCTCGGTCAACCTCGCCCGCGAGGAGGCCCGCTTCGAGGCCCCGGGTCCCGAAGGCGCGCTGCGGGCCGCCCGGGCGCTCGATGCGGCGGGTTATCCTGCGCGCCGCGCGCAGCTCACGCTGGCGGTCGAGGGCATGACCTGCGCCTCCTGCACCGCGCGGGTCGAGGCGGCGCTGAGTGCCGTGCCCGGGGTCGAAAGCGCTACGGTGAACCTCGCGAGCGAGACCGCGCAGATCCGCTACCTCGATGGGGTGACCAACCCCGAGGCGCTGGCCCGCGCCGCCGGAGAGGCGGGCTATCCGGCTCGCCCGCAGGGCGCCGTGGCCGAGGACGCCGAGACCCGCCGCGCGCTCGAGGCGCGCTCCCTGAAGCGCCGCGCGATCGGCGCGGCGGTCCTGGCCCTGCCGGTGGTCCTCCTGGCCATGGGTCCGCATATGGTGCCCGGCGCGGGCGCGCTCATCGAGGCGTCGATCGGCACGCAGGTCTCCTGGCTGATCCAGTTCGCGCTGACGAGCCTTGTCCTCTTCGGCCCCGGGCGGATCTTCTTCCGGCGGGGCCTGCCGGCGCTCGCCAAGGGCGCGCCGGACATGAACAGCCTCGTGGCGCTCGGCACCGCGGCGGCCTGGGGCTATTCCTCGGTCGCCACCTTCCTGCCCGGGCTCCTGCCCGATGCCATGCGCGCGGTCTACTTCGAGGCCGCCGCGGTGATCGTCCTCCTGATCCTGATCGGCCGCTGGCTCGAGGCCCGCGCCAAGGGCCGCACCGGCGCCGCGATCCGCGCGCTTCTCGACCTGCGCCCGGCCATGGCGCGGCGGATCGAAGAGGGCACCCCACGCGAGGTCCCGGTCGAGGCGCTGGCGGTGGGCGATCTCCTGCAGATCCGCCCCGGCGAGCGCATCCCCGTCGACGGCGTCGTGACCGAAGGCCAAAGCCGGCTCGACGAAAGCATGCTGACAGGCGAGCCCGCCCTGGTCGCCAAGGGCCCCGGCGACAGCGTCACCGGCGGCACGGTCAACGGCGCGGGCGGGCTGATGCTGCGCGCCGAACGGGTCGGCGCCGACACCGCGCTGGCGCAGATCGTCCGCATGGTCGAAGAGGCCCAGGGCGCCAAGCTGCCGATCCAGGGGCTGGTCGACCGGGTCACGCTCTGGTTCGTGCCCGCGGTCATGGCGCTGGCGGCGCTGACGGTGCTGGTCTGGCTGGTCCTCGGCCCCGATCCGACGCTGACCCATGCGCTGGTGGCCGGGGTCTCGGTGCTGATCATCGCCTGCCCCTGCGCCATGGGGCTGGCGACGCCGACCTCGATCATGGTGGGCACCGGGCGCGCGGCGGAACTGGGCGTGCTTTTCCGCCGGGGCGAGGCGCTGCAGTCCCTGGCGGGGGTGGAGCTTCTGGCCTTCGACAAGACCGGCACGCTGACCGAAGGGCGCCCGAAGCTGACGGCCTTCGAGCTCGCCGAGGGCTGGGACCGCACCACGCTCCTGCAGCTTGTCGCGGGCGCCGAGGCGGGCTCGGAACACCCCGTGGCCCGCGCCCTGACCGAGGCGGCGGAGGCCGAGGGCCTGGCGCCCGCGCCGGCCCAAGGGTTCACCGCCGTGCCGGGGCAGGGCGTCCGCGCCGATGTGGACGGCTTTGCGCTGGCGCTCGGCAATGCCGCGCTGATGGCCGAGGAGCGCGCCGAGACCGCCCCCTTCGAGGCCCGCGCCAGCGCGTTGGCCCGCGAGGGCCGGACGGTGCTTTACGCCGCCGTCGACGGCAGGATCGCGGCGCTGATCGCCGTCTCCGACCCGCTGAAGCCCGGCAGCGCCGAGGTGATCGCCGGGCTCAAGGCCCGCGGCATCGAGGTGGCGCTGATCACCGGCGACCGCGAGGAGACCGGCGCGGCCGTCGCGCAGAGCCTCGGCATCGACCGGCTGGTCGCCGAGGTGCGCCCCGAGGGCAAGGTCGCCGCCCTCGAAGAGCTGGCCCAAGGCCGCCGCACCGGCTTTGTCGGCGACGGCATCAACGACGCCCCGGCGCTGGCGCGCGCCGACATCGGGCTGGCCATCGGCACCGGCACCGATGTCGCCATAGAAAGCGCCGACGTGGTGCTGATGTCCGGCGATCCGCGCGGCGTCCTGACCGCCGTCGAGGTCTCGCGCCGGACCATGGCCAACATCAGCCAGAACCTCGGCTGGGCCTTCGGCTACAACGCCGCGCTGATCCCGGTGGCGGCGGGGGTGCTCTATCCGGCCTTCGGGCTCCTGCTCTCGCCGGTCTTCGCCGCCGGGGCCATGGCGCTCTCCTCGGTCTCGGTCCTGACGAACGCCCTGCGCCTGCGCCGGCTCACCCCCGCCGGCGCGCCCTCCAGTGAAGCGAAAGGAACCCCTGCATGAATATCGGAGAAGTGGCCGACCGCTCGGGCGTGCCCGCCAAGACCATCCGCTACTACGAGGAGATAGGCCTGGTGCGCCCGGCGCGCAGCGCCAATGGCTACCGCGCCTTCGCCGAGACCGAGCTGCACAAGCTGGCCTTCCTGGGCCGCGCCCGCACGCTGGGCTTCTCGATCGAGGAATGCCGCCGGCTCCTGGCGCTCTACGAGGACGACAACCGTGAGAGCGCCCAGGTCAAGGCCCTGGCCGAGGAGCACCTCGCCGAGGTCGACGCCCGGATCGCCGGCCTGCAGGCCATGCGCGAGACCCTGGCCCGGCTGGTGCGCTCCTGCCACGGCGACGACCGGCCGGATTGCCCGATCCTGGATGACCTGGCGCAGGGCGGGTGAGGGGGCGCCTCGGTTGGCGGTGGTCTTGCTGGAAGTTCGACCAATAAGGTTTTCTTGGCTCGAGCCGCTGTAGGCTTTCGGCTGTCAGGCCTTATGGTCGAGACCTCTCCCCGACACGCGCGCTCTTCGCGCCCTGTAGGCCCGGATTGTCTTCCCCGGCGCAAAGGTTGTATCGGCATTGCGTGAGACCAGCGGAAGCCGAGGAGACCGTGCGGTGAACTTAGGCAGCAGGAAAACCGTGGCTCTGGAGTGCCGAGCTGCCGTCGGCGATGCTCGCGCACGAGCCCTCGGACCCATTCTTTATTCCCCTGCCATCGGATGCAGGTCGGCTCGCGCGTTCATCTACGTCGGCGCTGGGAGCGGTCATACTTCTGAGAAAGGCGCCGGCTTTCCAGGCGCGATCGGAGCCTAGCCCATGAGCCGCCAAGCCCCCATCGTGCACATCGGCTTGCCCAAGACGGGCACGACGTCTTTGCAAAAGCACCTCCTCCCGAAAATCTGCGAGGAGAAGGACTTCCTGTATAACCCGGCGGAATTCAGGAAGATCAAGAAGCAGAGATTTACCTACAGCGCGGAAGACAAAGCGCGTCTGCACGAGGTTCTAAGCACCCGCAGCGTCCTCGTCAGCCAGGAGGGTCTCGTCGACTGGAACCCACGCAACTGCGAGAGCGCGGCCGACAAGGTTCTGGACTTGTTCGGCCCCGAGGCCCGCATCGTCATCACCTATCGGGATCCAATCGACTACCTGACCTCGCTCTATGTTCAGAAAGTGCACGAAGGCAATGTGATCGCGGCGGAGGACTTCTTCGTCACGTCAGAGGATTACGAGAAGCTGGATGAATTCCTGCCGGAAAAAAGCATGTTGCGATACGACTATGGCAGGCTGGACTACCAATTCCTCGAAAAGACGTACAAGGACCGGTTCTCCAATGTCTTCCCTGTTCCCTTGAGCAGGATGAAAACGCTTTATCCCTTCACCCAGTTGATTGATCTGAGCGATCGCCAAGTTGAGGCTCTGCGCACCTTGTTGAGCACCGCGCCACGAGAAAACAGGTCGTATTCCCAAGCCGCATTGAATCTCACCTTCATTCGGGAAAGGGGTTTGAACAGGCTTGGTCTGAAGTCCTTGGGGTCGGAGGACTACCCGGGGACAAACGCGTTCCTCGAGAGCACGACGGGTCTCCCGAAAGATCCGAATGCCAGGAAGAAGACACGCAGAGACCCGCGGTCTGGGCGCAGCAACAAGGGTCTGCTCAAGCCCTGGCGCTGGTGGATGCAGAATGCCTTCGACAGGATCTACCCCTACAAGAAATACAAGCTGCCCCAGAGTGTTCTGGAGCGTCTCGATACCGACCTGATGCGCAGGAATGCGGTGTATGTGGCGGAGTTGGAGCAGTCGCTGGATGACAAACTGTCCTGATGTCAGAGGGCAACTGGCGGCCGACGATCCCATAGCGGCCAAGAAAGCCTGGACGCGGTAGCTTTTCGGTCGGAAGTGCCTCGGCTCGTTGCCATTTGCCTGTCGCCCCTCTTGGCCTCTGAGCAGGCATTTGCGCCCGGACGACGACGCCCCCACCTGGTTCCGGGCTGGCCCCGCGCCTAGATTGCGCGTATGAGAGCCGCCACTCCGACCCAAACGCGCCCTAGGGAGCTTTGCCATGCCCTCTGACGCCCTTCGCAGTGCCGCCCGACTGAGCGTGGCGCCGATGATGGATCGGTGGGACATATTTTTTCCCTCTTAAATTCAGTGACTTGCGCGATCTCCGGCAGCCGTGTAGCGCTCTCGTAGCAAAGTGTGCCGTTCGAGAGTTCGGCTACTGCGGTAGAGAAAGTACTCTCGTCCCCAACGTTCAGATTCCAAGGGAAAAACGGGTCTGACACCGAGGCTGGCTCTGGTGTGTGAGTGGTTTGTGCCACGGCTGTATCCGCCGTGGCAACTCATTCGCGAACGGCCGGTGTCATGTCCGTTCGGGACCTGTCCATCGATATCTGGCGGGTCCGGGTCCGTGAGGTCGCGCCGCGAGATGAGCGGCGCGATCTGGTTTTAACCGCGCAGGCGGAGCAATTCCCGATCGACGGCGATTGCTTGCTCTACCCGGCACCAGGCACTTTGAAGCTGCCCGAGGTCGTGCTTGATCTTCGTCAGCCGCCTCGCTGAATCGGTGAGCACGGTCTCGTACCCGCCGCCGCTCATGCAGTACTCGTCGTCAACGTATCGCTGCGACGTCCCGGCAGCGATATCCCTCTCCAGGGCCCGGAGAAGGCGGGACAGGTCGGCCTCTTCGCGCCGCGACATCATCGAGCAGGACTGCAGTGCGCTCTGCAAGCGGTGAGCGCATTTGCAGAGTTCCGGGCTGTACTTGTAGTAATCCAGGACCGCCTGCAATTCGGCGCGCGCTTTTCCGCGGCGTTCGAAATAGCGGCTCAGCGCAGCTTCGAGCGGTTCGACGTGAACCCCGCTCATGACAGCATCGCCTTTTCCGACGGCGTTTTCCGCTCTTCGCTATCGAGGTCTCCCTCGAGCGCTTCGTCGAGCGCATCCGCGAGCAGGCAGATTTCTTCGACGCATGGCTCGCCCGGGTCGAGCTCGGCGAAATACGCAGCTTCCGGGCTCTCGAGGTCTGCGACGTGTTCCAGGTGCAGCAGGCCTTGCAGCTGTCGCACCTCGCACGTCATGCGGCGGGTAACGTCCCGATGGCTGAATGCCTCGTCGAGGAGGTGCTGCACGCGGCGGAGCCAGCGGCGTCCGCCGAGCATCAGCGCAGCGTTTTGGAGACCCTCACCGTTCTCGGCGAGGAAAGTGTGCAGCCTTGAGGGCTGTCTTTGAAAATCGAACATGTCGACCTCCGTATTTTTGCTCCAGGCAGGATTGCCCGGGCTACAAGGCCGCTTGACCTCCTCTCGGTGCGGTGGGTTTCAGTTTGGAAAGAAGAGCGTGATGGCCGGCTTCCAAGTCGTTGACTTACTCAGGGTTGAGAGTGAAGCCGTTGTCCCAGTCCATCTTGGTTCATTTCTTTGATCGCGAGGGGCGTTCCGTTCAGAGCGTCGTCTCACGCAGACGACGACGTTCTGAACGGGCGACCGGCCGAGGTGTTAGAATCTTTTCTGCCGAACGGCATTGCAATTTACGCGAGAAATCGACCCAGCCAGCCCGCAATTCGGATGTCTATGCCCCCAAAATATCTGAGCTCCAATAAAGGCTATTTGAAATCGTTACTGACACGGGATTGTCCACGGAGCTGCTCCGTCAGCCGCCTCGGTATGGAGGGCAGAGAGCTGTCGATCGCTGCTGCGCCGGATTGCTTCGACGACCAGCGCGCCGCCGTCGACCTCGATCTGACAGTAGAGTTCGGCAGCCGCGGACAGGCATACTGTTCAACCACCACGCCGATCTGGTAGAGACCGCGCGCTCGCGGGTCAGCTGGGGGCGGGTGATCGAAATGCCCGTCAGGGATGTCGCAGCGGCGTGACCCACGTCGGCCGCATGTGGGATAGGACCCCGCTATACATCCCGTTGTGCGCGCCACTCCATGCAGGCGATAAGATACTCCCGCGCGTCCTTGCTCAGGCGTCCGATACCCAACAGTCTCGCCAAGTCGAGCGTTGGATCCTCTGCCGAGGCAAGACCTCGTTCGTGTTGGTCGATGGTGCTCGCGATTTCAGCCGGAGGCACGTCACGGATGGAGCGGTTTCCCAACGGTCGAGCCGGAATTCGCGTGGCGTAGGCGCTTGACGGCCAGACAAAGACGCAGCCGAGATCCTCATGCAGCTCCGCCGTTCCCAGTGCCGCCTCGACCCGCGCAGCAATCCTGTGCCCGGTGCGTTGCCAGCCGTGAAGCTGCGCTACACCGCGGGCAAGACGCGACATGGGTAGGGGGCCGTCCGCCTCGATCATGTTGGCCACAATCCGTTCGAGCGTCGGCAGATAGCTCGCCTCGTAGAAGGCCTCCGGATCGGGCTGCGGTTCGCTCGCATTTGACTCGCGCACACTTGGTGAAGAAGCCGCCTCGGCAAAATGGGCGGTGTGACGTTCTGCGGGCGCCTCGAGTTCGGGTGTCTCGTTTGTTGGTTCGAAAGCGTCGTCTTGTGCGTCGGTCTCGGAGGCACCTCTTGCTACACTGGCGATTGACGGAGCAGGAAGCGCGAGAGGCGCTACATTGGTGGTTTCTTCCTCCGGCTCGTGCTTTGCCGCCTCTGCCTCACGCCGGGCCCGATCCGCCTCCAAAGACTTCTCAAGAGAAGCGTGGAGCCGCGCAACGACATCCGCCGGGTTCTTGAACCAGTCGGTCGACCATACCCGCAAGATCTGCCATCCTAAACCCTCAAGAACGGCTTGCCGGATCTTGTCGCGGTCTCGGGCCGTGGCAGATGAATGATAGGTCGCGCCATCGCATTCGACGCCGGCAAGGTAGGTTCCGGCATGGTCTGGATTTATCACGGCCAGATCGATCCGGAAGCCCGAGACACCGATCTGAGTACGAATGTCCCATCCCTTGGCCATCAGAGCGGCAGCGACCGCCTCTTCGAATGGGCTCTCGGCCGGTCCGAGGCTTCCGCTCTCGCGGGCAGGCAAGGCGATAGAGCCACGCTCCGCATAATCGAGGAAAGTTTTGAAGTCGGCAACGCCGCGGGCGCGGGTGCGCCCAAGGTCGATGTCATGCGCTGTCAATGAAGCGAAGACATGCATCTCTGCGCGCGCGCGAGTCACGGCCACGTTCAGGCGCTTCTCGCCTCCATCGGAGTTTAGAGGGCCGAAGGCCATTGCTAACTTACCGGCGGCATCGCGTCCGTAGGTGACGGAGAATAGCATCACGTCGCGTTCGTCACCCTGGATGTTCTCGAGGTTCTTTACGATCAGCGGTTCTTCGCGCTCCTCCTCGAAGAACCACTCCAGCCGCGAGTCCTGCCGGCGCGCTTCATCCAGAAGATCCTGGATAAGCTCCTGCTGTGGCTGGTTGAAAGTAATGACACCGAGGGTGGGCCGTTCGTCTTCAGGCTTCGCAAGAAATTCGGTCAGTTTTGCCCTTACCCACGCTGCCACGGCCTTCGCCTCGACTTCATTCGTCCGGCTCCGCCCACGATCGAACTGGCCATCGACCTTGTGGAACACGAGTGCGTCCGATCCCGTGGTCGGGCCAGGGAACGTCACGAGACCACCATCATAATAGAGGTGGTTCGAGAACGCGATTAGAGCCTCGTCGCGACTGCGGTAGTGCCAATCCAGCCGACGAGTGGGGATGCCCGCGGTGCAGACTTCATCCAGGATCGAAGGCATGTCGCGCTCTATCTCTGGCAGGTCCTCCTCGGCGTCGGTGCGGCCAAAGAAGTTGGTAGGCGGCATCTGCTTAGGGTCGCCGACGACGATGGCTTGGCGACCGCGCGCAATCGCCCCGACCGCGTCCCATGTCGTGATCTGTGACGCCTCGTCGAAGATGACCACGTCGAAGGCCGGCTGCCCGGCCGGGAGATACTGAGCCACGGAAAGCGGTGACATAAGAACGCACGGTGCCAGCTTTGCGAAATTGTTGGGCATCTCCGAGAGAAGGCTGCGGATCGGCATCGAGGGTCGTTGAAGCCCGAGCTGGTGACGCAATGTTCCCAATTCGGAATTGCGCGGCACCCCATCCCTTGTGGGCAGACCGTGTGCGATCCGGCGCAGGATCTCGGACGGCGCCAACCGCGCGGCAGCGTCGTCCAGTGCGCGGAATGTCCCGATCTGATGCTCGTGCTCCCAATGTGCAAAGCGGCGCAAGTCCTCGGAGGAGTCCATCGCGAGGGGCAGCCACCACGCGGCATAGGCGGTCTTGAAGGCCTCGGCCGCTGGGTCAGTCAGCCGATCTTCAACGAGGGCTTCGATCAATGGCGAGAGACCTGCCGCCTCTGCCGTGCTTCTCGCTTCATTCCAACGCGTCCAGTCCGCCAACCGGGCGCGTTCTGCCCTGATACTGGCGAGGCCGTTCCGGATTTGCTTGAGCGACGCCGCGCCCGGCAGACGTCCGCTGGACGTCACAAAGTCTTGCACCGCTTCCGCCATGGCCGACTCTGCCGCCGCAAGGCGAGCAATGGCGTCACGCTCCGGTCCGGCGCGCAGGCTGGCGAGTGCGGCCAAAGATTGGCCGAGACGCCCGGCGTCGCTCGCCTCGGATGCAAGAGAGCGGAACGCTTCGCGAAAGCGGGCGGTCTCGGTGAGGAGTTGGTCCAGCGCACCGAGATCTGCAGCTTCGCCGTTGGCCTCGGGCAGCTCCGAGAGGGGCGAGGCCGCCATCTGTTCTCTGGCCGTCCGCAACCGCTGGAGGGCCGGGAGATCGCTTCCGGGGTCTGCCACACCGGCTTCCGCGTAGCTCTGAAGCACCGAACGGACACGACGTTTTGCCAGGGATGAGAATGGCCAGAACTTCGCATGCGCGGCACGCCAGTCGACGTCCAGCGACTCCAGTGGCGCCTGGCTTGACGCCTCGGCAACGTAGTTGGCGGCGAGCCGTTGACGTGCTTCCCTCGCGTCCTTCAGGGCTTCGGCGAGACGTGTCCGTTCCTGCGCAAGCCGGGCCTCAGGCAGATCCGGAACGTTGGAGAGGTCACGGGCATTTTCAGCTATCCGGGGGGAGAGTGCCGAAAGGCGCTGGCGGCGAAATTCAGTTCCGTCGGTGTCGGGCGGGAGACCAAGCAAAGCCGACACCTCCGTCAGCGCCCTGAGCAGATCTGTCGCGGTGGAATCCAGTTTCTCGGCGGCATCGAGAAATGTCGCTTCCCATCCGAACGACCAGTCATTCGCGTCCACTAAGTCGAGGGATGGCCCTTCTCCGGCCACGGCGTGGGTGCGGCCGGCGGCCTCGGCGAGATCGATCAGGCGCACGTAGCCCTGGGCGTCATGGGCGTCCTTGGAAGCGAAGGACAGCGTGAAGGCGGGCTTGCGCCCAGCCAACTGCCCGATCGCGTCGAAGACGCTGAAACCTTGAGTGCCATGTGCGTGCAGCGCTTCGACGTAGGCATTCAGCCTATCCCGTGCGACGCGCAGGTCTTGCGTGACCTGGGCCCATTCGCTGCCAGTCTTCCTTGATGCACGATCCCAACTGCGTCCAAGCTGTGAAAGCACCGACTTTCGATCGGTCTTGTTGGAATGCAACTCCAGAACCGCATCGCCGAGACCCTGCGCAGACAGACGGCGATGGACGACATTGAGCGCTGCCGCCTTCTCGGCGACGAACAGAACCGTCTTTCCGCTGGCGAGGCACTGCGCGACGATGTTGGCGATCGTCTGGCTCTTACCCGTGCCAGGCGGGCCGATGAGCACGAAGTCTCGACCTTCAGCGGCTGATACGACAGCGGCAAGTTGCGAGCTATCCGCCGGCAGGGGCGTGACAAGATCGGCAGGAGCTACCCGCCGATCGAGGTCTTCGGGACGGATATCCGGTGCCTCGTGCCCTTGGAAGGGCTCGGAGGGGTTATCGACCAGATGCGCAACAAGTGGATTCTGCCGCAGGTCGTCGGTTCGATCAACGAGGTCTTTCCACATCAGATACTTAGCGAACGAGAATGTGGAGAGAGCCAGTTCTTCAACCACCTCGAATCCGGCTACATCGCGGACACGCATCCGCACCTGTTCGAGGATCAGCGGCACATCGATGCCGCTGTCATCACGCGGCAGTTCTCCCTCAAGCTCCGGCACCTTCAGGTCGAAATCGCGCTTCAAAAACTCGAGCAAGGTTGAGTTGATGCGGACCTCATCCTCGTGATGAAGGACTCGAAACTCCGACTGTGCCGACTTTCTTTCAAGGCGTACCGGGATCAGCAAAATCGGCGCCCGGTAGACCCTTTGGTCGCCCTCCGACTTTTTCCAGCGCAAGAAGCCGGCGGCAAGAAAGAGGGTATTGGTCCCGCCCTCTGCCATGTCGCTCTTTGCCTTGCGGAAGAGCGTTGTCAGTCGGGCCTTCATCTCCTTGCCCGTCAGGGGCACCGCGATCTGACGGCGCGCCATGGCGTCTGCCGCCACGCCTTCCTCGATCCTTGCCCGTTCCTCGGGGCTGAAGTTGCGCCTTCCCACAGGATCGTCGTCTCGCAATGCGAGCAGTTTGAACGCGCGCCCGTCGGCAAGCGCATCCTCAAGCGACGGAACGTCAGGGCAGAGGAAGGGAACGGTCTGCTTGCTTTCTTTGAAGTTAAGTAGCCGGTTCATGAGCGTCAGATCGAGCAGCTTGCGTTGCCAGCGCTCGATGCGCCCCTTGGGACTCGATGGAGCCTCATCGACGAATTCCCCGGGCAACAGGCCAAGGTCCAGAGGTTTGGGCAGCGTTGCCGCGACTGCTATCTCTTCTGCAGCCTCGGCCGTCTGTCCTTCTCGATGGCTCGCAAGTGGCCGGATGCGAGCGGCGCGCGCACGGGCGATATCCACCGCCATGACGAACTCGGCCTCACGTTCTTCGGAGAGCCGGCGGCGCCCCTCGTCCACCGCCTGTTCAAAGCCGACGGCCGGGCGTTTCGTCAGCAGCGTCGTCTCGAGGGCTACGAAGTCACGGGCCTGGATCGCCTTGCGAAGCGTAACAGGATCGGGTTCGGTCACATGGCCAAAGTCGCGCTTCGTAAGCCAAACACCGACCCAGGCGTGCCCGTCAGAAAACAGCACGGCGGGGTTTATCCCTGCCGCTTCAAATGCGGCGGCAAGAAGGAGGGCGGTGTCGAGACAGGTGGCAAGGCCCTCGGATGCGATCCGCTCCGGCCCCCGGATTTTTTGCCCTTCGTGTTCGAAAGAGGCGGGTGGCACGGCGTAGGCCAGGCCCATAGCGGTTGCTGCCGACCAGATCGCCCCCGCCAGCATCCAGACCCGCCCCGGATTGCCCGACTGATACCCATCGAGAGAACCATCCTCCCCCGAGCGCTCCAGCAGCCGAGATGCCTCTTTCAACAGCCGTGCCACCACAGGATCGTTCGGAGAGACAAACGCCGCAAGCAAATGCGCCATGTCACCGACGCCGCCCCACTCGTCCCTTGCGAGCAGTTCGATCCGGTGGCGTTGCGTGGCAAGGCTTTCTTCGCCGGTCTCCAATTCCAGCGTCAATTCCCCAGTCTCTGCCTCGTCCAGTCCAGACAGGCGCGCGAGGTCGAGCGGTGTCGCGAGGTCCGAGAGTGGGCACTCCGTGCCTGGAGCGATACGATCAATCGTCCAGGTCCTTTCACGAAGGATCGCCGGAGACGCGGTCAGACGCACCCGCAAGTCATGCAGAGACACATCGCCTTCGTTCCGAAGCACAAGGGATTTGAGGACCGTCACGTCGTTCTGGGCTGAGGCAAAGTTGACCCGTTTCACGCTGGAGACGTCAAGCTTCAGGCCAACGGAGGGCTCAGGAGAACTGGTTTCGGGAATGCTGTAATAATCTGACATAAACAAATTCAAGTTTCATTATGGATGGCGCACCGCCATTCCGAAAGAAACGGAAGTTGGAGTTGTCGTCCAGAGATTTTTCCCAAAGCCGAAGCGGGGTCGCCACTTGCGGGCTATGGCCCTCGTAGTTGAGTGGCCCGTTGGTACTGTATCTACTAAGATGTTTATTCAGAAGAATACGAAGATCAGGAGCAGAAGACGATGTCGAAAGGGGGGCAGGGGATAAGAAACAGTGATCATTGGTGAAGCGGATACTCGCCCCCGCCACCTCGGCCCGTTACCACCGCACGCCGGCTGAGGACCTTTCTCAGTCTCGCGAGGAAGGGGATTAGGTCCCGCGATGTCAGTCCCTTACAGACCTTAGCCCGGTGGTAGTGATGTTCTGAAAGCGAGTAGCCAGTTTGATTGTTAGTGCATCCTTGGATGTTGGCCGAAGGTTGGGATGTTCTTTAGCGTGGGGCTGTAGCCCAAGGCGCTGTGAGGTCTGACGGTATTGCAAGGGCGTTGACACCCCTCAATCAGAAGCCGCGCCTACCGCTCAAGTCGGCGGGGGTGGGAAGAGCGGAAAGTAGCCCTACGGCGACGCGAAGGTTCATGTCGCAAAAGCGGAGCTCTGAGAGCCACGCCACACAGGTCCTGGTTCACGGTTCGAGAAGGGCGGGCTCCGGGCATTCGCTGCGCGTGCAAGATATGGCGAGGTCCGTGTCAATTTCGGATATGCTAAAGCAGTCCCATCAATCAAAGAAGTGGACGTCTGGTAAGCCGCGAGCCGAGGGTGTCGAACGCATACACCAGTGATGCTCGGTGTGGAGCGTGAACTCCACCGCCGCTGTTTGCCAAGCGTGGCATTGGCAGGCCGCACTCAGCAGCGGCAGACTGCCCCCGACCAAGGGCAGCAGATGCACCGCCGACAACTTGCTCCGATCGATGGAAGTGTCCGCCAAACAGACGCTACCGAAATCGCAGTGAACGGGCTATGCAACCCATGGACCCTCAGAATGATCGAGGGCCAGAAAGGAAGCGGATCAACTATTTGAATAATGAGGCGATCAAGATGCATGATCCATCGGAACCGACCATTGCAATTAGCCTCTCCGGCGGCGGCGCACGTGCAATAGCGTTTCACCTGGGCTGTTTGCGAGCACTGCATGATGCCGGGCTACTGGCCAAGGCCGAAGTGATGTCTTGTGTTTCGGGCGGATCGGTCATCGGTGCGATTTATGTGACCCATGATGGAGACTTCGAGAGCTTTGAAGCAAGGGTGCGGGAGGTGCTCCTGAAAGGCCTTGTTCGTCCGGCGTTTCGGACTGCGTTCACTTCGCGCGAGGGGTTGCGCGCCATCTTCTGCCGCGCTGGCCTGCTCACACGGTGCCTAACACGCTTTGCGTTGGCACCGGTGCGCTGGATCGTCACCGGTGGGTTCGTGCTGGCCGGTATTGCACCTTCGGAACGGGGTGTGGAGCATGTCCCGCGCCGTTATGCCAGTCGCACGACGATCCTTGCAGAAACCTTGGACGCTCTTCTTTTCGAGGGAAAGACGCTGAAAGACATCGGCGACCGGAAACCGAAATTCGTGGCTATTGCAGCCGAACTGCGCACCGGGACCGCGTTCTATTTCAGTCCGGAAGAAAGTGGCAACTGGCGCTTTGGGAAGATCAACCCCGACCGGATCCCTGTCGCGCGGGCGGTGGCGGCCTCGGCGGCCTATCCGCTGCTTCTGCCCGCGCTTGATGACGACTACATATTCAACAAGCCCGACGGCAGCGCGCGTAGCGAGCGGGTGACGCTGACCGACGGAGGTATCTACGATAATCTGGGCCTCGCGCCACTCTGGCCGGACCGAGATCCAGCGATCAGTGTCGCGATCCCGAAGCCGGACATCATCATCGCCTGCCGGGCAGGCTATGGGTTGCGCTTCGGCATGCCGACCGTCACGTTTCTGGGGCGGATGACGGCCAGTTTCTACACGACTCTGGACCGGGCGCAGAACGCGGCCCTGAAGCGGCTCTACGATCTGCAGGGCGCGGGAAAACTGCAGGCCGTCGTGCTGCCCTATCTCGGCCAGGCTGACCACCGTCTCTCCTGCGCACCGAATGATTTGGTAAAACGCGAGGAGGTCGATGCCTATCCGACAGATTTTCGAGCCATGTCCGAGGAGTGGATTGAGCGCCTGGCAAAGCGGGGGGCGCAAGTAACGCTGGCCGTACTTGAAGAACACAATCAGGAGCTCCTGGAAAACCAGAGCCAACCAAGAACACCTATCTTGTAATATTTGTGATCATGCACATCTTGGGAGGAAGATTTTGTATGAAAGCGATTCGAGATGACTAAACTGACCTTCTTTCCGATTGGAAACGCCGATACATGCCTTGTTGAACTGCAGGACGGGCGACGCATGCTCGTCGACTTCGCCGATATGGCCGACAAGGATGACGAGGCCGACAAGCGCTGCGATCTGAGTGCGCTCCTAACTGAAGATTTCGAAGAAGCCGAGGTGGACGATTACCATGTCGTGGCTTTCACCCATCTCGATGACGATCACTGCCATCGGGCCTCGGAGTATTTCTGGCTGGATCATGCCAAAGCGTATCAGAGCGACGATCGCAAAAAGATAGCCACGCTTTGGGTGCCCGCAGGCGTCATTACCGAAGATGGCCTGACGGGGGATGCCCGCGCCATTCGGCAGGAAGCCCGACATCGTCTGAGACAAGGTAAGGGGATTGTCGTCTTCTCACGTCCGGAGCGTTTGAAAGACTGGCTCGAAGACAACGATCTGACGGTCGAGGATCGTGCGGACTGTTTCGTCGACGCGGGTCAGCTGGTGCCGGGTCTGACGATCGCGGAAGATGCGGTTGAGGCCTTCGCGCATTCTCCACACGCGACACGTACAGATGACAATGGGCTTGAGGATCGCAATGGCGATTCACTCGTTTTTCAGATGCGGTTCCGCGAAGGGTCCTATGATACGGACGTCCTCTTTGCAGCGGATATTGATCACGAGGTCCTGGCGGAGATTGTCGACATTACCAAGCATCACAAGAACGATGATCGTCTTCACTGGAACATCTACAAGCTTCCGCACCATTGTTCTTACACCGCTATTGGTCCCGATAAGGGAACAAATAAGACGGTGGCGACAGCTCAGGTCCAATGGCTTTGCAAGGAACAAGGTGAAACTGCAGGCTATGTTGTATCGTCCAGCAATCCGATCCCTAAGAAAGGGTCGGAGGCCGACATGGACGTGCAGCCGCCCCATCGACAGGCTGCCAACTATTACCGGGAAGACGTCGTCGAAAGCGACCATCTGTTGGTGACAATGGAGCACCCGAAATCGAGCGCACCAAAACCGATCGAACTCGACATCGGACCGAAGGGGGCCTCCAAGAAGGCGCTCGGTGTTCCTGCGGCAGCGGCGCTGGTCGGCGGCGCGTCCGCACCGCGGGCCGGGAATGGCCGCTGATCTTACCGGGATTACCGGTGCGACATTTCAAGATGTCGCGGCCGACGCGCTGACGGATGATGGTCTGAAGGCGCTCGCGGACCTGGCGTCGAGAGACGGCTACGAAGGATGCACGTTACTAAGTTGCCATCGCGCAGATGGGGCGACAGAGGTCGTGGTCGTCGAGGTCTATGTCGAAATCGGGCAGGCGGCACGCGTCAACGATGTCCGCGAACGCGAGCCGGTGGCCGTTGTTACCGGTCCGGAGCGGGCAATGCCGTCCGTGTACCCGCTGCGCGCGGAATTTCCGCAGCATCTGCCGCATATGAACTTGAATTATCGGGGGCGACGGCGGTCCCTGTGCCTCTTTGATGCGCGGGCCGAAGATATCGTCCATCTCTACAACCCGGCCATGCTCATTGAACGGGTGCGCTGGTGGATGCAAAAGAGCGCCTTCGGCGAACTCCACGGGGTCGATCAGCCCCTTGATCCCGCTCTCGCGCCGTCGTTTTGGAGCCTTGTTCTACCGCCGGACTTCGATCCGACAACCAATACGTTCTATGCAGCACTGCCGCGCACAAACCACCTGATCTCACCGATCCTGCTCTGGCCATGGGAGTCAGCGCTTGGCACAGATGTCCCGCAGTATGCATGTAGTCATGTGGTGACCCAGCCGACAGCGCATGGTGCCATGATCGACCTTCCAGCTAATGTCGCGGAGCTCCTCGAGATTTATGCGGAACTGGACGTCAATCTCATGGGCGAGATCCGAATGCTGTTTGACGGAGATCTGACCGACCCGAAGCTGAGCAGGCGGATGCAGCAGGGCTTGCTCTTGCTGATCACCACACCGCTGACCGGTGCGGATGGAACGGTTGGCGCGAAGACGACGCGAGCTTTTCTCAGCCCTGATACTTCCTTGCTGGATGTTGGCAAGGCATTGGGCATTGCCAGTGACGAAGGGGGCACTATCGGGCGGCTGGTGAATGTTTCAACCGATGAAGACGCACTCAAGGCGCAAAGACTGTTACCGCTCAACGTGGTCGACGGGTTTACGTCAGAGATGGCGCGCACAACAAGCGGCCGTAGCGATGCGGCGAACCGAAAGCTGGTGGCCATTGGTGCCGGTGCGCTTGGCTCGCAATCGGTCTTGAACCTCGCCCGGATGGGACAATCGAATTGGGGCCTGATCGACCAGGATTTCGTCGCGCCGCACAACCTCGCACGTCATGCTGCTCCAGGGCATGCGATCGGCTGCTCCAAAAGTGAGGTTCTCGCGCAAGAGATCAACGGATTGTTCCAGAAGCAGGAGGCGATCGCGCTCCACGCCGCTATCGGTGGAGATGATACGCCAGACGACGTGCGTGCGGCGCTGTCCGAAGCCGAGCGCGTGATCGACTTCAGCGCGTCCGTGCAGGCGGCCCGCTGGCTTGGCCATGACGCCGATTTGCAGACTCCGGTCAGTTCCTATTTCGTCAATCCAGGCGGCATGGCACTGGTGGCGCTACATGAAGGCGCGCAGAGGCAGGGGCGGGACGGGGTCGTCGAGATGGCGTATTATGCGGCGCTATCCGAGACCGAAGCACTCGCGGACCATTTGGCAACGTTCGGGCAGGTGCGGATTGGCAGCTGCCGGGATGTCAGCGTCACGATCCCTCAAAGCCGGATAGCCCTTTTTGCCGGGCTCGCAGCAGCAGACATCGAGACCACACATACGCTGCCAAATGCGCAAGTTACGATCTGGTCGATCGAAGCTGATGGCAGCGTATCAGTCGACCGGCGCACCGTGGACCCGTTTCGACATGTCACGCTGGATGAATGGACAGTCATGGTTGCACCTCGTGTGATCGCCGAAATCGAAAACGCGCGCGGCGATGGCGCGGTGGAGACCGGTGGAATTCTTCTTGGCGGATTCGATTTGGATCGCCGCACCCTATATGTGACTGCAGCATTGCCATGCCCGTCTGACAGTAAAGCAGGCCGCTCCTACTTCGATCGTGGCGCACGTGGTGTTCAGGAGGCGATCGCGGATGTTGAGCGTACGACCATGCGTCACATCACCTATATCGGAGAATGGCACACGCACCCCGCTGGCTCGACCAGTGCGCCAAGCGGTCTTGATCGAACCTTGCTCAACTGGGTCGCAGATCTCCGGCAGCTCTTTCTTATGCCGGGAATACTGTTAGTCCTCGGCGACGATGGTCTTCGCGTGGTCGTTGAGAAGGCCGGGCAGAGCGAAGAGTCTATTCTCACGATTTAGGCGGTGAATGGATTGAGCGGATGAGGAAGTATCGGCGGCTCCGCTTTCGACCGACCAAGTCTGAGCGTCCGCTCTGAGGAAGCTGCGCTGCGGCATAGACAACTCAGACCTATGTCCAGTTAGGGCCGCAGGCGGACTTTTGTGGGAGGTCGGCCGAACTTCAGGATGAACGCCTTCTGCGCCTCCGTAGATTTCGATGCCTTCATGCGTTTCCGGCCCTCTCCCAGCCACGAAAGATTATCCGAAGACTCCAGCTTCAAACGCTCCAGTTTTCACGGGGCAGACCACTTACAGGAAAACCTCAGTTTCGAACGGACCAGATCGTGGGGTGTAGGTCACCTGGAACTGCGACGGCCAAGTTGTGCGCCAATCCGGCTCTTAAGGGAAACAACCTATAGTAGACGATCTTTGAAAATTTCGCTTTCAAAACGTAAGAATACAATTTATAGTTGATTTGCACCCAGGGACGGTGGCTCTAAGCGCGCAGCCAAACTTAGGGGCGCGATGTGCCACCGTCCCAATGCCGCCGGAATGCCCGGGACCGCGCAACAACGCAGCCCATTTCCAACTTCGTACGCCAAAAAAATGCCCCGCTGCCGAGAGGGTACAAGGCAGCGGGGACTTTTGGGGGCGTGAGTCAACATCTTGCTGTCACTTCACAATAGTCGCAGTTTTTGCCTTTATTGCAAGAACTTATTGACCAGGCGTCGCGACTTTTAGTCGAGCCCCCATAGGCATAGGCAAAACCGATTGAGCGACTTCTGCGCTCGAGCTGACACGCTCTCACTGAGGCTGATGAAGTGCTCGTCTCCCTGTGTGACGCACTTCGCGACAATCGGCCTCTGAGGGTGCAGCTTATGGCAAAACTTCTTCCCCTCTTTGAAAAACCGGTGCTCCACGTTGTGGGTGAACTTGACCACCATCCCTTGGGGTGTCGGCTCACAGACCACTGTGTGCTCCACGCGCGGCACCTCGGGGACCTTCGGCTTCGGCGGGGTCTTCGGAGGATTCTCCGGGGGGGGCTCAGGCGGGTTTTCCGGAGGATTTCCGGGGGGCTCGCTCGGCGGATCAAAGCTCGGACGATCATAGGTTGGCTCCGGAGGCGGTGTTGGCAATGCATGTGCCGCCCCGGTCGCGAACATCGCCGCAATCGCCATCACTGCAATTAGCTTGTTCATTTGTGTGCCCTCTGTCCTCAAACGAAGCGATCCGTGCCGAAAGCGGCAACTTGGTCAGCGGATACGGCGTGTCCGGTCGCGCGAAGAATTGCGACCGGGTCTGTTCCAACCAGGACTGTCGTATCGCCGGTGACCGGATCCAGCTCGGTTGTGATGTCACCGTCGAGCCCAGCATCGATGTCATAGGTGATGAACAGCAGGTCGTCGGCGCCGAAGTCTTCGACGACAGGCGGCGCGCTCGGGTCAACCCAGGTCCCTGTATAAAAGAGGTCCGCCCCTTCTCCGCCTGTAGCGGAGTCGCCGGTGCCCATGATCAGGTTGTCCGGCCCATCTCCACCATCCAGCACATCTGGATCTGTGAGGTCCTCTTCCCGGAACCGGTCGTCGTTCTGGCCATCGGTGTAGCCATAAAGCGTGTCGTTCTCGGCGCCGCCGTTCATGGTGTCCGACCCGGTGTTGCCGCGGAGGAAATCTCCGTCGTCACCGCCGACCATGCTGTCGTCGCCCTCACCACCGAACAGAAAATCGATGCCCGCGCCACCGTCCATAGTGTCGTCGCCGGTACCGCCAACTATCTCGTCGTTGCCGTCTCCCCCATCGAGAGAGTCGTCCCCCTCGTCTCCGAAGAGTTGGTCGAAGCCGTTCCCACCGGTGATCGTGTCGTTGCCCGCCTCGCCGGCCAGCAAGTCATCCTGGTCTCCACCGGAGATGAGGTCGTCGCCCTCTGCTCCATAAATCGAGTCAAATCCCGGGCCACCTTCCGCGGTATCGTTGCCTTCGCCGGCATCGATAACATCATCTCCCTCGCCGCCGTCGATGCTGTCGTCACCGGCTTCCCCAACCAAAGTGTCGTCGTCTGATGTCCCATCGAGTGTGTCGTCGCCATCAGTGCCGCGAAGAACATCGTCGAGTGGACCGCCGCCGACATCACCGCCACCGTCGCCACCGCCGTCGTCTCCATGGGAGCTGTCGTCATCGTCGTCGTCACTGCCGCCGTCGCCGCCACCCATCACCGCAAAGCCCGCAAAGCCTGCCAACAATAATAGTAAGAATTCCATTTCTACCCCCCGGATCACGGAAAGAATCATGCCGGAAGGGTGACACGAAAAATGCCTAAGCCCGCCACATTTCTGCCAAAGTCACCAATTTCGGATCAAAGCCTCCCCAGACCTGCGACTGTTTCCTGATCGCAGCTTTTTGGGGACAGAACATGCCTTGGTAGTACGGTTGCGCTACCGACCCTGCGCACAAAAAGACCAGGGTACGCAGGCAGCGGACCGTGCAAAGACGATGCGAGCGGTGTGTTACGAGGTGCAGGAACGGCCCATGGCCACCGTTCGCGCCAGGTCCGAGACATTTCCGCCCCCTGCCCGAAACAGGCGTTCTCTTGCCAACCTTGGTGATCTCGGGGCGCTGCAAGAAAAGCGGAGAGCGGTCATTCACCGCATCTGGGATGAACGATCCCTCTTGCCGGCAGGTACCGACCAGCTCGGCGTCTCAGAGCTCCACCGTTTCAGAGATAGCGAGCGCATCTTCGAGCTCGATACCGAGGTAGCGCACAGTGCTATCCATCTTCGTATGGCCGAGCAGGAGCTGCACGGCGCGGAGGTTTCCAGTCTTGCGATATATCTGCGCCACCTTGGTTCGCCTCATGGAGTGAGTGCCATAGGCGATTGGCTCGAGACCGATCGAAGTCACCCAGTCCTGCACGAGGCGGGCGTATTGCCGTGTCGAGATATGTCGGCGTTCGTGAATGCGCCCGGGCCAGAGGTGCTCAGACCCGATCATCAGCGGAGCCTCGAGCCAAGCCGCGACCGCTCTCCGAGTCCCCTCGGTGATTTCGAAGTTGACCGGCCTCCGGGTATTGCTCTGGACGATAGAGGCGCGGCGCTTGACCTGTCCGGCCGCATAGACGTCGGCGACCTTCAGCTTCACCAGGTCGCATCCGCGCAACTTGCTGTCGATGGCCAGATTGAAGAGCGCCAGCTCTCGAGTCTTCTGCGCGATCTCGAGGCGCACCCGGATCGCCCATACATGCTGCGGTTCGAGCGGACGCTTCTGGCCGACGATGCGGCCGTTGTTCCAAGCGGGACGGCAAGCGCGGATGGCTGGCAGGTTTGCGGTCTGCATGGTGGTTCCTCCGATCAACCACGCCCGCCACATCTTCGGTACCTTGCCGACGGCCGAGCATAGCAAAGCTGCTGTGCCGCCCGAAGATTCCGCAACTGGAGCGTCCCGCGCTGCCGCAAGACCGTTTCGACCCCATACCCACCGTCGCACGGTCTGGTAGAGTGGTTGAATGACCGGGACCCAAAACTATCGCTTCCGCAGAGCTAATGTGGATGATCTCGCCTTGATCAGAGCGTGGCAGTTGAAATCGCATGTTCGGGAATGGTGGGACGCAAATGAGCCGTATGCAGAAGCGGATTTAGCTGATCCTCGGGTGGCTCGCTGGATCGTATCATTCGGCACGCGGCCCTTCGCGTTCATGCAAGACTACACGGTCCACGGTTGGGGCGATCATCATTTTGACCATCATCCCAAAGGGACGCGGGGTATTGATCAGTTTATCGGTGAGCCCGACATGGTCGGCATTGGGCACGGATCGGCTTTTATCGGGACAAGAATGCAGGCGCTCTTCGATGAGGGGGCACCTATCATTGCGACCGATCCGCATCCGGACAATGCGAGAGCAGTAGCAGTATACAAGAAGCTGGGTTTCTCGCCGTCAGGACCGCTTCAGGAGACGGACTGGGGTTTGATATTACCAATGACTGCGAGGCGGTAGGCAAAGCAGCCCGAACGACGGCTTTGTCCCGTAGTGCGGACGTTCGGGCGCCAGATCATGCTGCTCGACGCCATGGAGGGACGGTTTGGGGAAGCTGCAGCGCAGCGAATGGTCAACCTACGAATGGCAGATAAGGACCGGTTGCTATCTGAAATCTCAGTGGGTGCCGTTGTTGAAAGCCACAATGGACAACATCAATGGAGCCTCGAAGAGAACCCTCACGATCGTGGCGAGCGCAGCGCCCGAGTACAGGCCGACCAGGCTGATCGCCACCGCGATCGCAGGCTCGAAGAAGTTCGAAGCGCCGATTGGAGCGCCACCGCTTCCAGCTTCATGCCGCACGCTACCGCTTTCGCAACGCGACATCCTTCAGGTTCGCGTTGTCGAGCATGGCTTCGTCCAGCAGCTACTTCTGCTTGGCATTCTCGTCCTCGAGCGCCTTCAGCCGTCACGCACCCGACACCTCGAGGCCACCAACCGTGCTTTGTATTCGTAGAACGTCGCCGTACTGACCCCGTGCTTGCCGCAAACATCAGCCGTCCTCATTCCGACCTCATGCTTCTTCAGCACCCGACGACCTGCTCGTACATGAACCTCGAT
The DNA here is from genome assembly GCF_054552075.1 of Roseivivax sp. NCBI lineage: Bacteria > Pseudomonadati > Pseudomonadota > Alphaproteobacteria > Rhodobacterales > Roseobacteraceae > Roseivivax > Roseivivax sp. Next base: position 91,858 of record NZ_JBTOLZ010000016.1, read on the forward strand.
CGCTTTATCGTCCGTCTCCAGGTTTCAGGGGACAGAGCAGAGCTTACACGTCCGAATGCTGCGCAGCACGTGAGTGTTAGGTCCAGTGGTAGCTCCGAGGTCGCAGCTTAGTGCCTGCTCTCGCTTTAGACCCAACGGGCGGGGCATGCCAAAACCCAATATGGATGCTTTAGGAACGCCCGAACCGGTCCACCGGACAATTCACAAAGAACGCACAAAGTTGAAAGGCGACCCCGCCGTCACCCCGGCAAAAATGGATCGAGCTTCAAGATTGCGTCGAGAAAAGAGAAATTCAACAGACTGGCAATTGATTTTCCAGAGACACTGCATCTACGCTAAGCTTCAGAAGGTTTTAGGGGCAGAAGCCATGAGGCTATATAGGTTTGGTGGATTGGCTTTAGCACTGGCTGTGACTGGAGCGCTTTTTGCCCCACCCGCAGACGCCCAGACGGATCGCTGGGAAGGGAACCATGCCGAAGCGCGTATCTGCACCGTCTCCGAACCGAGCAGCTGTGTGCGCCTCTCCTGTGCCCCAAACGGTCAGATCAGCCTTGTTGCGAACGGCGCCGGTCTACGACCCGGGCTGGGACGGATCGCGGTGGATGGGCGCTTGGTGGGATCGGGGAGGTTCTCGGGCTCGCCGGGCTTTTTGTCCGCGTTGCTCGACCTTAAAAACAATGCGCCCATCTTCGAGGCCATCCGGGGCGGCTCCCGGCTGCGTCTCGACCTGACCGGCGGGCGATTGGACCTGTCGCTTACAGGATCGTCGCGAGCGCTCTCAACTCTCTTGGCTGGATGCACCCGCGCGGTGCCGGAGGCGCCGGCGGTTCGGACCGCCGAGGTCTGGGATGCGTTTGAGCGCCGTTCCAACGAGAATCAAGTCGAGTTGGACGCCTCCAATCTGGATCTTGGGCGACGCGCGTTCACCGTCACGTCGAACGCCGATCTTTGGGGGGGGGGACATAAGATCGGGACTGGACGACCCGCTACTGCGCGACATGACACAAGACGCCTGCGCCGCGCTTTGCCTCGCCACCGAGAACTGCGGAGCCTTTACCCACAACGCCGTCGATGGGAACGTATGCTTCCTGAAATCTGGTGGCGGGCGCATGGTCGCATACCAAGGGGCCTCTTCCGGCATCCGCACAGGCCCGAACGTAGCGATGATCCCACCGCCCACGCGGGGCCCGTTACCGCGGGTGGACGAAGCGGCGCGCTGGCGCGATCGGGACACGCCCGAATTGCACGCCGCGCGCTTGAGGTTTCTGGCCGCACCGACGGCTCGGTCCTGCGCGGCGGAGCGAGCCGATCTCGCGCGCCTTGCCGAGGCGATGACGCTGTCGATCCCCGAAGGCCCAACGACCGCCGGCGAGGCGCTGACGTTCGACTGGTCGGGCAACGACCTCGTAGAGCGTCTGCCGGTTTGGGTAATGGTGCGCACGCCCGCCGCCGCACGCTTCGTTGGCGGGGGCGCGATCCCGCTGGGCCCGGATGCGCCGAACCCGTTCGGCATCGCGGCCGGATCGGGCGAGACGCGCGCACTTGTGGCGTTGTGGGCGCGGGGTGCTGGGCGAGGAGGCGAGGTCATGTTGCGTCCGCTACGCGCGGGGCCGTTGCCGGTCACACTCTCGCTCGTGACGTGGCTGCCCGGCTGCGGTGAGGAGGCGGAAGTGGCGCGCCGAGAGGCAGTGATCGAGGTCACACCGGCGCCGGCCGAATTGGTGATCGGCACCGATCTTGGCCGTCAGGATCTGACGCACCGGCTCGATCTGCCTACGCACGACAGGCGTATTGAGGTGGGCTCCGCGCGGCTGCGCGTCTCAGTACTATCCGACGGCACCGAGATCGTGGAGAGGGCCGGGCGCGACGCAGCGCTGTCACCTAAGGGCCGGTTTGTCACTGTCGCGGAAGATGGAGTCCACTCGGTGATCGACGTCTTGGACGGCGTCGTCGTCACGCAACTTCGTGCAGAGCGTGAGACGCTTCGCTGGAGTTCGGGCGACACCGTGCTTGTGGGCTCTTCACGGCCTTGGGGGAAAGTCGATGTTGCATTCCCGTTCGCCGAGCGTTTGCTGGTCGACAACCAGATCACCGGCCCGAGCTGTTGCTTGGCGAACACGGGGAATACGCATATCTCTTTCGATTTGGAAAATGGGATCTTTGCGGTTCGCGGCACACAGGGCCATTGGTTTGGACCGGTCCAGGGTGGCCCGCTGACTTATGAAGAGAAGGGTAACGGCTATGCCACCACCGGATACATGACGGCACCCCTTCAGGCGGTCACGGCGCACAGCCTTGGGACGGTTGCGCCCATCGCGGTCGCAAACGGACTTTCTCTGCCTGGAGGCGCGCGCATGCCGCGGCCTGTGATCGACCTGGCCGCTCCGATCCCCCGCCCGGCCAAGGAGGCGCCGCAGGAGTTGGCGTCCCTTTTGCGCGGGGTCGGGGGCACAGAGGTCGGCGCATTCGAGCGCATCGGACTCAATGTCCTGCCCGGCCTGTCGGATGCGCCGCTCGCGGGGGGGGAGGTTCAGCATATCGACAACCGGAACCGTATGAAGCGCACTGCAGCTGACGTGCATGCGATCGAGCAACGCCTCGCAGCGGTCGGTGCCGCCTATAATTGGCGCTTCGACCTCGTGCCGGAACCCCGTGCGAACTACAATGCGTCTGTCAACTGTTTCACCTACTTGACGGGTGCTGAGGCTGACATCACCAATCAGACCGTGTTCGCTGCGCCGGGCGCACTGGCCCTTCCGGAGACAATTCTTGAACTCGATCTGATCGACGCTCCTGATGGAGCGATCCTGGTCGGTCGTGCGGAATGCACGGCGGGCGCGACGTTGGGGAGCCTGCGAGGAGCCAGCTTTCTGTTCGTGGCCGATCTCTCGGCCCCACAACCCGCCAAACTTGAAGAGCTGAGTGCGATGGCGTTCTCCTACATGGGCAACAACCGTCTGCCGCAGTTCCACGAGGTGCCCGTTGACTCGCGGCTCTACGACCGGACGTTGCTTCTGTTCACGCCGGAGAACGGCGGCATCGCGGTATTCGACAGCGATGCGCGCGAGATTCGGCGCATGTGGCGCGGACTGCCCTCTGGCGACCTTTTGTCAGACGCTTTCCTTACTTCCGACCACGCACATGTCTTGCAGCTCAATCGCGACGGTGGGTTCTACGTCCATCGCATCATCGACGGCGCTACGGTACTGGCTGGGCGCATCGTGGATGACGAGGTTGCAGTCTGGACCGAGGACTATCGCTTCGACGCGACCGCCGAGGCGGCCGCCACTATTGACCTGCGCTTCCCGGGGCTCGACGGGCAGTTCAGCCTCGACCGGTTCGATCCGGTCCTCTACGCGCCCGGCCTCGCGCAGCAGGTGCTGGGGGGGCAGACGCCGGGCGCGCCCGCTGTGCCGGTGCCGCCCGAGCTCACGGCGACGATGACGGCCGAAGGAGATCGTATCACGCTGGAGGCGCGTCTACCCGCCCCGCGCGGCGCCGTCGCGTTGCACCTGCATCAGGATGGCATCCTAACGGAAACCTTCGCGATCAAGGGAGACCGGTTGAGCGTAGTGGCCGGCCGGCTGCCGGGCACGCGACACGCGGCCGTGGTTGCGGTGACAGCCCAAGGGCTGTCGAGCAACGCTGTGACAGCCGATCTGGGCCCCGGGCCCGTGGGAGGGACGCGACGCGTACTCGCCGTGGCCGTAGATCGTTACACTGATCCGCGCCTGCCAGATCTTAACTACGCCAAGGCAGATGCCGACCGGCTGATGCGGGCCATGTCAGCGCTGCCCGATGGGGTGCCATCCTACGAAATGCCGCGCTTCATCGGCGGCCGCCGTGCGGACTCAGCCGCTGTACTCGCGGCCGTGAACGAGACACTGGCAGGTCTGGGAAAAGGCGATCACGCAGTACTTTTTTTCGCCGGCCACGGCCTGACGGACGCAGATGGGCGGTTCCACCTCGCCCTCTCGGGCACGAACCCGGATCGGCTGGATGCGACAGGCCTGCCCTGGTCAGAGATCGCGGCACACATTGCCAACACCCCGGCACGCGTGACGGTGCTGATCGACGCGTGCCATTCGGGCGCAGCTGGCACCGGGCTCTTTGCGACGAACGATGGTGCAGTCGGCGGTCTCGCTGGGCTGCCGGCGAACTTGACGGTCCTGGCGGCCTCGAAGGGACGTCAGCAATCGATCGAGGCACCCGAGGTGGGCGGCGGCCTCTTTACCGTCGCGCTCGAGCGCGTGCTCGTGGGCGAGCGCGGCATTCATGACGTCGATGGTAACGGGCGCATCGAAGCTTCGGAGTTGGCGCAAGGCGTGCGCCGGATCGTCGAAGGCCAGAGCGGCGGGCAGCAGGTGCCGTGGATGACCCGCTCGCGCGTGGTGGGTGACCATGCGCTTTTCTAATCTCGCGCTTGCTGCGCTCCTTGCATTCGGGGCAGCGCGGGCATCGGCCGAATGCTTCATTTGCGACGAGGTCGTCGAACTCACCGAAGGTTACGCTGCCTGTTTCACCGAGAACTTCGACGCACTCATGGAGGCGCTCGACACCGCGCCTGCAGGTCGACAGCAGGTGAACCTCGCAGGCTGCTTCGCGGATAGCGGGACGGCGGGCCGCCGCGGCGGGCTGCTTGAAATGGGCGCACTCCCGCCCGCGGCTGCTGAAGCGCAGGTCAAGTCGGTCTACATTCTCGATCGGCCTCTCGCCCTCTGCCTGCGAGACCTGATCGCCGCGCATGACGGCCCGTTCGACCCGTCCGTCGCGTTCGACCTCTTCGAGGCCTGCGATGGCGGATGAACCCGAGCGGAGCTTCTTCGGAGTGCCGATATCGGTCTGGGACGGGCTGGCCGGCCTTTTCACAGTGTTCGCGGTTCTTGGCGGCATCGCCGGCCTGATCGTTGCCTACTTCGAACTGGCGCAGAGGCGCGACGCAGCCCAGGCCGAAGCAACGCTGGCTCTGCTCGACGTCTGGGAAGGTGCGAATAACGGCGGTACGCGCTATCTCGATGCCTTCCGCTTGCTCGACAACCGCGTTGCAGCGCGGCTCGACGAGGTGCCGCGAGCCGATCTCGAAGCGGCGCGAGCGGATGAAACGATGCGGGCCGCGCTCTATGCGCGTGCCACCCGAGAACTCATGGCCGACCACGAGGTTCAGCGCGCTTTCGAGGACGTCGTGTACTTCTTTCAGCGACTCGCAATCTGCGTCGAGACGGACCTTTGCGACCGCAGAGCGACTCTGGCATTCTTTGAGGGCCCGATGCGAAGTTTCAGGCTAACCTTTGCGGCCCCGATTTCTGAAAGGCGTGAAACGGAAGCGGAATTTGCAGACGGCCTCGACTTGATCGACGTCCCGTAAGTTAAACCGGTAAATCGATTGGAACGTTTTGCAACGCTTATCTTGCCCGGCGCTGACCTTAACGCTAAACGCAGCGAGATGTCGGATTGTCCACACCGCCGCCCATGTGCCTTTTCCAAGTAGCGAAAGCGCTGCGAACGTCGGCTTCGGCGGGCCGCGCTGCTGAATCCAGAGCCGGGATTAAATGTCGGCAATGGGCCGAGTGCAGACCATTATGCTTGTTAAGCGACGACTTCATTACGAACAGCGTGTTGCGGAGGTTCCGGCGAAGGAGGGATTTTGTTGAAAACGCCCCATCATCACCCCATGGGGGTGATTGCCCCCCATTTTCAACACGCTTCGGAAAATGCAGCATTTTCAGCGCCCTGCGGTGGCGAGCGGAAGTGTTCGCTGAAGGCTCTTACAGGGCCAACTCGGGCATGGAAGCTCGGCCCTTTTCGACAAGATCGATGAACTCCTGAGCAACGGCAACCCCTTGCGAATGATCGTAGTGGCGCTGCGTTGTCCGCTCGTCCTTGTGGCCGAGGAGACTCGCGGCCTTCCGTCCGCCGGCGGGGAGGCACTCGCTGGCGTCCGTCGCCACGTTGTCGCGCAGGCGATGCAGCGATACACGGACGCCGAAGGCCCGCTCTGTCAGATCGCCCGCAAGCCGCCCGAGATGCTTTTCGGTGACTGCTTCACCGCGGTTGAGCGATGACGGAAACAGGAAAGTGCCATCGTCGAAGATCGACCGGAATTTCTCCAAATATTCCTCGATCGCCTCGTAGAGTTCCCGACTGGTCAGTAGGCGCTCGAACGGCTCGCCGTTTTTCTGGTCCTCGGGAAGCTTCAGGAGCCGTGCGGGCAGCCAAATCCGAATGGTGTGATCTCCGATCAATTGGAGCGTCGTGCCAGATGCCAAGGCCGACATGGCGCGTGCGCGCTGGGGCAGGGCGGTCGCCAGGGTCAACAGAAGGCCGTTGCGGAATTCCTTTGCGGCCTGTGAACCTCTGACAGGTCTCGCACGGGCGGCGTCCATGAGCTCAAACCCAAGATCATAGATGCGACGCGCGCCGACCAGTTGTGCACCGGTCTTCGTAGAACTGCCCTCTTTTGCGGCGCGTTCTTTCCAGTCTTGGGCGACAAAATCACACGCCTCCGAGGCGAAGCCAGGTGCGATGATCGAGAACCCGGAAAGGATGCGTGCGGTATAGTCTGCCGCGGTGCGGGCCGTGGCGCGATCGGCCACGGCCCGCGCATATGCATCGAGGTTTGCCCCATTGGGTGTCGACGGCAGTCCCGTGACATTGCAATGATCTGCCCACCGCTCCAGTGCCAGCGCGACGTTGCGCAGATGCGCTGCGCTCCATATCCGTGCGCCTTTCACGCGTTCGCCGCGATTTGACAGCTCCCCGTGGTCACGCAACGCTTCACGCCATGGACGTGGCAGGGGGCCAATCGCTTCCTCGGCAAGTTGCCAGTCGGTTTTGCGCTTCGTTTTCGCAGAGACACGGGCGGCGCGGAGCACCTGCCCGAAATGCGCGGTGGCTTCGGCACCCCAAATCTCGGCGGCCACACGTTGCGCGTGCGCAAACTCCGCCCATGCGGATTTTCCGACAGCGGCAAACCGGTCCTGCAGATGGGTTGCGAGTTCACCTTGCTGCGGGACCCCGGAGTGCGGTTCCGCGGCTCGCATGTCGCGCAACAGCGTTAGGTGAGCATTCATGATCTGACTTCCTTGTAATGGTTCAATTTTCAAGCCGCCTTGCTACGGTCAAGGACAGCAAGCCATTCGTTCGAGATGAGATCGTCATCGAGCTCTGCGTAGAATTCGATCGTCGTCTCGATGCGCTTGTGACCAAGCAGCTTCTGCACCTTCGGAAGGTTGTCGAGGCTTTCCTTCAACCAAATCCAGCCGACCAGATGCCGGTAGAGATGGGGATGGATCATCACGCCAACCCTCCGGTGCAGAATCCGGGTGACACGCTTGAGAAGGGCACCGTAGTGACCGTCTTGGTTCGTCGATCCCTGACCCGGGAATAGGTAGGGATTGGCGGGCTCCTGGTCCTTCACCAGTGCCGGCCGAAGCGTTTGTAGGTAGGTATGGAGCAGCCGGCTCGTAGAGCGAGCAAGAACGATGGTCAGATCAGCGTCGCCCGCCTCACGCATCTTCACCATAGATGAGGGAACGACGATCCGGGCCCGGTCGTCCTGCCAGGCGATCCAGTCGATGCGCGCTTTCAGCACGTTCGCGCTCCGAGGCGCGCGCGACAAGAGGATGTCGTGGGCCAACGCCGACATGATGTCACGAGCGAGTTCGGCGTCGACGACCTCGACAGGTTTTGGCAGGAAGCCATGGCGCTTCCGCCAGGAGGCTCGCCTTTGTTCGATTGTCCTGTTCACCTCGTTGAGGATCTCGCCACTCAGATTGATCGTTCTTTTGATCCTGACTTCGTTAAATTGCCGCAGTTTCGCCTTGTTGCGTGGAGAAATTCCTTTGAGGCCCGCTTCGTGCAGCTTGATCAAATCGTCGATCAATCGCAGATCGTCCACCGGCCGGCATTGATAATCCTGGGCGATCTTGCGGATCGATTTCAGTACTGTGGTGACATAGGAACTCGGAAATTCGCTCTGATTTGCCTCCTTGAGTGTTTGCGTCGCTGCTTCCAGGAATTCCGGATCTGTCAGTTCCTCGATGGAATCGGGCACAATTCCAACTGATGCCGAAAGGGCTTTGGCGATTGAAGTCACGTAGCCGCGCCGCTTCTTCAGGGTTTCTTCGCTCCATTTGCCCTTTCCAACGAGAAACCCGGCTTTCCGGATGGCATCGTTTCGGGCGTTCCCGCAACTATGCTCGGGTTGCCCCGGACGCTGAGCCGTTTGTTTGCGTTTGGCCCGAAGCAATGCTTTCTTGTCTGCAACGGGCTCCTCGTCGTCCCTGGCATCGAGTTCGGCGATGAAGTCTTCACGCGTCTTTCCGTCTCGTGACATCTGTCCGAGAGCCCAGGGCGCGACACGCCCGTCAAACTCCACCATCAGCGGTGCAATCACTTCCTCAGCGACACCGTATCTGTTGCGTGCATCGGCGAACGGATGCGCGGCCGCGACGAACCCGAATGAGGAGAATTCCGTATCGGATGCCAGACGCTTGAGCAGAGTTGCGATCTCGCGCACATGCTTTTCGCACCGCGCTTCGCTTTTTGGCGAAACCGCGATCCTATGGTTGTAGTAATCGCCGAGGACCGCGGTGCTGATCTCGCCCGGGGCGATGTCCGCGTCATGTAAGAACAGCAGAAAGGACCCCGCAGACAGGCGTGCCGACTCCGGGAGCGTACTGTCCTTGATCGCTTGGTGGACGTCACGATAGACCCCGGCAGTATCGTCAATCCGTCGTTTTCGTCGGCGCGCCTCGCCGCGGCCGACTGCCTTGATGAGGGCCCAGCGGTAGGTTGCATAGCTGCCTTCGGAAAGATTGAACCGCGCCGCAGTGTTCGCGTCAAAGAAGTCGATCACATCTTGCTTGCAGACCGCCCGCAACTCGGGTGTCCAGCCCGCTTTGCGGCAGAGCCAGCGCAGTTTCGACACCAGCGCACGCTGATCTGTCTTGAACGCCGTTGCAATCAGGTCCGCATAGGTCACACGTGTCTCACCCACAGCCACGAACAGGTCCTGGCCGGTTGCCTCGGACAGGGCGGCCAAGGTTGCATGGCGTGGTTTCAGTCCTTGGATGTTCAGGATATCACTGACCGCTTTCGGGTTCAGGCCAGCGCGCAGTGAGAGCGACCGCATGCTTTCGCCAGAGGCGGCGAGATAGGTTCGGAGCAAGGCGTTGAGTGCCATCGGGATTTCCTTGTCAGGTACTGGGTGGTGTCATTCGAGATCGAGGTCCGGCCTCCCAGGCTCGGGCCGGACGCGAAGCTCGAAGACCGCCAGCCACTCGTCCTTGATCGTCCAGGATTTCCCCAGCTTGACTGCTTGCAGCTTGACCAGTCCATTCGGTGTGCTGTGACCCCCGATTTTCCCTCCATCTGATGATAGAGTCCGGCCCAATAAGAGGACCGGAAGATGAAGAGATCGAAGTTCAGCGAAGAGCAGATCATCGCGATCCTGCGGGAGCAGGAAGCGGGCGTGAAGACCGCC
>NZ_JBTOLZ010000017.1:0-98846 GCF_054552075.1 Roseivivax sp.
GGCTCGGCTCGGCTCGGCTCGGCTCGGCTCGGCTCGGCTCGGCTCGGCTCGGCTCGGCTCGGCTCGGCTCGGCTCGGCTCGGCTCGGCTCGGCTCGGCTCGGCTCGGCTCGGCTCGGGCCTCGGCACCGCCAATCAACCACCCCCAACGAAAAAGAGGAGCCCCCACCCGGGGCTCCCCTCCATCTCGTCACAAACAGCGCCCCGCAGGGCCCCTTGACCCTCAGGCCGCCTCGGCAGTCTTGCCGAACCGTCCGTAGAAGCTCTGGGTCTTCTCGGCCATCTCGCGCAGGAGCGTCGGGCAGGCGAAACGGGCGCCGTAGGCGGCCTCCAGGGCGTCGCAGCGCTCGGCGGCATAGGGCGCGCCGAGGATGTCGAGCCAGGACAGCGGGCCGCCGGACCAGGGCGCGAAGCCCCAGCCGAGGATCGCGCCGACGTCACCCTCGCGGATGTCCATCAGCACGCCTTCCTCGAGCGCGCGCACCGCTTCCAGCGCCTGGGCGAAGAGCAAGCGATGCTGCACGTCGGTCAGCTCGGGCTGCTCCTCGGCCACCGGGTAGCGGGCCGCGAGACCCTCCCAGAGACCCTGGCGCTTGCCCTTCTCGTCGTAGGCGTAGAAGCCGGCGTTGGCCTTGCGGCCGAGACGGCCCTCGCCCTCCATCCAGAAGATCACCTCGTCGACCGCCTCGTCGGGATACTCCGCGCCCATGGCGGCCTTGGTCGCCCGGGCGATCTTGGCGCCGAGGTCGATCGAGGTCTCGTCCACGAGCTGCAAGGGCCCGAGCGGCATGCCGACCATCTTCGCGGCATTCTCGATCAGCGTCGGGTTCACCCCCTCGGCGACCATGCGGATGCCCTCGTTGATGTAGGGGATGATGCAGCGGTTGGCGTAGAAGAAGCGCGCGTCGTTGACCACGATCGGCGTCTTGCGGATCTGCCGCACGTAGTCCAGCGCCTTGGCGGTCGCGCGGTCGCCGGTGGCGCCGCCCTTGATGATCTCGACCAGGGCCATCTTCTCGACCGGCGAGAAGAAGTGGATGCCGATGAACTGCTCGGGGCGCTTGGAGGCCTTGGCCAGCTCGGTGATCGGCAGGGTCGAGGTGTTGGTCGCGAAGATGCAATCCTCGCCGATGACCTCTTCGACCTTGGCGGTGACCTCGGCCTTGATCTTCGGGTCCTCGAAGACCGCCTCGATGATCAGGTCGCAGCCCTCGAGCGCGGCGTAATCGGTGGTGGCGGTGATCTGCCCCAGCACGCGCTCCTTCTTGGCCTCGTCGACCTTCTTCTTCTTGATGCCCTGGTCGAGGTAGCCCTCGGTATAGGCCTTGCCCTTGTCGGCGGCCTCCTGCTTCTGGTCGAGCAGCACCACCTCGATCCCGGCCATGGCCGAGACCAGCGCGATGCCGGCGCCCATCATGCCCGCGCCCAGGACGCCGACCTTCTTGACCGACTGGTCATCGACGCCCTCGGGCCGCACGGCGCCCTTCTCGAGCGCGCCCTTGTTGATGAAGAGCGAGCGGATCATCGCCCCCGAGGAGGGGTTCATCAGCACATGGGTGAACCAGCGCGCCTCGATCTTCAGCGCGGTGTCGAAGGGCACCATGGCGCCTTCGTAGACCGCCGAGAGCAGCGCCTTGGCCGCCGGGTAGACGCCCTTGGTCTTGCCGTGGACCATGGCCGAGGCGCCGACGAAGGTCATGAAGCCCGCCGGGTGGTAGGGCGCGCCGCCGGGCATCTTGTAGCCCTTCTGGTCCCAGGGCTTCACGATGTCCTTGTCGGTGGCCTCGAGGACCCAGGTGCGCGCCGCCTCGAGCGGATCGGCCGCGACCTCGTCGACGAGCCCCGCCGCCTTGGCTTTCATCGGGTCCGAGAGCTTGCCCTCGAGCAGGAAGGGCGAGGCCGCCATGGCGCCCATCTTGCGCACCAGGCGGGTGGTGCCGCCGCCGCCGGGGAAGATGCCGACCATGATCTCGGGCAGGCCGATCTTGGCCTTGGGATCGGGGGTCACGAAGATCCGGTGCGTGGCCAGCGGCAGCTCGAGCCCGATGCCGAGCGCGGTGCCGGGCAGGGCCGCGGCGATCGGCTTGCCGCCCTTCTGGGTCTTGGGGTCCATGCCCGCCAGCTCGATCTTGCGCAGCACCCGGTGCAGGCCCATGACGCCCTCGAAGAGCCCCTCGGCGGGGTTCTCGCCGGCGGCGTCCTTCATGGCCGCGATGGCGTTGAGGTCCATGCCCGCGGCAAAGCTGTCCTTGCCGGAGGTGATGACCACGCCTTTCACCGCGTCATCGGCCAGCGCCTCGTCGATCAGGCTCTCGAGGTGTTGGCCGGCCTCCATCGACAGCACGTTCATGGACTTGCCGGGGCAGTCCCAGGTGATCACCGCGACGCCGTCGGCGCCCTTGTCCATCGTGAAATCGGTCATGTCAGTCTCCCCTTGGAGAAGGTTGTCATATCGGGCCCGCCGGTCGCGCGGCGGGCGGAAAATCTCAGTCGTCGGCGCCGGGTCCGGGGCGGTCCGGGGTCAGCGCCGCCGCGTGGCCCTTGTCGCGGGTCGCGGTGTAATGGCTCGCCTGCACCCGCCAGTCGCCATCCGCCCAGGCCAGGTCCGAGATCGCCTGGTAGGGGGCGATGACCGGGGTCTCGCCGGCGAAGAGATGGGTCTCATGCGTGGCGGCGATCCGGCCGGGCCCGGCAAAGCGCGCCTCGGTGACCACCCGGTCGATCCGGGTGACACCGAGGCTGCGGAACTGCTCCTGCATCTTCTGGAACAGCGCCTCCAACTCGGAGAGCTGGTCGAGCCGGGTCTCGCCTTCGGCGGTGCTGTGCCGGTAGGGCAGGGTGAAACAGGGGGCCATCGCCGCGAAATCACCGGCTTCGAGCGCGGCGTCGGCGCGCGTCAGCAGCGTCTCGGCGATCTCGAGGGCGGTTCGGGTTTCCGGGGCGGTGGCCATGGATCAGACCCGCTCGATGATAGTGGCGGCACCCATGCCCGAGGCGACGCAGAGCGTGGCCAGGCCGGTCTCGCGGTCCGAGCGCTCCAGCTCGTCGAGAAGCGTGCCGATGATGATCGCCCCCGAGGCGCCCAGCGGGTGGCCCATGGCGATGGCGCCGCCGTTGACGTTCAGCTTGCCGTGGTCGACGTCGAAGGCCTGCATGAAGCGCAGCACCACCGAGGAAAACGCCTCGTTGACCTCGAAAAGGTCGATGTCGCCGATCGCCATGCCGGAGTCCTTCAGGATCTTCTCGGTCGCGGGCACCGGGCCGGTCAGCATGATCGTGGGATCGGTGCCGATCTTGGCGGTGGCGCGGATCCGGGCGCGCGGCTTGATGCCGTGCTTCTCGCCCCATTCCTTGGAGGCCACCAGCACGCCCGCGGCGCCGTCCACGATGCCCGAGGAGTTGCCGGCGTGGTGGATGTGGTTGATCCCCGCGAGATGCGGATACTTCAGCGTCGCCACCTTGTCGAAGCCGGGCATGGTCTCGCCCATCTCCTTGAAGGAGGCCTTCAGCGAGCCCAGCGACTGCATGTCGGTGCCCGGGCGCATGTATTCGTCGTGATCGAGGATCGGCAGGCCGTTCTGGTCGCGCACCGGCAGAATCGAGCGGGCGAAACGGCCCTCTTCCCAGGCCTTGGCGGCGCGCTTCTGGCTTTCCACCGCGAAGGCGTCGGCGTCATCGCGGCTGATGCCGTATTCGGTGGCGATGATGTCCGCCGAGATGCCCTGGGGCACGAAGTAGCTGTCCATGGCGATGGAGGGATCGACCGCGATGGCCGCGCCGTCCGAACCCATGGCCACGCGGCCCATCATCTCCACGCCGCCGGCGATATAGGCTTCGCCCGCGCCGCCGCGGACCTGGTTGGCGGCCAGGTTCACCGCTTCCATGCCCGAGGCGCAGAACCGGTTGATCGAGAGGCCGGGGATGCGTTCGTCGAGGTCCGAGGCCAGGACCGCGGTGCGCGCCAGGCAGCCGCCCTGTTCGCCGACCTGGGTGGCATTGCCCCAGATCACGTCCTCGACCGCGTGCCCTTCAAGGTTGTTGCGCTCTTTCAGGCCGTTCAGCACATGCGCCGAGAGACGCGCGCTCGTGACCTCGTGCAGGGCGCCGTCCTTGCGGCCCTTGCCGCGCGGGGTGCGGATCGCGTCGTAGATATAGGCGTCGGTCATCCTTGGTCTCCTTTCACGCCCGGTCCGAAGGGTTGCCGGGCATCAGCTCATAGGGGTGTTTCCAGCCGGGCTGTTCCGAAAGCCGGGTCAGCCAGGCGTCGATATGGGGCCAGTCCTTGCGGTCGAAGCCGAAGGGCTCGGGGTAATAGAGGTAGCCGCAGCACGAGAGATCGGCGTTGGTGAGGCCCTGGCCGACGATCCAGTCTCGGCCTGCGAGATGGGCGTCGAGCACCTGGTAGGCGGCGTTCAGACGGCCCTGCAGGAAGCCGATCGCCTCGGTCGGGCGCTTGTCCTCGGGCAGGAAGTTCAGGAGGAACCGCGTCACCCCGGCCTGCGAGGAGAGCTTGTGGTTGTCCCAGAACACCCAGCGCATGACCTCGCGCTGCTCCTCGGAGGTGGTGCCGGCGAATTTGCCCGACTTCTCCGAGACATACATCTGGATCACGCCGGACTGGGTCAGCGTCACATCGCCGTCGACCATGACCGGAGCCTCGCCCATGGCGTTGAGGTCGCGGTATTCGGCGCTGCGGGTCGCGCCGTTGAAGAAGTCGACGAAGACCGGGCGCCAGTCGAGGCCGGACAGTTCCAGCGCCAGCGCGGCCTTGTAGGCGTTGCCGCTTTCTCCGAAGCAATGCAGATCGATGGTCATGCGCGGTCCTTTCCCAAATGCCTGCGCCCGGGGCGCGTCCCCCTTCGGGCCGGAAGACGGGACAGGGCAGGGCGGGCCCGGCCAAGCGCCGCCCGAAGGGCGGGGCCTGTCGCGATCGGTGCCTCTGCTGCCATTTGCCTCCTCCCAGGCCGTGGCGGTCCTCAGCGCTTGCGCGCCTCCAGCTCGGCGTTGAACAGCCTGAGCCGGTGCGACAGCGCCTCGTTCTCGGTGACGCTGTCGAAGTTCTCGAAGAGGAAGCTCAATGCCTCGCCTTCGTCGAGCCCGGCCTCGGCGGCGAAGCGCCGGAGCCTGCGGTAGCCGTCCTCGGTCATGGCGACGGGGAAACGGCGGGTCAGACGGAAGCGTTTGGGCATGGGGCCTCCTCGGGACGGGTGGGCGTCTCCGCCCACCCTTGGCCTCAGAAGTTGGCCGCGTCCAGTTCCATGACCGTCTCGGCGCCGGACTCGATGCGCTTGAGGTGCATCGCCGTGGCCGGCAGCTGGCGCGCCATGTAGTAGCGCCCGGTGGCGAGCTTGGCGGCGTAGAAGTCGTCGCTCGCGCCGGCCTCGATCGCCGCCTTGGCCGCGAGGCCCATCTTCGCCCACATCAGGCCCAGGCAGACATGCCCGAAGAGGTGCATGAAGTCATAGGAGCCCGAGAGCGCGTTGTTGGGGTTCTTCATGCCGTTCTGCATGAAGTACATGCCCGCCTGCTGCAGGTCCTTGGAGGCCAGCTTCAGCGGATCGAGGAAGTCGCGGTCGAAGGCTTCGTCCTGGCCCTTGGTCTCCTTGATGAAGTCCTTGACCATGTCGAAGAAGGCCATGACGTGCTTGCCGCCGTCCTGGCCGAGCTTGCGGCCCACGAGGTCGAGCGACTGGATGCCGTTGGTGCCCTCGTAGATCATGGTGATCCGGGCGTCGCGGACGAACTGCTCGAGGCCCCATTCGCGGGTGAAGCCCGAGCCGCCCAGGGTCTGCTGCGCGAGCACCGCGGTGTCGAAGCCCTTGTCGGTCAGGAAGCCCTTGATCACCGGCGTCAGCAGCGAGATCAGCCCCTCGGCGGCGGCATCCTCGTTGCGATGCGCGCGGTCGATCATCGAGGCGCCCCAGAAGGTGAAGGCGCGGGCGCCTTCGACAAAGCTCTTCTGGTGCATCAGGTTCCGGCGCACGTCGGGGTGCACGATGATCGGATCGGCGGGGCCCTCGGGGTTCTTCACGCCGGTCACGTCACGGCCCTGCAGACGGTCCCGGGCGAAGCCGAGCGCGTTCTGGTAGGCGACCTCGCCCTGGGCATAGCCCTGCAGGCCGACGCCGAGGCGGGCCTCGTTCATCATGGTGAACATGGCGCGCATGCCCTTGTGCATCTCGCCGATCAGGAAGCCCTTGGCGCCGTCGTAGTTCATCACGCAGGTGGCGTTGCCGTGGATGCCCATCTTCTCTTCGAGGCCGCCGCAGGACAGGGCGTTGCGCTCGCCGAGGCTGCCGTCCTCGTTCACCAGGAACTTCGGCACGATGAAGAGCGAGATGCCCTTGATGCCGTCGGGGCCGCCGGGGATCTTGGCCAGCACCAGGTGGATGATGTTGTCGCACATGTCGTGCTCGCCGGCCGAGATCCAGATCTTGTTGCCGGTGATCTTGTAGCTGCCGTCGTCCTGGGGCTCGGCCTTGGTGCGGATCAGGCCCAGGTCGGTGCCGCAATGCGGCTCGGTGAGGTTCATGGTCCCGCCCCACTCGCAGGTGACCATCTTCGGCAGATAGGTCGCCTTCTGCTCGGCCGAGCCATGGGCGTGGATGGCGTTATAGGCGCCATGGGTCAGGCCCGGGTACATGTTGAAGGCCATGTTCGCCGAGGAGAACATCTCGCCCACCGCGGTCGAGACGAGGTAGGGCAGGCCCTGGCCGCCATACTCGGGATCGCAGTCGAGCGCGGTCCAGCCGCCGTCGCGCATCTGGTCGAAGGCCTCGCGGAAGCCCTCGGGGGTGCGGACCACGCCGTTCTCCAGGCTGCAGCCCTGCTCGTCGCCGACCTTGTTCAGCGGCGCCAGCACGTTCTCGGCCAGCTTGCCGGCCTCGTCGAGGATGGCCTGCAGGGTTTCACGGTCGAGGTCCTCGTATCCCTCGATGCCGGCCTCGGCGGTCTTCAGCACCTCGTCGAGAACGAAGAGCATGTCCTTGGTGGGGGCGTGGTAGACGGGCATGGTGTCCTCCCTTGGGAAATACCGGTGTTATTCTGCGGCCTTGTCGCCGTGCGACATGGAGCCGAGGATCTTCTCGCCCCAGCGCATCTGGTCCTCGAGGTCGGCGATGGCCTCGTTGAGCTCGTCGCGCTGGGCGATCATCGCCTCGAGCCGCTCCTGGGCGACCTCGTAGGTGCGGGCGAGCTGGGTGCGCTGCTGGTCGCCCATGTCGTAGAGGTCGAGCAGCTGGCGGATCTCCTCGAGGCTGAAGCCGAAGCGCTTGCCGCGCAGGATCAGCTTGAGCCGCGCCCGGTCGCGCCTGGTGAAGAGCCGTCGCTGGCCCTCGCGGATCGGGAAGATCAGCTCCTTGGATTCATAGAAGCGCAGGGTCCGCGGCGTGACGTCATAGGCGTCGCACATCTCGCGGATGGTCATGATGCGGTCGTCGGAGGTCGGGGTCATGGGTCTCGCAAGCCGATGTGTTCAAGCCAGAGGTAATGCGCTCGACCCCGCTGATACAACACGGGGTGACGTTTACGTAACTCATACGTCACGTCACTTTTTCTCTGACGGGGGGTCACGGCGCGGCGGGGCTATGGGGCGGTCGGGCGCGGTGGGTTTGGCGGCGGGGAGAGGTGAGTAGTGGCTTGTAATTTAGAGCGATTACAGTGCCTTGAGGCGAAGCCCGTTTCGCATGACCTCCAGCGCGTGGCGCGGATCACGCCCGGCCCGCCTGGGTTGTGCCGTTACGTCATGGATCGCGTTGCCCTCAGCGGGTGCCCTGCCGAACCCCGCCGAGAATAGGGTCGTCGACCGGCGGCACACCGCCCATCCCAAACCGAGATCCGGGCGTTGAGCCGACTGCTCGCCGTTCACCAATACCCGAGATCCGGGGAGTGAGCCGACTGCCCGCCGTCCATCAAGCGCCGAGATCAGGGGCTCGAACCACCAGCCCGCCGCTCATCAAGCGCCGAGATCGGAGCGCAGACCAGCAGCCCGCCGCCAATCCGCCGCCGAAAACCCCGCGCCTCAGCCGTCGAGCGACTTTGCGGTCTCGTCGCGCAGGGTCTTCAGCTCGTCCATCGCCTGGTCGAGCTGGCGGCGCTGCTCCTCGAGCTCGCCGAGCTGGCGGTCGGCCATGGTCACCCAGGTCCGCATCTGCGCCTCGGTGCCTTCCTTCTCGTAGATCAGCAGCCACTGGCGGATGTCCTCGAGCTGGAAACCGAACTTCCGCCCGCGCAGGATCAGGGTCATGCGCGCGACCTCCCGCGGCCCGTAGAACCGCGAGCGGCCCTCGCGTTCGGGCTGCAGAAGTTCGATGTATTCGTAGTAGCGCAGCGTCCGCGGCGTCACATCGAACTTGGCACACATGTCCTTGAAGCTGAGGCGGGTCTCGTCTGCCATCCGGGTCTCCTCGGGTTTCCGGGCGCCTGCGTGCGCCCGAAATAATGCGATATGCGCGGCATGGGCAAGGGGCAGGGCGCCCCGGCGCGCAAGGGGGCTTGTTCCCCGCCCTCTGAGCAGGGATAACCCCAAGGACATATGAAGCCGCAGGGAAGGCAGACAAGTGGTTGCGGACAAGGCCAGAATCGCCCGGCAGTTCATCGCGAGCATCCCCCATTCGCGGACCCTCGGCATGGAGATCGAGGAGCTCGGCGACGGCTACGCGCGGATCACCATGCCCTATCACGAACGCATCGTCGGCGACGCCAAGACCGGGGTGATCCACGGCGGCGCGGTCTCGGCGCTGATGGACACCTGCGGTGGTGCTGCGGTGATGAGCCACCCCTCGGCGCCCGGCGGCACGGCGACCATCGACCTGCGCATCGACTACCGCCGCGGCGCCAAGCCCGGCGACACGATCACCGCCGAGGCGCGCTGCACGCATATCACCCGCAACGTCGCCTTCGTCAGCGCCACCGCGACCGACAGCGACGCCGAGAACCCCGTGGCCACCGCCACCGGCGCCTTCACCGTGGAGGGCGCGTGATGGCGGCCCGGCGTCCCCCCGATCCCGTCCAGGTGGTCAAGCAGCGGCGCGACGCGGCGCTGGCGGCGCTTGCGGGCGGCGTGCCCTACATCCAGACGCTGGGCATCCAGTTCGACCGCAAGGGCGACGAGCTGACCGCCGTCCTGCCCTTCAAGGACGACCTCATCGGCAACCCCTTCCTGCCGGCGATCCACGGCGGGGTGACCGCGGCCTTCCTCGAGATCACGGCGCTGATCACCCTTTGTTACCAGTGGCTCTGGGAAGACGTGGAATCGGGCGAGCTGCAGGTCGAGGCGCTGGAGGCGGGCGAACTGCCGCGGCTGCCGAAGACCATCGACTTCACCGTCGACTACCTGCGCTCGGGCCTGCCGCGCGACGCCTATGCCCGCGCCCGCGTCACCCGCTCGGGGCGGCGCTACGCCAGCGTCATGGCCGAGGCCTGGCAGGACAACCACGCCCGGCCCTTCGCCATGGCCACCTCGCATTTCCTGATGCCGCGCAGCGATGGCTGAGACCGAGACCGGGGTCGCCGCGCCGCGGGACGTCACCCATGGCCGCGTCCTGAAGATCGCCCTGCCGATCGTGCTGTCGAACGCGACGGTGCCGATCCTGGGGGCGGTCGACACCGGCGTGGTGGGCCAGCTCGGCCAGGCCGCCCCGATCGGCGCGGTGGGCATCGGCGCGGTGATGATCACCGCTTTCTACTGGGTCTTCGGCTTCCTGCGGATGGGCACCACCGGGCTTGCCGCCCAGGCCGAGGGCCAGGGCAACCGCGCCGAGGTCGCGGCGATCCTGACCCGGGTGCTGATGATCGGCCTTGCCGGCGGCACCGCCCTCATCCTGTTGCAGCCCGCGCTCTTCTGGGGCGCCTTCCGAATCTCGCCGGCGAGCGAGGAGGTCGAGGGGCTGGCGCGCTCCTACATGGCGATCCGCATCTGGTCGGCGCCCGCGGCCATCGCGATCTACGGGGTGATCGGCTGGCTCATCGCCCGCGAGCGCACCCGCGCGGTGCTGGTGCTGCAGCTCTGGATGAACGGGGTGAATATCCTGCTCGACCTCTGGTTCGTCCTCGGGCTCGGCTGGGGCGTCGACGGCGTGGCCGTGGCGACCTTCATCGCCGAATGGTCCGGGCTGGCGCTGGGCCTCTGGCTCTGCCGCGGTGCCTTCCGGGTGCCCGACTGGCGCGATTGGGCGCGGGTTTTCGACCG
The DNA here is from genome assembly GCF_054552075.1 of Roseivivax sp. NCBI lineage: Bacteria > Pseudomonadati > Pseudomonadota > Alphaproteobacteria > Rhodobacterales > Roseobacteraceae > Roseivivax > Roseivivax sp. The sequence continues at coordinate 10,188 of NZ_JBTOLZ010000017.1, forward strand.
CGAGAAGCTGGCGCGCATGGCGCGGGTGAACAGCGACATCCTGATCCGCTCGCTGCTGCTGCAGTCGATCTTCCTGTCCTTCCTGCTCTTCGCCTCGGACTTCGGCGACGTGACGCTGGCCTCGACCCAGGTGCTGGTGCAGTTCCTGCAGATCACCGCGCATGGGCTCGACGGCTTCGCCTTCGCCGCCGAGGCCATGGTCGGCCAGGCGCTGGGGGCGCGGGCGCGGGCGACGCTCCGGCGCGCCTCGGTGATCTCGAGCCTCTGGGGCGGGGTCGGGGCGGTGCTTCTGGCGGCGGCCTTCTGGGTCGCGGGCCCGTCGATCATCGACCTCATGGCCGATGTGCCGAGCGTGCGCGCCGAGGCGCGGGACTACCTGCCCTGGATGGTCGCCGCGCCGATCCTGGGGCTGGCCTCCTGGATGCTCGACGGGATCTTCATCGGCGCCACGCGCACCGCCGACATGCGCAACATGATGGTGCTCGCGACCCTGGGCTATTTCGCCGCCGTGGCCGCGCTGATGCCGGTCTTCGGGATGCACGGGCTCTGGGCCGCGATGTCGCTGAGCTTTGTTTTCCGGGCGCTGACGCTCGGCTGGCGCTACCCGGCGTTGGAGCGCGCCGCCAGCGCCTGAGCGAAGATCGCCGGATCGACATTGCCGCCCGAGATGGTGACCACCACCGCGTCGCCCTCCAGTTCCTCGCCGTGGTAAAGCGCCGCCGCCAGCGCCACGGCGCCACCCGGTTCGGCCACGAGCTTCAGCCGCAGGAAGGCCTCGGCCATGGCGGAGAGCGCCTCGTCTTCGCGGACCACGAGGCCCGGCCCGCAGAGCCGCTGCATGATCGGGAAGGTCAGCTTGCCCGGCGCGGGCGTGATGATCGCATCGCAAAGCCCGCCCGAGAGCCGGGCGTTGGGCGTCACCTCGCCGGTCGCCAGCGCGCGGGCGGTGTCGTCGAAGCCCTCGGGCTCGACCGGGCGGACGCGCAGGCCCGGGGCCTCGGCCTCGCAGGCCAGCGCGATGCCCGAGGTCAGCCCGCCGCCGCCGCAGCAGACCAGCACGTCGGCGCGGGTGATCCCGAGCGCCATCATGTCCTCGGCGATCTCGAGCCCGGTGGTGCCCTGGCCGGCGATCACCTCGGGCTCGTCGAAGGGCTTCACCAGGGTCAGCCCGCGCTCTTCGGCGAGCCGCGCGCCGATCTCGTCGCGGTCCTCGCGGCCGCGATCGTAAAGCACCACCTCGGCGCCGAGCGCGCGGGTGTTCTCGATCTTCAGCCGGGGCGCGTCCGAGGGCATGACGATCACCGCGCTCGTGCCATGCCCGCGCGCCGCCAGCGCCACGCCCTGGGCGTGGTTGCCCGAGGAAAAGGCGATCACCCCGCGCGCCCGGCGCTCGGGCTCCAGCGCCGAAAGCGCCGACCAGGCGCCGCGGAACTTGAAGCTGCCGGTGTGCTGCAGGCATTCGGGCTTCACCAGCACCCGCCGCCCCGCGAGTTCGTCGAGGAAGGGCGAGGACAGCAGCGGCGTGCGCCGCGCCTGGCCGTTCAGCCGCGCGCGGGCGGCCCGGATCCGGTCGATGTCCATCAGGCGAGCCTTTCGAGCCAGCGGGCGAGCGCGTCGCGGGCGGGCGGCTCGTCGAGGAAGGGGATATGCCCGCGGTCGGGCACTTCGGTCGCGATCATGTCGGGGCGGCGGCGCTGCATCTCGGCGAAGGTCTCGGGCGTCAGCAGGTCCGAATTGGCCCCCCGGATGGCGCAGAGCGGCAGGCCGTCGAGCGCATCGAAAAGCGGCCAGAGGTCCGGCGCGGGCTGCGCGCCGTCGCCCAGGACCGCCTCGCGCAGCTTCGGGTCGTAGGGGATCTCGAGGCCCTCGGGCCCCTCGCGGAAGAGCCGCCGGACCTCGGTGTCCCAGCGCCCCTGCGGGACATTGGCGAAGCCCGCCATGCGGGTGCCGATCACCTCGGCGGCTTCTTCGTAGGTTTTCCAGACCGGGTTGCGGCCGAGGTAATCCTTGATGACCTCGAGGCCCGCGGGGGCGATCTCGGGGCCGATGTCGTTCAGCGCCACGCCCGTGAGCCGGTCCTTGGCGGTGGCCGCCAGCATCATCGCGATGAGCCCGCCGCGCGAGGTGCCGAGGACCGCGGCGCGTTCGATGCCCAGGTGGTCGAGCAGCTCCAGCGCGTCGCGCCCCTCGGTCGGGATGGTGTAGCTCGCCGGGTCGCCCCAGTCCGAGGCGCCGCGCCCGCGGTAGTCGAGCCGGATGAGCCGGACGCCCGCCAGATGCGGCGCGACATAGTCGAAATCCCCGCCGTCGCGGGTCAGCCCCGCGAGGCAAAGGAGCGGCAGGCCCGCGCCTTCGTCGGTGTAATGCAGCGAGAGCCCGTCGGAGGTCGTAAAGCGCGGCATCAGCGGGCGAGATCCGGCAGGCTGTCGAGCGTTTCCAGCACGTGCTGGGGCCGGGCGGGCAGGCGGTCCACCGGCTCGCCCTTGCGGTTCACCCAGAAGGTCTCGAAACCGTAGCCCGCCGCGCCCGCGGCGTCCCAGCCGTTCGAGGAGACGAACATCACCTCTTCGGGGCGGGTGCCGAAATGCGCGCCGACCATGTCGTAGACCTTGGCGGAGGGTTTGAAGATCCCGACCTCCTCGACCGAGAGCACCGCGTCGAGGTATTCGCCGATGCCGGCGCTGTCGACCGCGCCGTCGAGCATGTCCTTGTTGCCGTTCGACAGGATCGCGCAGGTCTTGCCGGCGGCCTTGAGCTTGGCCAGCATCATCGGCACCTCGCGGAAGGGCGCGAGCTCCCAGTAAAGCGCCAGGAGACGCTCGCGCAGCTCGGGGTCGTCCTGCAGGCCCTGGCGCTCCAGCGCCCAGTCGAGCCCGTCCTTGGTGACCTCCCAGAAGGGCGTGTAATCGCCGGTGATCGCCCGGAGCCAGGTGTATTGCAGCTGCTTCTGCCGCCAGTCCTCGGCGATCTCGGTCCAGACGGCCTTCAGGCGCTCGCGGCCCGGCTCCTCGGCGGCGGTGCGCGCGGCCGAGGCCACGTCGAAGAGCGTGCCGTAGGCGTCGAAGATGCAGGTGGTGATGGGCATGGGCTCCTCCTTGTTGCGGGCAAACTGACACGCGGGCGCGGCAAGGGAAAGGCCGGGCGGTTCCCTTCGCCGCGGCGAGGCCGTAAAGGCGGAGAGAGGACCGCTGACCCCACCGCTGACCCTGAGGAGAGATGGATGTCCGACGAAGTGCTCGCCACGATGAAGGCCGCGCCCGGCCGCCGCTGGTTCGGCCTGATCCTGCTGGTGGCGCTGGGCCTCCTGGTGCTTTACGTCGCCGCCGCGCGGCCGCCCGCGCTGGGCTGGCAGGCGCTTCTGGTAGCGGTGGGGATCGGGTCCTTCTGGATGGCGCGGGCGATGCATCGCGCCACCGGGCTGACGCTGACCCTGACCCGCGAGGCGCTCAGCGACAGCGAGGGCCGGGTGGTCGCCCGGATCGAGGACGTGGCCGCGGTCGACCGGGGGATGTTCGCGATGAAGCCCTCGAACGGCTTCGTGCTGAAGATGCGCAACGCCCAGCCGCGGGCCTGGCGCCCCGGGGTCTACTGGTCGCTCGGCCGCCGGGTCGCCGTGGGCGGGGTGATGCCCGCCTCGCAGAGCAAGCCCATGGCGGATTCCATCGCCATCATGGTGGCCACGCGCGGGCAGGGCGAGGACGGCTGAGGTGGAGCCGCGCCGGGCTTGGGCGGAAAGCGGTAAGGCTTGTGCGTCCGGCGTGCGGCGGTGATCGGTGAAGCATAAGCGCCCGGCTATGGGCGGCGGTTCGCGAGACAAAGCTAAGCGGTGACGGGTCGCACACCGTGAGGCTCGTCGGCCCGACGAGGGGTTCTTCAGCCTAATAACGACACGCGGCGGCCCAAAGCAGAGCCGCCGCGCGCCCATTGACAGCCGGGCTCACGCCCGGCCCCGCGTCACACGTCGAAGAACACCGTCTCTTCCGCCCCCTGCAGGTGGATGTCGAAGCGGTAGGCGCCGGGGCTCTCTTCCCGGGCGATCAGGGTCGGCACGCGGGAGCGGTGCTCGATCCGGGCCAGCACCGGGTCGGCGGCATTGGCCTCGGCCTCGTCGGGGAAATACATCCGCGTGTGCAGGCCGAGGTTGATCCCCCGCGCCACGATCCAGAGCGTCAGATGCGGCGCCTGTTGCGCCCCGCCCGGGCCGGGCACCGAGCCCGGCTTCACCGTCTCGATCCGCCACTGGCCGCTCTCGCCGTCAGAGGCGACCCGGCCGAAGCCGGTGACCGCGGGGTCGGCCTCCGGGTCATGGCCCGGATGGCGCCCGGCGGCATCGGCCTGCCAGACCTCGATCATGGCGTCGCGCAGCACCGTCCCGGTGCCGTCGAAGATCGCGCCGGTGACGGTGATCCGCGTGCCCTGCGCCTCGGGCCCGGCGATCACCCGGCCCAGGTCCTCGGGGTAGACGCCGGTGATCTCGGCGAAATTCGGCGTGCAGCCGATGTGGACGTAAGGCCCGGCGGTCTGGCTCGGGCTTTCCTTCAGCTCGCGCTCGCGATGCATCACAGGCCCTCCTTGCGGTTCTCGAACAGGGTCTGGCGGCGGCCCCGCAGCACGATGTCGAAGCGGTAGGCGCGGGAATCCATCGGCACCGTGTTGCGCATGTCGAGCGTCGCGGTCAGCGCCGCGATGCCCGCCGGGTCCGGCACGGTCTGCACGATCGGGCAAAGGTCGATCATCGGGTCGCCCTCGAAATACATCTGGGTGATGAGCCGCTGCGCGAAGCCATGGCCGAAGACCGAGAAATGGATATGCGCCGGGCGCCAGTCGTTGCCGCCGTTGGGCCAGGGATAGGGGCCGGGCTGCACGGTGCGGAAGGCATAGCCGCCGGTCTCGTCGGTGATGCAGCGCCCGCAGCCGCCGAAGTTGGGGTCGAGCGGCGCGAGGTAGCCCTCTTTCTTGTGGCGGTAGCGCCCGCCGGCATTGGCCTGCCAGACCTCCAGAAGCGCGCCGGGCACGCCGCGCCCGGTCTCGTCAACGACCCGGCCCTGGACGATGATCCGGGGGCCGATCGCGGACTGCCCCGAGGCCGCGTAGTTGTGGATCAGGTCGTGATCGAGCGGGCCGAGGATGTCATGCCCGAAGACCGGCCCGGTCGTCTCGGACGGGGTCTGCGGGAAGGAGATCGGCGCCCGCGAGGGCGAGCGCACAACCGAGGTCCGGTAGGGCGGGGTCAGCGCCGGCGGGTGCCAGCTCCGGTCCCGGGCGAAGAAGGCGCCGTCACTCATGGTCGGTCTCCATCTCTGCAAAGGTCTGTTTGGCGAGCTTCAGCGCGTGGTTGGCGCGCGGCACCCCGGCGTAGATCGCGACGTGCTGGAAGACCTCGATCACGTCCTCGCGGCTGGCGCCGGTGCGGGCGGTGGCGCGGATGTGCATGGGGATCTCCTCGAAGTTGCCGGTCGCCGCGAGCAGCGCCAGCGTCAGCATCGAGCGTTCGCGCCGGCTGATCGCCTCCGAGGCCCAGACGGTGCCCCAGGCGGCTTCGGTGATCAGCGCCTGGAAGGGCGCATCGAGCGGCGTCGCGGCGGCCTCGGCGCGGTCGACATGGGCATCGCCCAGGACCGCGCGGCGCACCGCCATGCCGCGGGCGTGTTTGTCTGACATGGGGCCTCCTTCCCTCGCGCCATCATACAGAACCGAGGTGCGAAGAAAATTGAGAAAAGCGGTGGGATAGATTACCTATCGGTTATGAATATCGACCCTCGCCTGCGGCTGCGCCATGTCTCGGCCTTTCTTGCCATCGCCCGGCGCGGCTCCGTCGCGGCAGCGGCCGAGGAGCTGCATGTCACCCAGCCGGCGGTCTCCAAGACCCTGCGCGAGCTCGAGGAGATCCTCGGGCTGCCATTGTTCGACCGGGTCGGGCGGCGGGTGGTGCTGAACCCCGCGGGGGCAGCTTTTCAGCGGCTCGCGGCGGCGGGGCTCAGCGATCTGTCCCGCGCCGTCGAGGGCGCGCGCGAGGCCCATCGCGGCGGCAACCGGCTGCGGATCGGTGCGCTGCCCACCGCCGCGACACGGCTCCTGCCGGATGCCGCCCTGCACTTCCGCGCCGCCCGGCCCGATTGCCGGTTGCGGATCTCGACCGGGCCGAACTGGCTGTTGCTGTCGCAGCTGCGCGAGGGCAGCCTCGACCTGGTGGTCGGGCGGCTGGTCGATCCCGCCCGGATGGAGGGCCTGAGCTTCCGCCAGCTGCACGCCGAGGCCATCGTCGCCGTCACAGGCCCCGACCATCCGCTGCGCCGCCCCGCCGAGGCCGCGGATTTCCTGGCCTATCCGCTGGTGCTGCCGCCGCCCGGCGCGGTGATCCACCAGCCGGTCAGCGCCTATCTGACGAGCCTTGGCATCGACATCCCTTTCCCGGTGGTCGAGACCGCCTCGCTGGCCTTCGCGCGCCGCCTGTTGCAGCGCTCCGAGGCGATCTGGTTCATCTCCGAGGGCGTGGTCGAGGAGGAGCTGGCGCGCGGCCAGCTGCGCGCCCTGCGGCTGACCGCGCCGCTGACGGCGGGGCCGGTGGGCATCAGCCTGCGCGCCGGGGCCGATGCGACGCCCGAGGTCGCAGGCATGATCGCCGCGCTGGAAGCCGCGCGGGAGGCGGCGGGGTAGGGGGCTTGGGAGTTGGGCAGTGGATTGGGTTTTGCGGTGGGCCCCGGGGTGGTTGGGCTCTGCCGGACGCTCAGGGCAGCGCGCCGGGCTGTGGAACGGACGGCGGGGTCTGAGACGGGCAGCGCGTCCGCTTCTTAGAAAAGGCGTGCGGCGCTCAGTCCGCTGAGACCTCTCTGCCTGTCGCTGGCGCAACACGCCCCGCCCTCGGACCCTTGCGGTTCATGCACAGCACGCCGCGACCTCGGACCTTTGCCCCCACTGGCACGCCCCGCCCCCCCAGACCTTTGCCCCCACCGGCACACCCTCTCCCCACCGCCCCCTTGCCAGCGCCCCGCACCGGGCCACCCTCTCTTCCAAGGAGGAGCCGCCATGTCGCCACCCCGCAAGGATGCCTCCGTCGAGGAGGACCAGACCGACGCCGCCGCCCGCCGGGCCAAGGGCGAATTTGTCCGCGGCCGGAGCGGCTTTCGCGGCCAGCTCGGCAGCGCGGAGTTCCCCGCCGAGCCGGGGCGCTACCACCTCTTCGTGGCGCTCAACTGCCCCTGGTGCCACCGCGTCACCCTGGCGCGCAGCGTCCTGGGCCTCGAGCAGGCGATCAGCCTCGACGTGGCCTTCCCCAACCGCACCGGCGAGGACGACCCGGCGGGCCCCGGCCTCTGGGAGTTCGCGCCCGAGCGCCGCGCCTCGCTCACCGGCGAAGTGCTGCCCGAATGCACCCGCGAGACCGGCACCGGGCGCGGGCTGCGTCTGGCGAAGGAACTCTACCGCGCCGAGGGCTCCGAGGAGCAATCCCTGCCGGTCCTCTACGACCGCCGCGCCGGGCGCATCGTGAACAACGAAAGCGCCGAGATCCTGCGCATGCTGGGCCAATGCGCCGAGGCGCTGGGCAGCCGCCTGCCGCGCGCCGAGCGCCCCGATCTCTTCCCCGACGACCCCGCGCTGGCCGAGGAGATCGAGGCGCTGAACGCCTGGATCTACACCGACATCAACAACGGCGCCTACAAGGCGGGGTTCTCCTCGGATCAGGCGGTCTATGCCAAGGCTTTCGCCGCCTATTTCGACGCCCTTGGGCGCCTCGAGGCGCTGTTGTCGGACGGGCGCGATTTCCTGACCGGGCGGCGCTTCACCGAGGCCGATCTGCGGCTCTTCCCGACGCTCTTCCGGCACGACCCGGTGTATTACCTGCGGATGAAGCTGAACGGCGCGCGGATCCTGGACTATCCGCACCTCTGGCGCTGGCTCTGCCGGGTCCACGCGCGGCCCGGCGTGGGTGAGGCGGGCTCGCTGGTGCACTGCCGCCAGGGCTATTTCGGGCGGTCCTGGAACGGCGTGGTGCCGCTCGGGCCGGTGAAGCCGATGGGCTATCCGGAGGCCTATGGGCATCCGGAGCTGGCGGGGTAGGGGGGGGCTTGGCACCGCTCGTCACTTGAGCGCCTTGCCCCCCGCCTGACGCGCCTCCTTCCTGCGCCCGAATAGCACCGAAGGTGCCGGGCGCGCGCCGGACCGGCCCCTTGGGCCGTCGCTCCTTTGGATGGCGCGCTTAGCGTGTCGTTCGCCCTGACCTTGCTGGGATAAAGCGCCTTGCCCAGAGGTCAGCAGCGCCGACCCCCGGTCCGGCGCGCGCCCTCTGGTGTGACGGGTTCGACCTTGGCAGGGTTGCGGCGTGAGGGCGGGTCCGGCCTTGGGCAGGGCTTGTTGTGAGGGTCGTGGGGGCGGTTGCCGCGTGCGGCTCTTAGGACCAGCGGTTGCGTTGGCCGGGCGGTTGCGACGGCGCGACGCATGACCCCAGCGCCCCAACACCCCCTCAAACCAAAACCCCCGGGCCGCCCTCTCCAGGCGCCCGGGGGCTGTCCTGCCCGTCACTCCCGCGGAGCGATCAGCTGTCGCGGCGGCGCTTGGAGCGGCCGTTGCCCTGGTTCTCGCGGCCATCGGCGTTGTCCTGGCACTCGTTGGCGCTGGCGCCCTCGTCGGCGTTCTCGGCGTTGTTGTTGCAGAGCGAGCCGCCCGGCGCGTCCTGGTCGCCGTTGCCCCAGCCGTTGTTGGCGTTGTAGGTCCGGCCCTCGAAATGCACCTGCGGCGCAAAGCGCGGGCGGGTGAAGGAGTAGATCGCGATCTCGAAGGCGTTCAGCCCGGCCTCGAGCGCGGGGGTGTAATCCTCCCAGCTCTCGACCAGGATCAGCTGGTCCTTGTTGGCCATGATCGGCAGCCGGTGCCGGAAGAGCTCGGCGTCATCGGGACCGTGGGCGGCGTATTCGCCGCGCGCCTCGGACCAGAGCACCCGGTACTGATCGGGCCCGGCGTTGTATTGCACCACCGAGATCCGCAGGTCGAAGGTGTCGTTGTCGGCCTTGGCCATGTGTTTCATCAGCTCGTAGGAGCTGTCGATATAGGTCTGGGTGATCGGATCGGTCTCGCGCGAGAGCGCGTCGGCGACGGTGAAATTGGCCTTCTGGTTGACCGCATGCTGGCGCGAGACGTCGAACCAGACCCAGGTGACCCCGAAGAGCCAAAGCAGCACCGGCAGGACGATGATCGCCTCGACGGTGACGGAGCCCTCGGTGTCGCTGCGGAACCGGGTGAGGCGGGACTTGATACTGGTAAACATCGCGGACCTCAGCTCGGTTCGTGCACGAAGGCGGCGGTTGAGACGATCGCGGAATAGCCGTTGGCATCCTTGACCAGCGCCTCGGAGAAGCTCGAGGTCGGCGCGATCGGATCGAAGAGGTAGCAGGCGCGCAGATACATCAGCTGGTTGTCGCGCCCGTATTCGAAGGAAACCACCGGCTGGGCCGTGCCCGAGGTGTCGACGCAGGCCACCTCGGAGGGCGGATCGGTCCAATCGCGCATGTCCAGCTCGACCATCTCGAGCTGCAGCTTGCCTTCGCAATCGGGCAGGATCGTCGCCCGGTCGCAGATCGACTGCTTGAGCGAGTCGTGGGTGTAGAGCGTGCCGGTGCCCAGCCGCACGTCGCGCACCGTCTGGTCGAGCGCCTGCTCGAGCGAGGTGTGCCGCGCGGTCAGCACCGCCAGTTCCACGCCCGAGAGGATCACGCTGACGAAGAGCGGGGTCCAGAGGGCGAAGGGCACCACGGCGGTGCCGTCTTCACGCTGCCAGAAGGCGCGGGCGGAGGAGAGGAGATCACGCATCATTGGGTCAGCCTCAGCTGGTTGATCGCCCGGGCGATGGCATAGAAGGCTTCCTCGATCTCGATGCCCTCGACGTCGAAGTAATGGGCCGGCGAGGAGGCGCAGTTCTGCATGACCGAGGCGCCGTGATCGGTGACCTCGAAGCCGACCGACCAGATGACGATGTCGCGGGCCTTGGCGGCGTCGCAGATGTCGTCGAGCAGGGAGTCGCCCAGGTCGGCGTTGTACTTCTGGTAGTAGAAGGCGCTCCAGTTGCTGCGGCGCACGTTGCGCTGCAGGTAATACCAGAGGTTGTAGCGCGCCCAGTGGGTGGCGTCGGACTCGCTGTCATAGGCCCAGTTCGACACCCGGTAGGAGCGGTCGTGCTGGCCGTCGGTCATCAGCACCACGGTCTTCAGCGTGTCGTCGCGGCCGTAGTCTGCGGGCCGGCCGGTGAAGGCGTTGTTGCCCTGGCCCGCGGCGATCACCGCGTCGTTCAGGAACCGGGTCGAGGGGTCCAGCAGCGCCGTGCCCCATTTCATCCCGAGGAAGATCGAGGTGCCCGCCCGCGGCTCGAGCCGGCTGATCTGGTTCTTCAACCGCGTCTCGTTGTTGCTGAAGGGCTGGATGCGCTCGTAGTTGTACTGCGGGCAGATCGTGTCGACGATCTCGTTGTAGCCGTAGTAGTTCCACTGCACGTGCTGCATCTGCTGGAAGCGGTGCCCGGTATCGAGCGCCGTCGAGCCGAAATGCGCGTTCGGGAACTCGAGGCAATGCGAATAGCCGTGCAACCAGTCGACGTTGAGCTGGCCGGTCAGAAGCGGCCCGGCGTTGACGTGTTCGGAGTAGGGCACGATCGAGAGCGACACGAGGCCCTCGTTGTCGGCCGCGAGCACGGTCTCGATGAAGGTGTCGGCGGCGTTGCGCAGGTTGGCCATCTTCGAGCCCTGCGCCATCGACCCCGAGATATCGAGCACCAGCGAGATCTCGACGTTCTGGATGTATTCCTCGGCGGTGGCGACGCCATTGGCGTGGAAGCCCTCCATCCCGAGGATCGAGGTGAAATTGGCGGCCAGCGTCTCGCGGGCGGTGCCGTTCACCCGGCGGAAGTTCAGCCCTTCCTCGACGGTGACCGAGGTCAGCGCGTCGGGCATGTTCATCTTGTCGAAGTAGTCGCGCACGACCGACTCGGGATCGAGATCCTGGTCCAGGTCCGCGGCCGCCAGAACCGCCCGGTCGAGCGTGTTCTGCACCTTGTTGCGCTTCATCTCGGCCTGCATCAGGTCGATCCCGACACCGCCGATGGCGATGAGCGAGAAGGCCCCGAAGATGGCGAGGATCGACATGTTGCCGTCTTCGGCACGCAGAAACCCGGAGAGGGCCGTCGACGCCTTGTCCCGCATGCGCCGCACACTCGCGCGGGCACGGGTCTCCCCGGTCACATTTACATCACACATTCCGCACCTTTCCACCCGATCACGGGTCCTCGCGGCCTTGTTCGCCGTTCTGGCAATCGAGCGCACACACATGCTCCAGAAAGAATGTTTGCCCCAGGAAGTGGGCCGAAATATGGCCGCTAAGGCAAGTAAATCGGGCAAATCGCCTGCAACCGGAGACAATGCGGCCGTCAACGTGTGGTTGTCCCGAAAAGCGCCCATAACGGCCATAATCCTGCCGCATTTCAGCGGGGCTTTCAGTTGGACCTCCGGGGCGCACTGAGCGACAGTTTACCCCGAGTCGCCGGGTCTACCGGCGCGCCGCGCGCCCCTTGGCGGCGCGGAAACGGAGAGGAGGGAGACCCCAGATGTCCAGCACCGCCACCCATCATTCCGAGCCGTCGTTCCGCGAAAGCGTGGACATAATGTACAACCGCGCGGCCGATCTGATGGATCTGAGCCCCGGCCTGCGCGAGAAGATCCGGGTCTGCAACTCGACCTATACCGTGCGCTTCGGGGTCCGTCTGCGCGGCGAGATCCGCACCTTCGTCGGTTACCGGTCGGTGCATTCCGAGCACATGGAGCCGGTCAAGGGCGGCATCCGCTTCGACACCACGGTCAGCCAGGACGAGGTCGAGGCGCTGGCGGCGCTGATGACCTACAAATGCGCGCTTGTCGAGGCGCCCTTCGGCGGCTCCAAGGGCGGGCTCTGCGTCGATCCGCGCGAATACGACGAGCGCGAGATGGAGATGATCACCCGCCGCTTCGCCTACGAGCTGATCAAGCGCGACCTGATCAACCCCTCCCAGAACGTGCCGGCGCCGGACATGGGCACCTCCGAGCGCGAGATGGCCTGGATGGCCGACCAATACGCCCGGATGGCCACCACCGACATCAACGCCCGCGCCTGCGTCACCGGCAAGCCCCTGAACGCCGGCGGCATTCAGGGCCGGATCGAGGCCACGGGCCGCGGCGTGCAATACGCGCTGCGCGAGTTCTTCCGCCACGCCGAGGACAAGCGCCGGGCGGGGCTCTCGGGCGATCTCGACTGCAAGCGGGTGGTGGTCCAGGGCCTCGGCAACGTGGGCTATCACGCGGCGAAATTCGTGGCCCAGGAGGACGGCGCGCGGATCGTCGGCATCGTCGAGCGCGACGGCGGGCTCTGGAACGAGAACGGCATCGCGGTCGACCACGTGCGCGAGTACATGAACGAGACCGGCGGCGTGAAAGGCTTCCCGGAGGCGGAATACGTCGAGGACGGCGGCAAGCTCCTCGAGTCCGATTGCGACATCCTGATCCCCGCCGCGCTGGAAGGCGTGATCCACACCGGCAACGTCGACAACATCAAGGCGCCGCTGATCATCGAGGCCGCCAACGGCCCGATCACCGCGGGCGCCGACCAGAAGCTGCGCGAGCGCGGCATCGTGGTGATCCCCGACCTCTACGCCAACGCGGGCGGTGTGACGGTCTCCTATTTCGAATGGGTGAAGAACCTCAGCCACATCCGCTTCGGCCGGATGCAGCGGCGCCTCGAGGAGGGCCAGCACGCGCTCGTGGTCAGCGAGCTGGAGCGGCTCTCCGAGGCGCTCGACGGCAAATGGGCGCTCTCCGAGGACTTCAAGAAGGTCTACATGCAGGGCGCCAGCGAGCTGGAGCTGGTGCGCTCGGGCCTCGATGACACCATGCGCGTCGCCTACCAGTCGATGCGCGAGCCCTGGATCGAGCGGGGCGATGTGACCGACCTGCGGACCTCGGCCTATATGGTCGCCATCGACCGCGTCTCGCAGGCCTACCGCGCCAAGGGTCTCTGAGAGGGCGGGGCCGCCGCGTGCCCGCGCCGGGGCCCCGAAATCGGCATCATCCCGCTTGCCCCGGGTGACAGCCGGGGGCGGCGGGCCTAGCTCTTCTCTCAATCGTTTGCCGGTATGGAGTTTGTCCGATGAGAACAGCACTTCTTTCCGCGGCCTGCCTCATGGCCGTGACCCCCGCCGCCTTCGCACAGGAGGCGGATGCCGAATGCGACCTGCAGGCCGAGATCGTCATGCAGGTGGTCGAGGCGCGCCAGTCGGGCAGTGCCCGCGACAGCGCCCAGGCGGGCATCGCCAGCGACCTCTCGGGTGAGGCGCAGAAATACGCCGCGGTGGTCCCCGCCATCGCGGAATGGGTCTATTCCCTGCCCGAGGACCAGCTTGGCGCCGATGTCGGCGAAAGCTGGATCGCCCAGTGCCAGTCGATGTGACGGCCCCGGGCCCGAGATAAGCAACGCGCGGGGCGGCCGCCGCGCCCCGCGCCATCCGCTGGACTCGCGCGCGCGAAGCCTCGATATTCGGGGCATGAGTCTGCCCCCCGGTTTCCTCGATGAACTGCGTGACCGCACGACCCTCTCGCAGGTCGTCGGGCGCAAGGTCATGTGGGACAAGCACAAGTCGAACCAGGCCAAGGGCGACTTCTGGGCGCCGTGCCCCTTCCACCACGAGAAGACCGCCTCGTTCCACGTCGACGACCGCAAGGGGTTCTTCTACTGCTTCGGCTGTCACGCCAAGGGCGACGCCATCTCCTTTGTGCGCGAAAGCGAGAACGTGGGCTTCATGGAGGCCATCGAGATCCTCGCCGGCGAGGTGGGCATGCAGGTGCCCGCCCAGGACCCCAAGGCGCAGGAGAAGGCCGACCGCCGCACCGAGCTGGCGCGCGTCATGGAGGACGCGCTGAAGTTCTACCGGATGTCGCTCAACACCGGGGCGGCGGGGCCGGCGCGCGACTACCTGGCCGGGCGCGGGCTCGATGCCGCGGCGCTGGAGCGCTTCGAGATCGGCTTCGCGCCGGACGGCTGGCAGGCGCTCTGGGACCATCTGACCGCCAAGGGCGTGCAGGCCGAGCTGATCATGGCGGCGGGGCTGGCCAAACCCTCGTCGCGCGGGGGCAAGCCCTACGACGTCTTCCGCAACCGCATCCTCTTTCCGATCCGCGACGCGCGCGGGCGCGCCATCGCCTTCGGCGGCCGCGCCATGGATCCCGAGGACAAGGCGAAATACCTCAACTCCCCCGAGACCGAGCTGTTCGACAAGGGGCGCAACCTCTACAACCTCGGCCCCGCGCGGGAAGCCGCGGGCAAGGGTCAGCGGCTGATCGTGGCCGAGGGCTACATGGATGTGATCGCCCTCTCGCGCGCGGGCTTCGAGGCCTCGGTGGCGCCGCTCGGCACCGCGGTGACCGAGGCGCAGCTGCAGGCGCTCTGGCGGGTGGCCGACGAGCCGATCGTGGCGCTCGACGGCGACCGGGCGGGGGTGCGCGCGGCCTACCGGGTGATCGACCTGGCGCTGCCGCTGCTCGAGGCCGGCAAGTCGCTGCGCTTCGCGCTCATGCCCGAGGGCCAGGACCCCGACGACCTGATCCGCGCCGAGGGACAGGAGGGCATCACCAAGGTGCTCGACGCCGCCATGCCGATGGTGCAGCTCCTCTGGCAGCGCGAGACCGAGGGCAAGATCTTCGACAGCCCCGAGCGCAAGGCCGCGCTCGACCGGGCGCTGCGCGAGAAGATCCAGGCGATTCGCGATCCCTCGCTGCGGCACCACTACGGCCAGGAGATCAAGGAGCTGCGCTGGCAGCTCTTCCGCCCGCAGCGTCCGGCGAAACAGGGCGGCGGGCGCGGGCCCTGGCGGCCGCGCGACGCCGCCCCGCAGCCGACCCAGGAGGCCAAGGCCTCGCTCTTGGTCGCTGCCGGAGAGGCCGGCGAGCGGCGCCTGCGCGAGGCGGTGATCCTGGCGGCACTTCTGCATGCGCCGGGGCTGGTCGAGGAGTTCGAGACCGCGCTCGAGGACATGGACTGCGCCGAGCCCGATCACGCGGCCCTGCGTGCCGCCCTTCTGCGCGACCGCCCGGCCAGCCGCGAGGCCGCGATGGAGGGCGGCGCGGCGGCAATCGGTCCCGAGGCCCTTGAATCGCTGCTCTCGGCACGCCATGTCGCGATCACTCCGTGCCTGCGCCACCCCGACGACCTGGCGCTGGTGCGGCTGACGATCGCCGAGGAGCTGGCAAAGCTCGGGACGGCGCATGGGCTCGAGGCCGAGATCGCCGAGGCCATGGAGGATTTCGACGAGGGCGCGGACGAGGCGCTGACCTGGCGTCTCGGGCAGGCCGCGGAGGCCCGCGCAAAGGCCGAACGGGCGCTGCGGGAGGACGATACGGAATACGACACCGGCGCCAACGGGGCGCTGATCGACAGGTCGGAACGGGAGAGCTTCGCCGCTCTTCTCGATACCATCTCATTCGCGAAGGACCGGAAACGCGGCTGAGAGGCAGAAAGACGGGAAAGAATCCGGTGTGACGGGTGTGCGAATCAGATACGCACGCTATTGATTCGGACCAGCGAATCGCCTGTCCGTGGGTTAGCCCGCTGTAAGGAGCACTGAATGGCCGCCAAAGACAACGACGATGCCAAGCCAGAGACCCAGGAGGAGGACGTCTCCTTCGACATGAGCCAGGCCGCGGTCAAACGCATGATCGCGGAGGCCAAGGAACGCGGCTACATCACCTACGACCAGCTCAACGAGGTGCTGCCGCAGGACCAGGTCTCCTCGGACCAGATCGAGGACGTCATGTCGATGCTCTCGGAGATGGGCATCCAGGTCACCGAACACGACGAGGAAGCCGAGGAAGAGGAAGAGCGCAAGAGCGGCTCGACCGAGGTCGTCGACGCCTCGAAGGGGCGGGACGTCGCGGTGTCCTCCGGCGGGCAGGAAAAGCTCGACCGCACCGATGACCCGGTGCGCATGTACCTGCGCGAGATGGGCTCGGTCGAACTGCTGTCCCGCGAAGGCGAGATCGCCATCGCCAAGCGCATCGAGGCCGGCCGCAACACGATGATCGCGGGCCTCTGCGAAAGCCCGCTGACCTTCCAGGCGATCACCATCTGGCGCGAGGAACTTCTGAACGAAGACATTCTTCTGCGCGACGTGATCGACCTCGAGACCACCTTCTCGGGCCAGATGGGCGAGGAGAGCGAGGAACTGGTCGAGGCCGTGGCCGAGACCGAGATCGCCGCCGCCAAGAACGTGAAGCAGGAGAAGCCCGAGAAGAAGGCCGAACCCGAGCTCGACGCCGACGGCAACCCGATCCGCAACAACGACGACGACGACGAAGAGGACGAGCAGGCGAACATGTCGCTTGCCGCGATGGAGACCGCGCTGAAGCCGCGCGTCCTCGAGACCCTCGACCGCATCGCCCAGGATTACGAAGACCTCTCGGCCATGCAGGACCGCCGGATCTCGGCGACCCTGAACGAGGACGGCTCCTTCACCAAGGCCGACGAGGCGACCTACCAGAAGCTGCGCTCCGAGATCGTGAAACTGGTCAACGAGCTGCACCTGCACAACAACCGCATCGAGGCGCTGGTCGACCAGCTCTACGGCATCAACCGCCGGATCATGTCGATCGACAGCGCCATGGTGAAGCTCGCGGACCACGCCCGCATCAACCGCCGCGAGTTCATCGAGGCATACCGCGGCCGCGAGCTCGATCCGAACTGGATGGAGCGCATGGCCGAGAAGCCGGGCCGCGGCTGGCAGAGCTTCATCGAGAAGAGCGCCGACAAGGTCGAGGGCCTGCGCGCCGACATGGCGCAGGTCGGCCAATACGTCGGCCTCGACATCTCGGAGTTTCGCCGCATCGTCCAGCAGGTCCAGAAGGGCGAGAAGGAAGCCCGCCAGGCCAAGAAGGAAATGGTCGAGGCGAACCTGCGGCTGGTGATCTCCATCGCCAAGAAATACACGAACCGCGGTCTGCAATTCCTTGATCTCATTCAGGAAGGCAACATCGGCCTGATGAAGGCCGTGGACAAGTTCGAGTATCGCCGGGGTTACAAGTTCTCGACCTATGCGACCTGGTGGATCCGCCAGGCGATCACCCGCTCGATCGCCGACCAGGCGCGCACCATCCGCATCCCGGTGCACATGATCGAGACGATCAACAAGCTGGTGCGCACCGGCCGCCAGATGCTGCACGAGATCGGCCGCGAGCCGACGCCGGAGGAGCTGGCCGAGAAGCTGCAGATGCCGCTCGAGAAGGTCCGCAAGGTGATGAAGATCGCCAAGGAGCCGATCTCGCTCGAGACGCCCATCGGCGACGAGGAAGACAGCCAGCTCGGCGATTTCATCGAGGACAAGAACGCGGTCCTGCCGCTCGACAGCGCGATCCAGGAGAACCTGAAGGAGACCACGACGCGCGTGCTCTCCTCGCTCACCCCGCGCGAGGAACGGGTCCTGCGGATGCGCTTCGGCATCGGCATGAACACCGACCACACGCTGGAGGAAGTGGGCCAGCAGTTCAGCGTGACCCGCGAGCGGATCCGCCAGATCGAGGCCAAGGCGCTGAGGAAGCTCAAGCATCCCTCGCGATCGCGCAAACTGCGCTCGTTCCTCGATCAGTGAGCTCTCGAAAGGCGCCCCGCGGGGCGCCTTTTTCGTGCTGCCCTTGCCGGAGGCCCGCGCGCCCCATGCGCCTTCTCTGCCTGTCCCTCTGCCTCGCGCTTCTCGCCGCCCCCGCGGCGGCCGGCTGTTTCGGCGCCGGGCAGGGGCTCATGCGCTGCACGGTCAAGGAAGGCGCGCGCCAGCTCGACCTCTGCCTGCAGGGCGGAGTGCTGATCTACCGCTACGGCCCGCCCGAGGGCCCCGCCGAGATGCTGCTGGCCCGCCCCGTCACCGAGGTCGATATGCTGCCCTGGCCCGGCATCGGGCGGTACTTCTGGGAGGTGCTGACGCTCTACAACGGGCCGGTCGCCTATGAGCTTTACGTCAGCGCCGACCGGCTCGACCTCGAGGCCCCGGCGGAAGGCGGCGTCACGGTGATCGAGGACGGCGAGGCGCTGGCGCAGCTCACCTGCGATCCGGGCACGCTGAGCGAGATGGACCTTTACCCGGTCTTCGAGGCGAAAGAGGCGGCGGGCCAGCGCTATTGCCCCGAAAGCCAGAGCTGGGACGGCGCCTGCTAGGCCCCGCTTCACGGTCCATCGCAAAGCCCGCACGCCTTCGTGTCTGCACATCACCTCTGCGTGGTCGCGCGTTGCCGCACAGGCTAAGCGTGCCGATCTTCAGACCAGGCGTGAAACAAAGGAGATGTGCATGATACGTATGATGACGCTTCTCGCAGCGCTCGGGTTCGCCCTGCCCGCAGAGGCGGCCCTCATGGACGCGGAGCCAGCGGAGTTCTTCACCGCGGGCGATCCGGCGCCCTACAACCCGGCAGAGCTCGACCGGCCGCAGGACCTGCCGCCGCCGATCTGCTGATCTCAGCGAACGGGGCCAGACCGGCCCCGTCCGCCTTTTGCCTGACATGAGGTCCGGGCCTCAATTGTTTGGCATCACGAAGATTTCCTGCACATTCGCCCGCTTGTCGGCATTCAGCGCGAAGACCACGCTGTCGGCGATGTCCTGCGGCTTGAGCTTGTCGGGCTTGGCCTCGTCGAAGAAGGGCGTGTCGACCATGCCCGGGGCCACGACGGTGCAGCGTCCGCCGAACTCGCGCATCTCCTCGGCGAGGTTGCCGCCGTAGCCATGCACGAACCACTTCGAGGCGCCGTAGACCGAGCCCTTGATGTGCACCCGTCCGGCGGCCGAGCCGGTCAGCACCAGGTGGCCCATGCTGGCCTTCAGATGCGGCATGGCGGCTTTGGTGGTCCAGAGCACGCCGAGGATGTTGATTTCGACCATCTTGCGCCATTCCTCGGGATCGCCCGCCTCGGTGCCCGCGGCGCTGAGGCCGGTGCCGGCATTGGCGAAGGCCGCGTCGACCGAACCGAAGGTCTTGGCGAGCTTCTCGAGCGCGGCCTCCTGGTCCTCGAGCTTGGTTGCATCGCCGGGCAGCGCCAGCGCCTTGTCGCCCAGCTCCTTGGCGAGATCGGCGATCTTGTCCTCGGAGCGGGCGAAGAGGCCCACGTTCCAACCTGCGGCAACCGCGGCGCGGGCGGTCTCGGCCCCGATCCCCGAAGAGGCCCCGGTGATGAACAGCGTCTTGGCGGCCATGGAAGTTCTCCTTGTTCTGTCTTGTCAGTTCGGCCCCCAACGCAGCCCGGGGCGCAGGGGTTGCAGCGCCCGGAACCGCGCCCTTGCCTTCACACCGAAACGTGACGTTAACCCGCGGCATGAAACCCTTTCGGCGGTCTCGGCGTTTTCCAGCCAATGCCAAAGGGAAAAGACATGAAACGCATTGCTCTGACTGCCACCGCCCTGATCTGCGCCTCCGCCGCAGCCCTCGCGGCCAGCGAGGTGATGACCGGCCCCGACCCCGAGGTGATCGAAATCGAGGTGCTCTCCTCCGAACTGGCCGACTGCCGCGAGACGCTGGCCCAGGTCGCCTCGATGCCCGCCGTGCACGACAACGGCACGCCGATCCTCTTCGACTGGGGCCAAAACGACATGCCTTCGGTCCGCTGCGTCGCCACCGACGTGTAAGGGGCTGGCGCGTAAGGGGCTGGCGCTCGCGCCCAGCCCGGCTAGGCTGCGGGCCATGATCACGCAGCTCACCATCCAGACCCGGGGGCAGGGGCTCTACGAGTTCACCCCCGAGGTCGCCGCCTGGGTTCAGGGCACGGGGCTCCTGACGCTCTTTTTGCGCCACACCTCGGCGAGCCTCCTGATCCAGGAAAACGCCGACCCCGAGGTGCAGGACGACCTCCTCGCCTATCTCTCGCGGCTGGTGCCGCCGAGCAGCGATCCGGCCATGTCCTATCTCACCCATACCTACGAGGGCCCGGACGACATGCCGGGGCACATCAAGGCGGCACTTCTGCCCGGCAGCCTGTCAATTCCCGTCGAAAACGGGCGGATGCTGCTTGGAACCTGGCAAGGAATTTACCTTTTCGAACATCGCGACGCGCCGCATCAGCGGAAGGTGGCCGCCCATATGGCGCTGGATCAACCCACGATCTAGGGGGCGAAAATCCCCTCTACCCAAATTATGCCCAAACCCCTATAGTGGCTGTGGATAAACGGGGGCCAACCCCTTTTTGAGGCAGACAAAGACCAGGGGGGACGGCCGATGCGCTGCCCGTTTTGCGGAAATATCGACACCCAGGTGAAGGATTCCCGTCCGGCCGAGGATCACGTCTCGATCCGACGGCGGCGGTTCTGCCCGGCCTGCGGCGGGCGCTTCACCACCTACGAGCGGGTGCAGCTGCGCGACCTCGTGGTCATCAAGACCAACGGCCGGCGCGAGGATTTCGACCGCGACAAGCTGGAGCGCTCGATCCGCATCGCCATGCAGAAGCGCCCGGTGGAGCCCGAACGCATCGACCAGATGATCTCGGGCATCGTGCGGCGGCTCGAAAGCATGGGCGAGACGGACATCCCCTCGAAGCAGATCGGCGAGATCGTGATGGAGGCCCTCGCCCGGATCGACACCGTCGCTTACGTGCGCTTTGCCAGCGTTTACAAGAACTTCCAGGCGGCGGATGATTTCGACAAATTCGTCAGCGAGCTGAGACCCCCGGCCGCGACCGAGAAGTGAGCTTGGCAGATCAACGCCACATGGCCCATGCGCTGAGCCTGGGCCGGCGGGGCATGGGCCAGACCTGGCCCAACCCGGCGGTCGGCTGCGTGATCGTCCAGGGCTCCCGGGTTGTCGGGCGCGGCTGGACCCAGCCCGGCGGCCGCCCCCATGCCGAGACCGAGGCCCTGGCCCAGGCCGGCGCGGCCGCGCGCGGCGCCACGGCTTATGTCACGCTGGAGCCCTGCGCCCATCACGGCGCGACCCCGCCCTGCGCCGAGGCGCTGATCAAAGCGGGCGTGGCGCGGGTGGTGGCGCCTTTCTCCGACAGTGACCCGAGGGTCTCGGGCCGTGGCTTCGAGATGCTGCGCGCCGCGGGCATCGCGGTCACCACCGGCGTCGGCGCCGAGGCGGCCGAGCGCGACCACGCGGGCTTCCTGCACCGGCTGCAGACCGGGCGGCCGCAGGTGACGCTGAAGCTCGCGACCTCGTTTGACGGGCGCATCGCCACGGCCACCGGCGAGAGCCAGTGGATCACCGGGCCCGCCGCCCGGGCCTGGGTGCATGCGGCGCGCGGCCGTTCGGATGCGGTCATGGTCGGCGCGGGCACCGCGCGGGCCGACGACCCGGCGCTGACCGTGCGCGGGCTCGGCGCCCGGCGCCAGCCGGTGCGGGTGGTGATCTCGCGGCTTCTGGACCTGCCGCTCATGGGGCAACTGGCGCGCACCGCGCGCGAGGTGCCGGTCTGGGTCTGCCACGGCCCCGACGCCCCCGCCGAGACCCGCGCCGCCTGGGAAGGGCTGGGCGCGAAGCTTCTGCCCTGCCGGCTGGCGGGGCGGCAGCTCGATCCGGTCTCGGTGATCGAGGCGCTGGGTGCCGAAGGGCTGACGCGGGTCTTCTGCGAGGGCGGCGGCGCGCTGGCTGCGACGCTGCTCGGCGCGGGGCTGGTCGACGAGCTGGTGGGCTTCACCGCCGGGCTGACGCTGGGGGCCGAGGGTCGCCCCGGCCTCGGCGCACTTGGGGTCGACGCGCTTTCCGAGGCGCCCCGGTTCGAGCTGGTGGAGACGCGGCCCGTCGGGCCGGATGTGCTGCACATTTGGCGGAAGGGCTGAGGCGGGCCGCGAGGTGCAGCCGGGAGGGGGCTACCCGGCCTGCTGGCTGAACTGTCTCCCTCATCGCAAGCGTTAGGTCCGCGTTGCCGTCAGAGATGCACCCGTGCCGCCGCCTGCCGTTTAACAAACGCCCGACCTAGAGGCACGCGCCGCCCCCTCACCGCCAGAGCGACGCCCGGCTCGCCAGCAGCCCCTGCAGCTTCGACAGGCTCCGGTTGAAGGCCCCGGCGCGCGGCAGTGCGCCAGAGGCCAGCCGTTCGGCCACGACCTCGACGGGGCAGGGGCGGCCCGTCACCGGGTCGCGGTAGCGCGGATAGGCGATCAGCGTCGCATGCACCAAGCCCTCGAGCGTCACGCCGTGCACCCCCTGCCGCCGCGCGGGCACCCGGCCCAGGTCGCGGGTCAGCCCCCAGCCGGCGTAGAAGGGCGTGCCCAGCGTCGTGACCTTCACCCCGCGCAGGAGCGCCTCGAAGCCGGTGAGCGAGGTGATCGTCCAGAGCGCCTCGACCGCCCCCAGCGCGGCGGCGATGTCGGTGCCCTCGAGCGTGGCGTCGGCATGTGCCAGCGGCTCCCGCACCGCGCCAAGGCGCAGCCCCGCGGTCACATCGGGATGCGGCTTCCAGAGGATGCGCGCCCCGGGGTTTTCGGCCCGGACCCGAGCCAAGAGGGCGGCATTGCTGCGGATCTCGCCCGCGCCCTTGAGGATCGAGGCGTCGTCCTCGACCTGGCCGGGCACCAGGATGCGGGGGCCCTCGGGCAGCGAGGGCAGGGCGCCCGCGAGGTTGTATTTGCTGAGGCCCCGCTCGGTCAGGAAGGCGATCAGCCGGCCCGCGCGCTCCAGCTCGGCGGCGGAGAGGCGCGGGCTCTCGGCGATCAGCCGTTCGAGCCGGGAAGGCCGGGTCGGGTCGTAGTAGATGCCCAGATCGTCGAGCGCGAGCGACAGGGGCGGGACCAGCTCGGCCCCCAGCCCGCGCGAGCGCAGGAAGCCGTCCTCGACCCGGACGGCGGGCTCGTCCTCGCGCGCCTTGCCGGCCCAGACCATGACCCGGCGGTGGTCCTTTTCGGCACGGGCGCGGGCCTCGGCCTCACCTTCGGCGAAGACCATGCGGCGATGGCTGCCGAAGAAGCCCTGCAGCGCCCCGCGCTTCCAGAGCCGCATGCCGCGCCCGACCCAGCCCGCGCGGTCCTCGCGCCAGGCGCGGGCCTCGGCCTCGAGCGCGTCGATGGCATCGGAAAGCCGCCCGCGCCGGTCGCGGTAGGGATCGAACCAGACCGGGTAGAGCATCATCGCCCCGGCGAAGAGCTGCGCGCGGGTCAGCCGGCGCTGGCGGCGGTCGATGGGAAAGGCGTCCTCGGTCAGGCCCCAGCCGGCGTAGAAGGGCTGGCCGAAGACCTGCGGGCGGTGGCCCGCGAGGATCGCCTCGAAGCCGAGCTGCGATGAGACGGTGTAGACCGCGACGGCGCCTTCGAGAAGCTGCCAGGGCGAGACGGGATCGTCGTGGAAGCGGATGTTGGGGGCGAGGTCGCCGGCCTCGAAATGGCCCGGGCGGTGGCCCTGGGCGGTCTCGGGGTGGCTGCGGATCAGGATGCGCTGGCCGGGATGCGCCTCGCGGGCATGGGTCAGCATTTCGAGAAAGCGCAGCCGGTCGGCGCCCGAGGCCGTTACCGAGGCATCGCCGCGGGTCTGGTCGACGACCAGTACGTAGCCCGGCTCGGGCAGGGGCAGGTCGGTGCGTGTCGCGGCGTATTTGGTCAGATGCGCGCGCTGCAGCCGGGCCATCTGCGCCCGGGCCTCGGTCAGAAGGCCCGCGTCATCGAGCGGGTCATGGGCCAGGATCTCTTCGAGGTCCGAAGGCCGGGCGGGGTCGAAATGCGCCCCGCGGCTGTCCATCAGAAGGCCCAGCGGCGGCTCCCCGGCGCGGCCGGGGAAAAGCGAGCGCAGGAAGGCATCCTCGATCCGCAGGAGCGGCGCGTCATGGGCGCGGGCCATGCGCTCGCCGCGATGCGCCAGTGGCGAGGCGCCCCAGACGCCGACGTGATCGCCGGGGCCGGGCCGCCCGGTGGCCACCTGCCAGCCCGCGAGCGCCAGGATCCGGGTGATCCGAGGATCGAAGCGCAGCTTGCGGGTATAGACGAAAAGACGCCGGGGCGGCGGGGCCCCGGCGTCCTGATCCGGCCTTGCGCCGGGCATGGATCAGCCGCCCGGCAGTTCTGCGACCGAGGTGGTCAGATCCTGGATCGCGGTGACCGAGCCCAGCGAGCCGGTCAGCGCCGCGATGGTCTTGTCCCACTGCACGAAGGGCGCCTCGGTCACGTAGAGCGTGTCATCGTCGCGCACCACGAAGTCGCGCGCGGTGAACATGCCGTTGGGCTGCGTCAGGTCGAGCACATAGACCACGCGCTGCGCGCCCACGAGGTCGGTCCGGCCGAGCACCTGGTTGGCGATCTCGGCGGGCTCGTTGCGGAAGATGAAGACGCCGGTCGGATCCGAGGCGGTGGGCACCAGCCCGCCGACGGTGGCCAGGGCCTCCACGGCCGAAAGCGTCTGGCTCTCGAAGGGCACGCGGGCCTGGGTGCCGGTGGCGCCAAGCGCGGTGAAGGCGCGGGTGTCCTCGGAGATCAGGATCTTGTCGCCGCCGCGCAGCGCGATGTCCATCTGCGGGTTCTCGTAGAGGTCCTGGAACCAGATCTTGCCGGTATGGCCACCGCGCTGGACGGTGATCTGGGCGATCTCGGGGGGCACGGCGACGCCGCCGGCCTGGGCCAGCATGGCCGAGAGCGTGCGGGTCGGGCGCTCGATGGCGAAGACGCCCGAGGCGCCGCCCTCGCTGATGACGGTCACGGTGGAGCCGTCGCCCGCCATGCGGCGCACCTGCACCTGCGGGTCGGGGGTCTGGTCGGAGAGCCGGTCGGTGATGATCCGGCGCACGGCCTCGGGGGTGTTGCCCGCGGCGCGGATGCGCCCGGCGTAGGGCACGAAGATGAAGCCCGCGCCGTCGACCTGCACTTCCTCGAGCGCGGTGGCGTTCACGCCTTCGCCCGCCAGAAGCCCGTCGTCGACGTTCTCCCAGATCGTCAGCCCGAGGATGTCCCCGGGCGAGATCACGTCGGAGCCGACGACGCCGGCGTTCTGGAAATTCTCGGAAAACCCGAAAGAGGGCACCACGGCGGTCGCCCGGGTGACCCGGTCGTTGACCGCGATGACGAAGGCATCGCCTTCGCGCTGCACCGATCCGGCATAGATTTCACGTTTGTTCGGGCCCACGCGCGGAAGGCCGCAGGACGCCAGGATCGACGTCGCGACAAGAAGGGCGACACCCCGCGCCCACCGGGATTGAACGGCTGCCACTGCTCGGTCTCCTCGACCTGTTCTGTTCTGCCTCGGTCTTATTTTTTCCGCAGGCTACCGAGAAGACAGCACAAATGGAAGCTCGGAGGCCGGGCGGGCTCAGGTCACCGCGCGCAACTGTTGCCGCGGGGCCGCGGTGCCGCGCGAGAGCGCGTCATAGGGATCGTCCGGTGCCAGCATCATGTCGACCACCTGGCGCAGGAGCTGTCGGCGCCCGCGCGCGGAGTAGAAGCCGCCCGGAAGCTGGCTCGTCTCGAGCAGGTAGCGGCGGTAATCCTTGTAGGCGCGGTTGTCCGGCCGGGTCGGCTGCTGGAAGAACTCGGGCAAGGGCTGGGTCGAGACGAACTCGGGCTTGGCATAGACCGCATCGCCGAAGACCTTGAGCGGGATGCCCCGCCAGAGGACCTGCTGGGCGGCGGTGGAATTGACCGTCACCGCGCTGCGGGCGTCGTTCAGAAGCTGCGCCAGCTTGCCGCCGCGCACGTAATGCACCCGGTCGGCGATACCATGCGCCCGGGCCAGCGCCCGGATCGTGCGGCGCACCGGCACCCGGCCGTCCTCCAGCGGATGGGCCTTGAAGACCAGGTGGTGATGCCCCGGCGCGCCCTCGGCGAAGCCTTCGATCACCAGCTTGAGGAACTCGGGCATGGTGGCGAAGGGCGAATGTTGCTGGAAGCTCGAGTCGTGTTCGAGTTGCAGCAGTACCAGGTGATAGGGGAAGCCGCCGTAGCGGATGTGCGCCGTCTCGAAGAGCCGCTCCAGCGCGGTGAAGGGCATCAGCATCAGCCGGCGCAGATAAAGACGGAACTCCTTGGTCACCGGCAGCGCCCGGTGCGGGCGGAAGTTTCGATAGGCGCCGTTCCTGAGCATCACCATGCCGTGGTAGAGCGCGCCGTAGAAGATGTGGTGGCGCATGTCGCCCCAATGCGCGGGCGGCAGCGGGGCCTCCATGTCCGACAGCGCCAGCGCCGCCTGCATGTCCTCGACCGACATCCGCATGAGCCGCGAATGGCCGTTCGAGCCGCCGCGCTCGTAGGTGACCCAATAGGGGCGCATGTAGCCTTCCTCGAAGACATGCACGGTCAGGCCGCGGGCGCGGGCCTCGGCCACCGCCTCGGCGTGGATGCGCCGCACGTCGCCGTAGAGCACGATGTCGGTCACGCGTTTTTCCGACAGGATCGCGGCGAAGGTCTCGGGCCAGTCCTCGGCGCTGCCCTGGTAGGGCAGGTAGCTGCCGGGGTGGAACCAGAAGGCGCGGTCGCCGGCGTTGAAGCCGACCCGCCAGACCTCGGCCCCGGTCTTGCGCAGCATGGTGCCGAGCCGGTGGAAGAACGGTCCGTGCGGCCCCTGCAGGAACAGGAAGACGCGTCTGTCTCCGGTTGCGTAACCCATGGTGTCGGTCTATTTCCCCGATTGACTAGAGCGAGAGCCTAGACGGGGTGCTAGGCGAAAATAAGGCCCGAGATGGCCCGAACCGCCCCGTCTGCGGCAAAGACACGACCCAAGGGAAAGCCCGATGTTCACCGGACTGATCACCGATATCGGCGAGCTGCGCGCGCTCGAGCAGCGCGGCGACCTGCGCGCCCGCATTGCCACCGGCTACGACACCCAGACCATCGAGATCGGCGCCTCGATCGCCTGCGACGGGGTCTGCCTGACCGCCGTGGCGGTGGGGGCCGACTGGTTCGACGTGGAGATCAGCGCCGAAAGCGTCTCCAAGACCAATATCGGCGCCTGGTCGGTGGGCTACCGCGTGAACCTCGAACGGGCCCTGCGCATGGGCGACGAGATGGGCGGGCATATCGTCTCGGGCCATGTCGACGGCGTGGCCGAGATCACCCGCATGGAGGACGACGGCGACAGCACCAAGGTCACCTTCCGCGCCCCCGATCACCTGGCGAAGTTCATCGCGCCCAAGGGCTCGGTGGCGCTGAACGGCACCTCGCTGACGGTCAATGACGTCGAAGGTTCGGAGTTCTGGGTGAACTTCATCCCGCACACCAAGGAGGCCACCACCTGGGGCGCCGCCGAGGTGGGCGAGCGCATCAACCTCGAGATCGACATGCTGGCGCGCTACGTGGCGCGGCTCTCCGAGGCGGGCTGACGGGCGCGGCGGCGCGCCATCACGGCGTGCACGCCGAAGCCCGCGAGATAGCAGAAGATCAGCGCCCCGAGCGCGGCCTGCGGGCCGCCGATCCCCAGAAGCGCCAGCACCACCGGCGTGCCGGTCAGATTGCCGAGGTTGCCCATCTGCGCGATGGCGCCATTGGCCATGGCCCGGTCGGCCGGCCGCCGGGCGAGCTGCGGCACCGCCGCGAAGCCCGCCGCCTGCACCAGCCCCAGCGTCAGGAAGAGCGCGATGACCGCCGTGGTGGTCCCGGGGCTGAGAAGCGCCCAGAGCGTGCAGCCCGCCGCGAGGGCAAAGCCCAGCATCGAGATGGAGACCGCGCTCAGCCGCGACAGGAGCGCCACGCCCAGCGTCAGCGAGGTCAGGATCGCCGCGAGCGGCAGCACGGTCGCCAGCCAGATCGGCGCGCCGGGGGCGATCTGCGGCAGCAGGACCAGCACCGCGACGAAGGTGAAGGTGTAGAACAGCCAGCCCCAGCCCGGCGCCGAGAGCCAGGCGTCGGAGTAAAGCGCCAGGTGCTGGCGCAGGATGCCCGCGCGGCGGGTCACCTCGGGCTCGCCCGGGGTGGCGCGCGGCAGGACCGGCGCCAGAAGCCCCGCCATGGCCAGCAGGTAGACCGCATGGGCGAGCAGCAGCCCGTCGAGCCCATAGGCCGCGATCACCGCGGGCCCGGCCCAGGCGGCGGCCGCGAAAGCCACCGAGAAGAAGGTGCTCCAGAGCGTCATCGCCGCGGGCCGCAGCCGGTCGGGCGCGGTCTCGGCGATCAGCGTCGGGGCGGCGACCACGATGGCCAGATGCGAGAGCCCCTCGATCGTGCGCGCGGCCAGGAACAGCGGCAGCGCCGGCAGGGTCGCCTCAAGCGCCGACATGGCCGCGCCGAGGATCAGCCCGCCGATCAGCGCGCGCTTGGCGCCGAAGCGGGCCACCAGCCGCCCGGCGGACAGGCCGAAGACCAGGCCCAGGAGGCTGAGGAGCGAGACCGCAAAGCCGAGCGCCGCCCCGGCGTCGGTATAGACCTCGGAGAGCGCGTCGAAGCCGACGGCCAGCTTGGCGTATTGCGCCGCAGCGCCAAGGCCCGCGACCCAGATCGCGAGGATGAGAAGGATGGGGCGCATGGGAACCTCGAAGGCGGCGGGGACGCCGGAGGTGTGGCAGAGCCGCGGCGGGAAAGGAAGCCCCGCCGGGGTCCGGGGGTGTGGGACGGGGGCGTCTTGGGGCCGCCCGCCGTGCCCGGGGCCGGCCCGCCTGTCAGGCCGGCGCCCTGGGTGTCAGTGCCGGGCGCTTATCGGGGAAAAGACCCGACGCGGCCCGGCTGTCGCGCTCAGGCTTCAGCCGTGGCGCTTTCGGCGCAGAACAGCCCGTGCACGCATTCGAGCAGCACCTTGGGCTTCTCGTCGGCCAGGCTGTAGAAGATGCCCTTGCCCTCGCGGCGGCTGACCACCAGCCCTTCCGAGCGCAGCCGCGCGAGTTGCTGGCTGACCGCTGCCTGGCGCACCTGGAGCAGGGTTTCGAGTTCGGTCACGCTCTTCTCGCCGCTGACGAGATGGCAAAGGATCATCAGCCGACCCTCGTGGCTGATCGCTTTGAGAAACTGGGCCGCATCGCCGGCATTGCGGCGCAGGGCCTCGGCCTGCTGTGGGGTTTCGATGTCGATGGGAAGAGAAATTGTCATTTGAAATTATCCTCGTAGGCCGGATCGGCAGGCTGCCAAGTCGCAGGACGCCTCAACCCTTGCGGGATAATCGAAAGCGCCGTTCGAGCCAAGGCGGTTGTCCGCTCATGGGGCTGGACACGCTGGGCGCGAGGGGGTGACGCGCACGTCATGGCCTTGCCATGACGCGATAAGCGCGAATGACGCCTACGACGAAAGTCGTATGTCAGATATTAAGCTTCCGCAAGGTAACGCTAACGGGTTTGGGCCCCCACAATCGCTAAAGGCGAGCCGCCGCGGCGCGGCGTGGTGAGGCGGCGGGGCAGGGTGCCTTCGGGGAAGGTGGCGCAGGGTTGGTGCGGGGCTTCGTGGGTGGCCGCAAGGTTGCGCGCTGGTGCGGGCGGGCAGGCGCGGGGCCGATCGTCGCAAGGCGCGCAGGTTGGTGAGGCGCATCTGGTTCGTGGCTATCCGCCGCGTGACGCGGGTGCCGACGCGCGCCGGGGCAGCCTGCAGCGCACGTGGCCACCCCCAGCCCGGCCCTATCCCTCAGACCGGGCCGATGCCCTTCAGCGCGCCGAGAAGCCCCGGAATCCGGTCCTTGAACTTGAAGAACCCCTTGGTCGCATGCGGCCAGGCGCGGGCGTCATAGCCCCGGAGCGGGCGGCGGAGCGGCAGCCCCTCGATCTCGCGCAGGATGTCGGCGCTGGGCCCGACGGGGGCGTAACTCGTCACGATCTCCTCGGCGCCCGCGTCCCGCGCCCAGGCGGTGATCTCCTCGGCGCTGGTCAGCCCGCGCGTCACCGGGCCGAGCGCATCGCCATGGCGGGCGAGGGCATCCTCCATCGCGGCGGCCTTGAAGGCGGGCACATGCGGCGCGGGCGCGAGGTGGCTGAGCCGCCCCGTGGCATCCAGCACCCCGGTCGCAAGCGGCGCGAGCCCCATCTCCAGGAGCCAGCCGGGCGAGAGGTCGTCCTCGTGCAGGAGCAGCACCGCGCGGC
The DNA here is from genome assembly GCF_054552075.1 of Roseivivax sp. Lineage (NCBI taxonomy): Bacteria > Pseudomonadati > Pseudomonadota > Alphaproteobacteria > Rhodobacterales > Roseobacteraceae > Roseivivax > Roseivivax sp. Next base: position 40,122 of record NZ_JBTOLZ010000017.1, read on the forward strand.
TTCCGGGGTCGAGAGGGTCGCCCTCGGGCGCGGCCATGGGCGGCGGGTTCTCGGGGCCCGGCACCGGCAGCGCCTCGGCGGCGAGCTGGTGCTTGGGGTGGAAGCGCTCGTTGGTGAACTTGCGGATGTTCCGCGCGGTCGCGAGATAGGTCTTGCCCGGCGTCTGCAGCCCCGCGACCCAGCGCCAGCCCAGCGTGTTCGAGGCCGGATCGCCGTCGAGCAGGTGGCGCAGGAAGAAATCCGCGCCGAGCGCCCAGGGTAGCCGCAGGGTGAAGATCCAGATCGAGGCGAACCACATCCGCGCGTGGTTGTGCAGGTAGCCGGTCGCGGCGAGCTCCCGCGCCCAGGCGTCGAAACAGTCGATCCCGGTCTCGCCGAGGCAGGCCTCCTCCCAGGCGCGGCGCAGGCCAGATTGCGTCTGCACCCGGTCCCAGGCGGCGTCGCGCGTGGCCAGGTAGTCCTGCCAGACGCTCGGGCGCATCTCGAGCCAGCCCTTGAAGTAGCTGCGCCAGAAGACCTCCTGGATGAACTTCTCGGCGGCCTTGGGGGCGTGCCGGGCGAGGGTGGCTGTGAGCACCTCCTCCTCGGTCAGGAGCCGGTGGCGCAGGTAGGGCGAGAGCTTTGAGACCGCCGAGGGCGCCTCGGGCCCCGGGTCGGTGTTGCGCCCCTCGGCATAGGCGCGCCCGGCGCCGGGCAGGAAGGCCTCGAGCCGCGCCAGCCCCGCCGTGCGGGTCGGCGGGCTCCGGTCGAGCGGGTCGCGGGCGGGGGTCTTGGTGCTGTCCTCGGGCATGGGGAGGGCAGATAGGCGCGGGCGCGGGTGCGGCAATGCGGGGCGGTGGCGGCTGGGGGAGGGCGCATTGACGCGGGGGTGGGCAGTGCGATGCGGGGTGGGCGGTGCCTGGAACGCGTCGGGCGGTGCCTGGGTAGCGGGGCGGGCGGTTCCCTGCGACGCGTCGGGCCGTGCCTGGGTAGCGGGGCCGACAGTTTCTGGGACGCCGGGTGCAGTGCCCGGTGCGTGTGCGGCGCGGGGTTGAGCGCGCGACAAGCGGGACGACATCGGGAACTCGCCGATCAGACCGCTGGCACTGCGCGCTCCGGCTCACACCCGCACCCCTTGCGCCCGAACAGCACCGAAGGTGCCGGGCGCGCGCCGGACCGGCCCAATGGACCGGCGCTCTTGGGAGTGGCGTGCTTAACTCATCGCTAGTCCTGACCTTGTTGGGATAAAGCGCCTCGCGCAGAGGTCAGCAGCGCCGGCCCCCGGTCCGGCGCGCGCCCTCTGGTGGTGTGTGTTGAGAGGGCGGCGGGGTGTGGGTGTTAGGGTATGGGCTGTTCTTCTGGGGGCAGCGCCGGGCTGGGGACAGCATCGGGGAGTGCTCGGACGGCAGCATCGGAGCCGGTCTGGTGGCAGCGCCGGGGATGCACTTCATCCAGAGACCGGCCCGGGCCGGGGCCAACTGCGGCCTCTTGCCCTCCGGCCACCTCATGTTGCCCAGCATCACCAGACACCAGACACCAGACACCAGACACCAGACACCAGACACCGGACACCGGACACCAGACACCAGACACCCGCACACCCCAGCGCCACCTGCGAACGCCCGCCGTCACTCCCCCATCACACCACCCTCAACCGCCCACACCCCCGCACCCTCCCCCAACCCCAGCCAAAATCGCGCCGGGATGACGCGGGATTCGCGGGGGTGGGCCTCTTGCAGGCCCCCGGGGGGACCACTAAGACTCTCCCGACGCGGCATCCGCGACGGATTTCCCAGAAGCGACCGAGGCAGGCCCGATGACCGATCCTTTCGAGACATACATGAACACGCTCGTGCCCATGGTGGTCGAGCAGACCAGCCGCGGCGAGCGGGCCTATGACATCTTCTCGCGCCTCCTGAAGGAGCGCATCGTCTTCCTCAACGGGCCGGTGCACGACGGCATGTCGAGCCTGATCGTGGCGCAGCTCCTGCACCTCGAGGCCGAGAACCCGAACAAGGAAATCTCGATGTACATCAACTCGCCCGGCGGCGTGGTGACATCGGGTCTGTCGATCTACGACACCATGCAGTACATCAAGCCGGCGGTCTCCACGCTGGTGATCGGGCAGGCGGCCTCGATGGGCTCGCTGCTCCTGGCGGGCGGCGCCAAGGACATGCGCTTCTCGCTGCCCAACAGCCGGATCATGGTTCACCAGCCCTCGGGCGGCTACCAGGGCCAGGCGACCGACATCATGATCCACGCCGAGGAGACGCTGAAGCTGAAGCGGCGGCTGAACGAGATCTACGTCCACCACACCGGGCAGGACTACGACACCGTCGAATCCGCGCTCGAGCGCGACAACTTCATGTCGCCCGAGGCGGCCCGCGACTGGGGGCTGATCGACGATATCGTGACCAGCCGTGCCGCGGGAGACGAGGCCAAGTCCTGAGGGCGCGCGCCGCGGCGCAGGCGCGACCCTGCGCCGCCCGCGACATATTTGTGATTGTAGGGCTGCCATGGCTGCCCTAAGATTCTGGGACTTGGCGAGACCGGAATAAGAGCGGGATGCCCGCGCCATGTCCGATTGAAGCGGGCCGAGAAAGGGTGACGATGGCGACGAATAACGGCGGCGACAGCAAGAACACGCTGTATTGCAGTTTCTGCGGAAAAAGCCAGCACGAGGTGCGCAAGCTCATCGCCGGTCCCACGGTGTTCATCTGCGACGAATGCGTCGAGCTGTGCATGGACATCATCCGGGAAGAGACGAAGGGCACCGGGCTCAAATCCACCGACGGCGTGCCGACCCCGCACGAGATCTGCCAGGTGCTGGACGATTACGTGATCGGCCAGGCCAAGGCCAAGCGCGTGCTCTCGGTGGCGGTGCACAACCACTACAAGCGTCTGAACCATTCGGCGAAAAGCTCCGACATCGAGCTGAACAAGTCGAACATCCTGCTGATCGGCCCGACCGGCTGCGGCAAGACGCTCTTGGCGCAGACGCTGGCGCGCATCCTCGATGTGCCCTTCACCATGGCGGATGCGACCACGCTGACCGAGGCGGGTTATGTCGGCGAGGATGTCGAGAACATCATCCTCAAGCTCCTGCAGGCCTCGGAATACAACGTCGAGCGGGCGCAGCGCGGCATCGTCTACATCGACGAGGTCGACAAGATCACCCGCAAGTCCGAGAACCCCTCGATCACCCGGGACGTCTCGGGCGAGGGCGTGCAGCAGGCGCTTCTGAAGCTGATGGAAGGCACGGTGGCGAGCGTGCCGCCCCAGGGCGGGCGCAAGCATCCCCAGCAGGAGTTCCTGCAGGTCGACACCACCAACATCCTGTTCATCTGCGGCGGCGCCTTCGCGGGGCTCGACAAGATCATCGCGCAGCGCGGCAAGGGCTCGGCCATGGGCTTCGGCGCCGATGTGCGCGGGGTCGACGACCGCAACGTCGGCGAGATCTTCCAGGACCTCGAGCCCGAGGACCTGCTGAAGTTCGGCCTGATCCCCGAATTCGTCGGCCGCCTGCCGGTCCTGGCGACGCTCGAGGACCTCGACGACGAGGCGCTGGTCACCATCCTGACCCAGCCGAAGAACGCGCTGGTCAAGCAGTACCAGCGGCTCTTCGAGATCGAGGACACGGTGCTGACCTTCACCGATGACGCGCTCAAGGCCATCGCGCAGCGCGCCATCGCCCGGAAAACCGGCGCCCGCGGCCTGCGGTCGATCCTCGAGGACATCCTGCTCGACACGATGTTCGAGCTGCCCGGGATGGACGAGGTCAACGAGGTGGTGGTGAACGAGGAAGCGGTGAGCGCCGAGGCGAAACCGCTGATGATCTACGCCGACCAGAAGAAGGAAGGCACCTCAGCGAGCTGAGGGAGCCTTTCGGGTCGAGATTTGCGGAAGGCGGCGCGCCGAGGGGCGGGCCGCCTTTTGCGTTGGGGGGGATCAGTGGTGGGATCAATCGCGGGCGCTGGCCGTACGGTAGACCGCACCGCGGTCGCGTTTTCCGACGGCCACGACAAGCACGACCACATCGCTTTCCCGCACCTCGTAGACCAGTCGATACCCCGAAGCACGCAGCTTGATCTTGTAGCGGTTGCGCGCGCCGCGCAGCCGCGCCGCGGGCACATGCGGGGCCTCGAGCCGCTCCGCGAGCTTGCGTTTCAGCTGCCGCTGCACCGAGGCGTCGAGCGTGTCCCACTCCTTCTTCGCGACTTTCAGGAAGCGGAGCTCATAGCTCATCGAGCGAAACCGAGACCTCTTCTCCGCCGGCGCGTGCGTCGGCCAGGGCATTGAGTTCGGCGTCTTCCAGGCGGTCCATGATCTCGTCGAAGAGATCGGCGGGCACGGCGTAGAAGGCCGGGGCGTTGTGATTGAGAACCGCCAGCGGCTCCTCTCCGATCAGCGCCATGGGGTTGCGCTTGAACTCGGTGATGCTGGCGGTGGGGCCGGATTGGATATGCGCGGGCATGGTATGGCTCCTTATGTGGGGCTAAATATGGAGCTGATTTTGGGGCTTGGCAAGGTGTTGGGTCGTTGTCGCGGATGGGGTCATCAACGCGCTAGATCCGGTTGGGCGTGCGAATTCCCAACCTTGTGCACGGCGCGTTGTCCCTTCTTGCGCCCGAATAGCACCGAAGGTGCCGGGCGCGCGCCGGACCGGCCCCTTGGGCCGGCGCTCCTTGGGATGGCGTGATTAGCTCGCGTCTCGTCCTGACCTGGCAGCCATAAAGCGCTTCGCTCAGAGGTCAGCAGCGCCGGCCCCCGGTCCGGTGCGCGCCCTCTGGTGGGATGTGTTGAGAGGGGGGGCGGGGAGTGTCGGCTGGTCAGGTTGCGCTTCGGGACAGAGGTCAAACGCGATTTGCGTTCGGGAGTGTTGAACCATCCCGCTGTCGTCGAACCGCTGGGCGCCTCTGCGGATTTACGGGATCTGTCTCTCAGCCCTCGCCCAAACCCCTCACTCCACCCGCGCTTCCGCCCTCCGACGGGGCTCGTATTTGTCCCCGATCACCCGGCGCACGTCCGACCAGCGCAGCCGCTCCCAGGCGGGGCCGTCGGAGATGAAGCCCTGCGCGACCAGCGCCTGGCGCAGCTCCTCCATATGGATCACCCCTAGGTCGTGGCGCTTCTTGAAGCCGCCCTTCTTCTTCAGGATGCGCTGCAGCCGGGCGATCTCGATCAGTTCGATCCCGCAGAAACTGCGCAGGTGCCGGGCGATCATCTCGGTGGCACCGGACTGGCGGCGCAGGATCATGCCGACGCGCTGGTCGGGGCGGCCGACAAAGCCGAAGAGATGCAGCGCCGAGCCCTCGGCGGCGAGCACCTGGCGGGCGGCCTTGTAGCGCGCCACCTGGGTCGGCAGGTCGTGATCCTGGGGGTGGAAGATCTCGTAGCCCTCGGCTTCCAGGTGCCCCTCGAGCCGGCTCTCCCCGATCAGCCCGCCCTTGGAGAGCCCGAGCTTCGAGCGCGAGATATAGAGCCGCTCCGGTCCTTCCGCAGGCACGTCGCGGCCGAACTCCGCCATGAAGGCGCGGAAGGCGGGCGTGCCTGAGACGATCTCGCCCAGGCCGAAACCCTGGCCGGGCACGACCAGCTCTTCCACCTCGGTCGGGCGGGTCGCCACATGCACCGGCAGGTCGCAGCCCGCGAGCTGCCAGAAGGCGCGCTGCCAGCCGGCGACCTCCTGGCCGCGGGCGGGGCGCTTGGGAATGTAGAGGATGCCGTCGAAGGGGCCCTGGCCGGCCTCGAGCCCCCAGAGCCGCCCGGTGCTCTCGACCAGGAAATGGCCGAAATGCACCCAGAGAACGCCGCCCCAGAGCCAGCGGCCGGGCAGCACCTCGGGTGGGCCGGCGGGCGGCGCGGCAGGGGCCGCGGGCGCCAGCGTCAGCGCGCGGTGGTTGCGCCAGAAGGCGCCGGTCTCGCAATGGCTGCCGTCGGCGCGCAAGACGCCCGCGGCCTGGCGGAAGGCGCTTTCCGCGGGCGGCACGACCAGCGCGCCGCGCAGGCTCTCGATCTCCTGCGACCAGCCGCCCTCGGGCAGGGGGCGGTCCGAGGCATCCCCGGGCATGGCCATCTCAGCCCTCCCGGATCGCGGTCCAGACCAGCCGGGTCGAGACCTCCTCGTGTTTGGCAAAGCCCGCGCGGGTCAGGATGCGCTTGCATTCGCGCATGCCCTCGCGGCCGTAGACGCCGGGGTGGAACTCGATCACCAGGGCGCGCAGGCCGGTCAGATCGGCGGCGCGCAGGAAATCGAGCTCGCCCCCCTCGATGTCGCAGAGAAGCACCGTCGGCGCCTCGGCCTCGCGCAGCGCCGCCCAGCTTTGTGTCGGCACCTCGACCGGGCGCGAGCGCCGCGCCTCGGGCGCGATCAGAGAGGAGCCGAGGTAGGAGGCATGGATGTGGAAAGTCCGGGTCTCGGGGCGGTCGGGGCCCGCGTCGACCACCGCCTGGCGCAATTCGAGCCGATGCTCGAGCCCGTTGAGCGCATAGAGCCCGCGGATATGCTCCTGCAGCTCGGGGTTCGGCTCGAAGGCCAGGATGCGCGCTGGCGCGCGGTTGAGCGCGGTCACCGCCCCGACGAGCCCCAGCCCCGCGCCCAGTTCGATCACCCGGTCGCCGGGGCGCACGACGGCAAGCGCGCCGCGGATCTCGTCGCCCTCGTAGCGGGCGGCGGCGATCCGCTGGATGCGCGTCTCGGTCAGGAAGGGCGACTGCGGCACCTGCACCCCGTGGCAGGTGGCGGCGATGGCGATGTCTTTCATGGCGCTGCTCGGCGGCCTCCTTGTCGGGGTCAAGCCTAGCAGAGCCTGCCCCCCGCGCCCAAGCTGGCACCGCGGGGGTTAAGGCGGAATTTTTCCCCGGTGGGGAGGTTTTGCCGCGCCCCGGGCCGCCTGCGGCACCGGGGTCTCTGGACGCCGCGCGGGCAATGGTGCATACCCGGGCGCGACAGCATCCGGAGGTTCCTCGATGGGGATTCTGCAAACCCTTCTGCGGGCCGTGACGTGGTGGAACGGTCAGACCCTCAACACCCAGTTCTGGACCTGGCGCCACGGCCAGAAGGTGGGCGAGGACCAGCAGGGCAACGTCTTCTACCAGACCCGCGACGGCAAGCGCCGCTGGGTCATCTTCAACGGCGAGGCCGAGGCGACCCGCGTCGACCCCGACTGGCACGGCTGGCTGCACCACACCTTCAAGGAGCCGCCGACCGAACGCCCGCTGCCCCACAAGTCCTGGGAAAAGCCGCATATCGAGAACCTGACGGGCACGGCCCTGGCCTATGCGCCCAAGGGCTCGATCCGCCAGGCCGATCCGGCGGAACGCTCGGACTACGAGGCCTGGAGCCCCGAGTGAGCCGGGCGCTCAGGTCCGCCGTCCTGACGCTGGCGCTGGGAGCCGCGGCGCTGCCCGGACTGGCGCAGGACACCACGATCATTACCCCGCAGCCGCGCCCCGAGGGGGCGGCGGAGGGGCTCGAGGGCGCCGACCCCGATGCGGCGCCGCGCCCGCTGCCCGAGGTCGATGCCGGTCCTGCCGTGGTCAGCGGCAGCGGCGCGGTGCTGCGCACGCTCGACAAGCTGAACGGCACCACCGAGGATCTGAACGTGCCGAGCCGCCAGGCCATGCGCACCGGCCGGATCGAGGTGGCGGTGGCCGAATGCCGCTATCCCGCGGGCGACCCCGCGCGCGACGCTTATGCCTATGTGATCGTGCGCGAGGTCGACGAGGAGCAGCCGGTCTTCGCCGGCTGGATGATCGCCTCGGCGCCGACGATCAACCCGATGGACCACGCCCGCTACGACGTCTGGGTGCTGCGCTGCGCGACGTCCTGAGGGGCGGGTGCCGTGTTCCCTCTGTAGATGCTGGTTGAGAGGGTGTTGGCCTCGGCGCCAGGGAATCCACGCAGACAGTTGCGCAAACGCACTCCATTCAAGCCCTCACTTCTTGCGCCCGAACAGCACCGAAGGTGCCGGGCGCGCGCCGGACCGGCCCCTTGGGCCGGCGCTCTTGTGGGTGGCGTGCCTAGTTCGCCTTTAGTCCTGACCTTGCTGGGATTAAGCGCCTCGCTCAGAGGTCAGCAGCGCCGGCCCCCGGTCCGGCGCGCGCCCTCTGTCGGTGATGGTTGAGAGGGTGGTGGGCGTGGACACGGTGTGAGGTCCGCTGAACAGCTGTTCGCACTGGCGTGCTCAGTTCCAGCCAGATTGCTCTTGTGCGCTCTGATTTGATCGTGGTGGTCGCACGGTCGGCGTCTCCCCCGACCTACCCCCGCCCGGTCAACCGCGCGACCACCTCGCGGCCCGACGCCGCGAGCGGGGTCTCGGAGAACCGGCCTTCCTCCTTCAGCGCCGCCTTCAGCCGGGCCTGGTAGGCCGTGCGGCTGATCTCCTCGGCGCCGAGCGAGGCCAGGTGATGGGTCAGGAACTGGGTGTCGAAGAGCCGGTAGCCCGCCCGCGTCAGGTGATCCACCAGCCAGGCCAGCGCCACCTTGGAGGCGTCGCGGCGGCGCGAGAACATGCTCTCGCCGCAGAAGGCCGCGCCGACGGAGACGCCGTAGACCCCGCCGACCAGCGCGCCCTCCTCCCAGACCTCGAGGCTATGCGCCTCACCGGCGGCATTCAGCGCCGAATAGACGCGCAGGATCTCGTCGTTGATCCAGGTTTCCTCGCGGTCTGCGCAGCCGCGCATCACGCCCGCGAAATCGCGGTTCAGGCTGACCTGGAAGCGGTCCTGCCGGAGCGTCCGGGCGAGGCTCCTCGAGACGTGGAAGCCGTCGAGCGGGATCACCCCGCGGAACTTCGGGTCGACCCAGAAAATCTCCGGGTCGTCCCGGCTTTCGGCCATCGGGAAGACGCCGACCCGATAGGCCTGCAGGATCAGCTCGGGCGAGACGCTCACTTGTCTCCGAAGGTGGCCTCGAGCCAGTGCTCCAGCCAGTGGATGTTGTAGTCCCCGCTCCGCACGTCCTCGTTCTCGAGCAGCATCCGGAAGAGCGGGATGGTCGAATCGACGCCATCCACGATCAGCTCGCCCAGGGCCCGGTCGAGCCGGGCAAGCGCCTCGGCGCGGTCGCGGCCATGCACGATCAGCTTGCCGATCAGGCTGTCGTAATAGGGCGGGATCTTGTAGCCCTCATAAAGCGCGCTATCCATCCGCACGCCGAGGCCGCCCGGCGCGTGATACTGGGTGATCTTGCCCGGCGAGGGCGCGAAGTTCGGCAGTTTCTCGGCGTTGATCCGGGCCTCGATGGCATGGCCGTTGATCGTCAGGTCGTCCTGGCCGAAGGACAGCGGCATCCCGGCGGCGACGCGGATCTGTTCGCGCACCAGGTCGACGCCGAAGATCGCCTCGGTCACCGGGTGTTCGACCTGCAGGCGGGTGTTCATCTCGATGAAGTAGAACTCGCCGTTCTCGTAGAGGAACTCGATGGTGCCGGCGCCGGCGTAGTTGATCTTGGCGACCGCATCGGCGCAGACCTTGCCGATCCGCGCGCGCTCTTCCTCGGAGATGATCGGGCCGGGGGCCTCTTCGAGCACCTTCTGGTGGCGGCGCTGCAGCGAGCAGTCGCGCTCGCCCAGGTGGACCGCCTGGCCCTTGCCGTCGCCGAAGACCTGGATCTCGATGTGGCGCGGCGTGGTGAGGTATTTCTCGATATAGACCTCGTCGTTGCCGAAGGCGGCCTTGCCCTCGGAGCGCGCGGTCTGGAAGGCGCGTTCCATCTCGGCGGCGGAATTGGCCACCTTCATGCCGCGGCCGCCGCCGCCGGCGGTGGCCTTGATGATCACCGGGTAGCCGATCTCTTCGCCGATCTTGCGGGCGGTCTCGAGGTCGGGCACGCCGCCTTCGGAGCCGGGTACGCAAGGCACGCCGAGCTCCTTCATGGTGTCCTTGGCGGTGATCTTGTCGCCCATGATGCGGATGTGCTCGGCGCGCGGACCGATGAAGGTCAGCCCGTGGTCCTCGACGATCTGCACGAAACGGGCGTTCTCCGAGAGAAAGCCGTAGCCCGGGTGGATCGCCTGGGCGCCGGTCACCTCGCAGGCCGAGATGATCGCCGGGAAGGAGAGGTAGCTGTCGGTCGAGGAGGCCGGGCCGATGCAGATGGTCTCATCGGCCATGCGCACATGCATGGCGTCGGCATCGGCGGTGGAATGCACCGCGACCGAGGCGATGCCCATCTCGCGGCAGGCGCGCACCACGCGGAGCGCGATTTCCCCGCGGTTGGCGATCAGGATCTTGTCGAACATGCGCGGCCTCACTCGACGATGACGAGCGGGGCGCCGTATTCCACGGGCGCGCCATCCTCGACGAGGATGCGCTTGACGGTGCCCGAGGCCGGGGCGGGGATGTGGTTCATCGTCTTCATCGCCTCGACGATGATCAGCGTGTCGCCCTCGTTGACCTGGCTGCCGACCTTGATGAAGGCGGGGGAGCCGGGCTCGGGCTGCAGGTAGACCGTGCCGACCATGGGCGAGAGCACCGCGCCGGGATGGGCAGCGGGATCCTCGGGCATCTCGGGGGCCGGGGCCGGGGCGCTTTGACCTTGCGCCGGGGCCGCGGGGGCGGCCTGGGGTGCGGCGGGCACCTGGACCTGTGCCGGCGCGGCCTGCGGCTGGGCGCGGCTCACGCGGACATTGAGACTGTCATTGTCGGCATATTCGCGCTTGACCTGCAGTTCGGTCAGATCGTTCTCGCGCAGCAGTTCCGCCAGTGCCTGGATGAAGGCAACGTCGGACTCATGGGTGTTCTTGCTCATACCGTCCTCAACGAATGCGCCTGCCGCCTGCGGCAGTCTGTCCTGTTACGTCGGGTCGCTTATAGGCCAAGCGCGGGCGAGTGAAAAGCGACGCGGCATACCTAATGGGCCCGGGCTCGATTGCTGGGCGCAGTTAGAACGCGCGGGCGGCGGGGGCAAGCGGGAAGGCGGGGGCGATCACGGGGGCGCGGGGGGGGCGGCGCGTTGGATCGGTGAAGCGGTTGGGCACAGGGGGCGAGGTGCGGCGGTTGGGCAGAGGGTGGCGAAGTGCGGCTCGGCCGGTGGTGAGCTTCGGGGGCGCTTGGGTCAGCTTGGTCAGCACGCGACGCGGGCTTTGAACGGCGGGGGGCGGATTGGGATCGGCGGCAGGCACCGGTCGGGAGCGCGCGCGAAGCCGCGCGGGCTTCTGCGCCACGCTGCGCGCATCTGCGGTTCCGGGTTTTGTTGTGCGGCCGCTCAGAGCGGCGGGGCCGCGTAGGGATCCGCGGCGCGCACCGGTTGCGACAGGAGCTGGACCACCGAGGCATCTTGCTCCGTGGTGGGCTTCGAGGTGCTTGGGCCTGGGCGCGCAGGCGTCTCGGCGGGCCGTGCCGTCTTCTCCGGGGCCGGGGCCGCCTGCGCCTCGGCGGTCCGCGCCTTGTCCTCCTCCGCCTTGTCGGACTGCGCGCTCTCGGTCTGCGCGTTCAGCAACGCCGCGATCCGGAGCTGCAGGATCGAAGGCGGCGCCACGTTGTCGTCGGGGTTCAGCATGAGGTCGACCGGATCGGGTTGCCCTGCGCGCAGCGGCACCGGCGCCTGCCGCCGCGTGTCCCCGCCGCTCCGCGTCTCGGTCTCGGCGCTGGCGGTTGGTCTTTCGGGCGAGCGCAGGGGCTCGACCGGCGCCTGCGCCGCTGCGAGCGGCGCCGGGGCGAAACCTGCAAAATAGGACAGCCGTGCCAGAACCATCATGACCAAGCCTCCGGATGGATACGCGATACACAGGCCTTGCAAAGGGACAGAAGCCCGAAGGTCTAACGGTTAGATTGGGGTGCGAGGTTAAATTCGGGTTAATGAATGCGTCGAAAATGTGGCGGGAGGGGTGAGGGGGTGCCGGGTTTTGGCGGTGGTTGCGGTGGGTTTTGGAGTGAAGAAAATGCGGGTTTCTCTATCTCTGGCGCCTCTTCGCTGCCCTTCCGACCTCCACCCCAGCCTCTTCACCCCGCGCACCTCCTTGCGCCCGAACAGCACCGAAGGTGCCGGGCGCGCGCCGGACCGGCCCCATGGGCCGGCGCTCCTTTGGGTGGCGCGCATAGCTATCCCCTAGTCCTGACCTTGTCGGGATAAAGTGCGCAGCTCGGAGGGCAGCAGCGCCGGCCCCCGGTCCGGCGCGCGCCGTCTGTTCCGACGGGTGTTGGCGTGTGAGGTCTTCGCGTCTCGATTGCTCAGCAAGCGGCCTCCCGCAGTGCGCCCTACCCCTAGCCGTCCACACTCGTTGCGCGACCCACCAAGTTCAAAACGCAGCGCACTATGCCCCCCCCCAAAAAAACACCCGGCCCTAAAGGCCGGGTGCCGCACACACCACACAGAAGCGCAGGGGGCCGCAGCCCCCCCGCCGTCACCGGTTCATCCGGTTCTCGATCAGGTCGTCCACCACCTCGGGCTCGGCCAGCGTCGAGGTGTCGCCGAGCGCGCCGTAGTCGTTCTCGGCGATCTTGCGCAGGATCCGGCGCATGATCTTGCCCGAGCGGGTCTTCGGCAGGCCCGGGGCCCATTGGATCAGGTCCGGCGAGGCGATCGGGCCGATCTCCTGGCGTACCCAGTTGCGCAGCTCCTTGCGCAGATCCTCCGAGGGCGCCTCGCCCTTCATCAGGGTCACGTAGCAATAGATGCCCTGGCCCTTCACGTCGTGGGGATAGCCCACCACCGCGGCCTCGGCGACCTTGTCATGGGCCACCAGCGCCGATTCGACCTCGGCGGTGCCCATGCGGTGGCCGGAGACATTGATCACGTCGTCCACCCGGCCGGTGATCCAGTAGTCGCCGTCGGCGTCCCGGCGGCAGCCGTCGCCTGAGAAGTAATAGCCCTTGTACTGCTGGAAGTAGGTGTTCTCGAAGCGCTCGTGATCGCCCCAGACGGTGCGCATCTGGCCGGGCCAGCTGTCGGCGATGGCCAGGACGCCCTCGGCGGGATTGCCCTCGACCTCCTTGCCCGATTCGGGCTCGAGCACCACCGGACGGATGCCGAAGAAGGGCTTCATCGCGGCGCCCGGCTTGGTGGCATGGGCGCCGGGCAGGGGGGTCATCAGGTGGCCGCCGGTCTCGGTCTGCCACCAGGTGTCGACGATCGGGCAGCGGCCGCCGCCGACGACGCGGTGATACCAGTCCCAGGCCTCGGGGTTGATCGGCTCGCCCACGGTGCCGAGGATCCGCACCGAGGAAAGGTCGCATTTCGTCACGAAATCCTCGCCCTGGCCCATCAGCGCCCGGATCGCGGTCGGCGCGGTGTAGAACTGCGCCACCTGGTGCTTCTCGCAGACCTGCCAGAAGCGCGAGGCGTCGGGATAGGTCGGCACGCCCTCGAACATCAGCGTGGTCGCGCCGTTCGCGAGCGGCCCGTAGATGATGTAGCTGTGGCCGGTCACCCAGCCCACGTCGGCGGTGCACCAATAGACCTCGCCGTCGTGGTAATCGAAAGTGATCTCATGGGTGAGCGCGGCGAAGGCGAGATAGCCGCCCGAGCTATGCACCACGCCCTTGGGCTGCCCGGTGGAGCCCGAGGTATAAAGGATGAAGAGCGGATCCTCGGCGTTCATCGTCTCGGGCGGGCAATCCGCCGAGGCCGCCTGCATCGCCGCGCTGGCGTCCACGTCGCGGGCCTCGTCCCAGGCCACGTCGCCATTGGTGCGGCGCACCACGAGGCATTTCACGCTGGCGTCGCATTGCGCCAGGGCCTTGTCGGCATTGGCCTTGAGCGGGGTCTTCTTGCCGCCGCGCGGGCCCTCGTCGGCGGTGATCACCGCCTTGGCCTGGCAGCCGTTGACGCGCTGCCCCAGCGCATCGGGCGAGAAGCCCGCGAAGACCACCGAATGGATCGCGCCGATCCGCGCGCAGGCGAGCATCGCATAGGCCGCCTCGGGGATCATCGGCAGGTAGATCACCACCCGGTCGCCGCGGCCGATGCCCTGGTCCTTGAGGACATTGGCCATGCGGCAGGTCTGTTCATGCAGCTCGCGGTAGGTGATGTGCTGGGCGTCCTCGCCCGGCTCGTCCGGCTCCCAGATGATCGCGGTCTGATCGGCGCGGGTCTCGAGATGGCGGTCGATGCAGTTGTAGGCGACGTTCAGCTCGCCGTCCTCGAACCATTTGATCGAGACCGCGCCGTGCTGGAAGTTCACGTTCTTGATCTTGGTCGGCGTGGTGACCCAGTCGAGGCGCCGGGCCTCCTCGGCCCAGAAGGCCTCGGGCTCGGCGACGGAGCGGGCATACATCTCCTCGTAGCGCTCTGCGTCGACATGCGCCTTGGCCACCAGTTCCTCCTGCGGGGGATAGGTCTTGGCGTCGGTCATCTGTGGTCTCCTCCTCGTCTTGCTGCACCCGGGCGGCGGGACGGACCCCGGCCCTGCGGCCCCCGGGTGCGTGATAGGAAAAAGGCCGGGGGCCAGCAGCCCCGACCTTCGTTCACGCTGTGCCGCGACCCGAGTGGGGCTCAGATCGCGAGATATTCGTGCCGGAGCTCCTCGTTCTCGAGCACCTCCGCGGCGGTACCGTCGTAGACGACGGAGCCGGTGTCGAGGATGATTGCGCGATCCGCAAGCTGCAGAGCGCGCACGGCGTTCTGTTCCACCAGGATCGTCGTCATGCCCTGGTCCTTGACGTGGCGCAGGGTCTTCTCGATCTCGTCGACGATCACCGGGGCGAGGCCCTCGTAGGGTTCATCGAGCAGAAGAACCTTGATGTCGCGGGCGAGCGCCCGGGCGATCGAGAGCATCTGCTGTTCCCCGCCCGAGAGCGTCACGCCCTCCTGGCGGCGGCGCTCGCCGAGGCGGGGGAAGGGCTCGTAGAGCCGGTCGAGCGACCAGCCGATCGGCGGCTGGATCTGCGCCAGCTGCAGGTTCTCCTCGACGGTGAGGCCGGGGATGATGCGGCGGTCCTCGGGGACAAGCCCCAGGCCGCACTGGCTGGCCTCATGGGCGCGCATCTTGTGCAGCGGCTGGTGGTCGAGCCAGATCTCGCCGCGGTGCACCTGCGGGTTGTCGAGCCGCGCGATGGAGCGCAGCGTGGTGGTCTTGCCGGCGCCGTTGCGGCCCAGGAGGGCCAGGATCTCGCCTTCGTGCACGTTGAAGGAAATCCCCTGCACGATGTAGCTCTCGCCGTAATAGGCATGCATGTCCCAGACCGAGAGGAAGGCGGGAGAGGTTTCGGCCCGGTTGGCGTTGCGGGAAAAATCGGGACGCTCGTTCATCGCTGTATCCTTTGCTCAATGCGCCGGCGCTGAGGGCTGCGCGGGGCGCGGGCCCATCAGGCCGCTTCGCCCAGGTAGGCTTCCTTCACCTTCGGATGGCCCTTGATCCGCTCGGGCGTGTCCTCGACCAGGGGCGTGCCCTGGGCCAGCACGGTGATCCGGTCGGCCAGCGAGAAGACCACATGCATGTCGTGCTCGATGATGCACATGGTGATGTCGCGCTTCTCCTTGATCTCCTTCAGCAGGGCGATGGTGTTGTTGGTGTCGGCCCGCGCCATGCCCGCAGTCGGCTCGTCCAGCAGCAAAAGCTTCGGCCGCTGGATCAGGCACATGGCCATCTCCAGCCGGCGCTTGTCGCCGCGCGACATGGAGGCGGCATGCATGTGCCGCTTGTCGAGCATCTTGACCTCGTCGAGCATCTGCTCGGCCTCGGCCAGAAGCTCGCCCTCGTCCTGGACGTTCTCGATCGCGCGCAGCTTGAAGGCGCCGTCACGCTTGGCCAGGACCGGGATCATCATGTTCTCGAGAACCGAGAGGTCGCCGAAGATCTCGGGCGTCTGGAACACCCGGCTGATGCCCATCTGGTTGATCTCGTAGGGCTTGCGGCCGAGGACCGACTGGCCGGCGAACATCACCGAGCCGGTGTCGGGGATCAGCTTGCCGACGAGGCAGTTGAGCAGCGTCGACTTGCCCGCGCCGTTCGGCCCGATGATCGCATGCACCGTGTTCTCGGCCACCGAGAGGTTCACGTCACCCAGCGCCTGGAGCCCGCCGAAGCGCTTGTTCACATCCTTGACTTCGAGGATACCCATGGATCGCGCTCCTTATTCCGCGGGGGTTTCTTGCTTGGCGCTCTCGTCCCCGGCGCCGGACTTCTTGCCGCGCCGGAAGATCGAGGCGATCCGCTGGCCGCCCTCGACGAGGCCGCCGGGCAGGAAGATCACCACCGCCATGAACATCAGGCCCAGCGTCAGGTGCCAGCCCTTGCCCACGAAGGGGTAGAAGATGGTCACGAGGAAATCCTCCATCCCGTCGGGCAGGAAGGCGAACCATTCGTGCAGTACGGTCGAATTGATCTTCGAGACGATGTTTTCCATGTACTTGATGAAGCCCGCGCCGAGCACCGGGCCGATCAGCGTGCCGGCGCCGCCGAGGATGGTCATCAGCACCACCTCGCCCGAGGCGGTCCAGAACATCCGCTCGGGGCCGACCTGGGTGTCCATGGCCACCATGAGCCCGCCCGCGAGGCCCGCGTACATCCCCGAGATCACGAAGGCCGCCAGGGTGTAGGGGCGCGAGTTGAGGCCGGTGTAGTTCATCCGCTGCTGGTTCGACTTCACCGCCCGCAGCATCATGCCGAAGGGCGAGCGGAAGATGCGGATCGCGAGGTAGAAGGCCACCAGCATCACCAGCGCGCAGACGTAGTAGCCGACGTTCATGGTGAACTCCCAGCCGCCGGCGCGCAGGATCGCGCTGTCGCCCATCTCGAGCCCGAAGAGGTTGGCCCGGCCGATCTCGCCCTCGGCGAGGTTGGACAGGAGCGGGTCGTCGCCCGGCTTGATCTGCAGCCCGGTCTCGCCGCCGGTGATCGGGGTCAGCACCGAATAGGCCAGCGCGTAGGACATCTGCGCGAAGGCCAGCGTCAGGATCGAGAAGTAGATGCCCGAGCGGCGCAGCGAGATGTAACCCACCACCACCGAGAAGAGCGCGGCGAAGATGATCGCCATGATGATGCCCGGGATGATGTTCAGCGACACCAGCTTCATCATCCAGATCGCCGCGTAGGAGCCGACGCCCAGGAAGGCCGCATGGCCGAAGGACAGGTAGCCGGTGAGCCCGAAGAGGATGTTGAAGCCGATCGCGAAGATCCCGAAGATCACGAAGCGCTGCATCAGGTCGGGATAGCCCGCGTTGAACTGCGCCATGGCGCTGTCGACCGGGAAGGGGTTCAGCAGGAAGGGCGCCAGCAGGGCCAGCATCGCCACGAGCAGGAAGACCGACAGGTCCTTACCTTTGATACCGAGCATGGACTTACTCCTCCATCACGCCCTTGCGGCCCATGAGGCCACGCGGACGGGTCAGCAGAATGATGATCGCGACGAGGTAGATGACGATCTGGTTGATGCCGGGCAGCAGGTCGACCACGGCGGGCATGGAGGCGAAGCTCTCGAGGATGCCCAGGAGGAACCCCGCAAAGACCGCCCCGGGCAGCGAGCCCATGCCGCCGACCACCACCACGACGAAGCTCAGGACCAGGAAGTCCATGCCCATGTGGTAGTTCGGCGCGACAATGGGCGCATACATCACCCCCGCGAGCCCCGCCACGCAGGCGGCCATGGCGAACATCAGCGTGAAGCGCTTGTCGATGTCGATGCCCAGCAGGCCGACGGTCTCGCGGTCGGCCATGCCGGCGCGGACCACCATGCCGAAGGTGGTAAACTGCAGGAAGGCGAAGACCGCGCCGATGACCACGGCGGCGAAGAAGAAATACACCAGCCGCCAATAGGGATACATGATGGTCAGCGGGTCGTAGCCCAGCCAGACGCCGAAATCGAAGCTGCCGGTGAAGGCCTCGGGGGCGGGGGTCTGGATCGGGTTGGCGCCGAAGAAGGCCTTGATGATCTCCTGCAGCACGATGGCGAGGCCGAAGGTCACCAGGATCTGGTCGGCATGCGGGCGCTTGTAGAAATGCTTGATCAGGCCGCGCTCCATGGCGAAGCCGACGCCCACCATGACCGGGATCGAGAAGAGGATCGCCAGCGGCACCGCCCAGTCGATGATCGAGGCGCCGAGCTCGGGGCCGAAGATGTCGTGCATGTAGGGCACGTCGACGGTCATCGGATTGCCGAGGAAGTCGGTCCGCGTCTCGTCCACGATCTCGTGGCTCAGGCTGATCAGCCGCGAGAAGATCACCGCGCAGAAGGCGCCCAGCATGAAGAGCGCCCCATGGGCGAAATTCACCACGCCGAGCGTGCCGAAGATCAGGGTCAGGCCGAGCGCGATCAGCGCATAGGCCGATCCCTTGTCGAGCCCGTTGAGGACTTGGACGATGAACTGATCCATGGCTGGAAGGCCCCCCGTATGGATTCTCTGAGGTCGGAAGCGACCGCGCCCCTGCGGTCGGATGGCCGGGGGCGGCCGCACCGCCCCCGGGCTCTGGGTCTCACGCGCTGGGCGTCAGGACCCGGCGATCACGCGCCGTTGTTGCAGGACCCGAGCGCACCGCCCGAGAACTGCGGGTGGTCGGGCGCATAGGTGACCTGTTCGGTCGGGGTGACCTCGACGATCTCCACCAGGTCGAACTCGTTCTCCGGGTTCTCCTTGCCGCGCACCACGACGACGTCCTTGAAGCACTGGTGGTCCTCGGCGCGGTAGAGCGTCGGGCCGTTGCCCAGGCCGTCGAACTCGAAGCCTTCCAGCGCCTCGACCACGGCGCAGGGCTGGAACGAGCCCGCGCGGGTGACCGCATCGGCGTAAAGCAGCGTCTGCACGTAGCAGGTATGCGCCGCCTGGGAGGGCGGGAAGCCGTACTTCTCGCCGAAGGACTTCACGAAGGCATTGGTGCCCTTGTAGCGCTCGCCCAGCTGGTTCTCGAGTTTCCAGTCCCAGTTCTGCGAGCCGAGGATGCCGGCGATGTTCTGGCCGGCGCCGCGGGCCATGAGCTCGGAGTAGAGCGGCACCACGATCTCGAACTGCTTGCCGTTGGCCTGGGCCTCGCGCAGGCCGAACTGCACGGCGTTGGTGAGCGAGTTCACCATGTTGCCGCCGTAGTGGTTCAGCACGAGGATATCCGCGCCCGAGTTCAGGACCGGCGCGATATAGGACGAGAAGTCGGTCTGGGTCAGCGGGGTTTTGACCGAGTTCACGGTCTCCCAGCCCAGGGCCTCGGTCGAGGAGGCCATGGCCTCTTCGGTGGTGTAGCCCCAGTTGTAGTCCGCGGTCAGGTGGTAGGCCTTGCGGTCCGCGCCGTACTGGTCGACGAGGATCGGCGCCAGCGCGGCCCCGGACATGTAGGAGTTGAAGAAGTGCCGGAAGCCGTTGGCCTTGCGGTCCTTGCCGGTGGTGTCGTTGGAGTGGGTCAGGCCGGCCATGAAGATCACGCCCGCCTCCTGGCAGAGCGCCTGCACGGCCACCGCGACGCCCGAGGAGGAGCCGCCGGTGATCATCACCGCGCCGTCCTTCTCGATCATCGAGCGGGCGGAGGCGCGGGCGGCGTCGGACTTGGTCTGGGTGTCGCCGGTGACGTATTCGACCTTCTTGCCGAGGATGCCGGTGCCCTCGAGCGCCTGGCTCGAGAAGGTCTGCAGCATCCCGCCGTCGCCTTCGCCGTTCAGGTGCTCGACCGCGAGCTGGTAGGCGCGCAGCTCGTCGGCGCCCTCGTCGGCATAGGGGCCGGACTGCGGCACGTTGAAGCCGAGGGTGACCGTGTCGCCGGTGGGCGCATTGGTGAAGCCCGAATGCGCGGCGGCGCGAAGATAGGTCGGCAGGGTCAGGCCGGCCGCTGCACCGGCGCCGGTTCTCAGCACGCCGCGGCGTGTCACGTTATACTTGGACATAAACATCCTCCCTTGATGGATTTTGCGGGAGGGCCTCCTCAAGCCCGCCGCAAAGGCACGGATCACGTGCAAAGCGATTATGCGGGTATGTTCGAAAACCGATCAACAACTGCCTTGTGGCAAACAGTTTTTTTGTGAAAGACCTAACAGAACACTATTGTAAACTGTAAATTGCTTTATGTTGCGGCGCAGAAAGGCCTTGCACGCAAGGGGGTTATCACATGGCGCGGGACACGTTGACCGGGAGCCGGATCCGCGAGCGGCGGATCATCGCGGGGCTCAAGCAGGCCGAGCTGGCGCGGGCCGCCGACATCTCGGCGAGCTACCTCAACCTGATCGAGCACAACCGCCGCAGAATCGGCGGCAAGCTCCTGGTCGAGATCGCGCGGCTTCTCGACGTGGAACCCGCGCTTCTGACCGAAGGCGCAGGCGCGACGCTGGTGCAGAGCCTGCGCGAGGCGGCCTCCTCCGGGGAGGCGGGCGCGGGCGAGGCCGAGCTCGACCGGGTCGACGAGTTCGCCGGGCGCTTCCCCGGCTGGGCCGGGCTTCTGGCCGCCAAGGAGCGCCGGGTCGGCACGCTCGAACGCGCGGTGGAGACGCTGTCGGACCGGCTGACCCATGACCCCCAGCTCGCCGCCTCGCTGCACGAGATGCTGAGCCGGGTGACGGCGATCCGCTCGGCGGCCTCGATCCTGGCCGAGCCGGGGGAAATCTCGCCCGAGTGGCAGGGCCGCTTTCACCGCAACATCTACGAGGACAGCGGGCTTCTGGCCGAGACCTCGCGGGCGCTCGTGGCCTATCTCGAGGCCGGCGACGAGCCGAAGTCCCAGCAGGCCACCGCCCCGCAGGAGGAGCTCGACGCGATCCTTGGCGGCGAGGGCTATGCCTTCCCGAGCCTCGAGGCCGGAGAGGAGACGCCCGAGGCCTTGGCCGCGCGGCTCTCCGAGGGCGCCTCGGAGGCGGCGGCGGGGCTTTTGACGGCGCATCTGGCGCGGGCGGCGGCGGACATCGCGGCGCTGCCTGCGGACGCGCTGGCCGCCGCGCGCGACGCGCTCGGCCCCGATCCGGTGGCGCTGGCGGCACGGCTCGGCCAGCCCATCGGGCGGGTGATGCGTCGGCTCGCGGCCATGCCCGAGGCCGAAGGCGCGCGCCCGGGGCTGGTGATCTGCGACGCCTCGGGGGTGCTGACCGCGCGCCAGCCGATCGCCGATTTCCCGCTGCCGCGCTTCGGGGCGGGCTGCCCGCTCTGGCCGCTTTACGCCGCGCTGAACCGCCCCGGCGTGCCGCTCAGTGCGCGGCTCGAACAGCCGGGGCGGCCGCCCCGCACCGTGCGCGCCTTTGCCGTGGCCGAACCCGCCGAGCCGCCGCGCCTCGACCGCCCGCCGCTTTACGAGGCGGTGATGCTGGTCCTGCCCGACGGCCCCGAGGAGGACGGCCAGGCCCCCGCGCCGCAGCCCGTCGGCGTGAACTGCCGGATCTGCCCGCGCCGCGATTGCCCCGGCCGCCGCGAGCCGACGATCCTCGCCGCCGAGCGCGACACAGGCTTTTGACAGGGGCGCGCGGCTTCTTCATAAAAACGTCACGGCCCGCGGGGACGGGCCGACCCAGAAGGTGCACAGGGGGAGGGGAGGCCGCCTTGCATGTCCAAACGACTGCTGCTGATCGAGGATGAGCCCAACATCATCGAGGCGATCAGCTTCATCCTGTCGCGGGACGGCTGGCAGGTCACATCCCATGTCTCGGGCCGCGACGCGGTCGACCGCATCCGCCGCGAGGCGCCGGATGTGGTGATCCTCGACGTCATGCTGCCGGGCAAAAGCGGCTACGACGTCCTGCAGGAGATCCGCAACGACGACGCGCTCTCGGGCCTGCCGGTGCTGATGCTGACCGCGCGGGGCCAGGACAAGGACCGCGAGCTGGCGCTGCGCGCCGGTGCCGACCGCTTCATGACCAAGCCCTTCTCCAACACCGAGGTGCTCGAGGCGGTGCGCGCCATGGTGCCCGCGGCATGAGCCAGCCGCCCGATCCCCGGGCCCGGCCGCCGGCCTTCTTCCTCGAACGGCAGACCTATCGGCGGCGGCGGCTGCAGGACGCGGCGCGGCTTCTGCCGGTGATCGGCATCTTCGCCTGGCTGGTGCCGCTGCTCTGGCCGCGCTCGGGCGAAGAGGCGCCGCTCATGGGCAGCGCGCTGGTCTATGTCTTCACGGTCTGGATCCTGCTGATCGTGGCCGGGGCGCTCTTGTCGCGGCGGCTGACCCTGCGCGACGCCGCCGAAGCCGAGCGCGGTCTGGAATGATCTCCTTCAACGGGCTCGTCGCGATCTGCCTGGCCTATGTGGTGCTGCTGTTTGCGGTGGCCTTCACCGCCGACCGGCTGGCGCGGCTCGGGCGCGGGCGCTGGCTGCGGTCGCCGCTCGTCTACACGCTCTCGCTGTCGATCTATGCCACGGCCTGGACCTTCTACGGCGCGGTCGGCTCGGCGGTGCGGAGCGGGCTCGAGTTCGTGGCGATCTACCTCGGGCCCAGCATCGTGATGTTCGGCTGGTGGTGGCTCCTGCGCAAGCTGGTGCGGATCGGCCGCTCGCAGCGCATCACCTCGGTCGCCGACCTGATCTCCTCGCGCTTCGGCAAGTCGAACCTGCTGGCGGTGCTGGTGACGCTTCTCTCGGTCGTCGCCGCAACGCCCTATATCGCGCTGCAGCTGCAGTCGGTGACCGTCTCCTTCGAGGTCTTCGGAGCCTCGACCACCGCGGGCGCCGGCGCCGAGGCGCGGGCCAGCAACAGCCCGACGGCCTTCTGGGTAGCGCTGGGGCTTGCGCTTTTCACGGTGATCTTCGGCACCCGCAACCTCGACGCCAACGAGCGCCACCACGGCGTGGTCATGGCCATCGCGCTCGAGGCGGTGGTCAAGCTTTTCGCGCTGATGACCGTGGGCATCTTCGTGGTCTGGGGGCTCTCGGGCGGGGTGCCCGAGACGCTGGCGCGGATCGAAGCCTCCGAGCTCGGCCAGTGGCAGATCGACGGCGGGCGCTGGGCGGGGCTGATCTTCCTGTCGGGCGCGGCCTTCCTCTGCCTGCCGCGGATGTTCCAGGTGCTGGTGGTCGAGGCCGCCGACGAGGACCACCTGCGCACCGCGAGCTGGGCCTTCCCGGCCTATCTCCTGGCCATGTCGGTCTTCGTCATGCCGATCGCGGTGATCGGGCTGGACCTGCTGCCCGAGGGCTCGAACCCCGACCTCTTCGTGCTGACCCTGCCGCTCAGCCAGGGGGCCGAGGGCGTGGCGGTCCTCTCCTTCCTCGGCGGCTTCTCCTCGGCGACCTCCATGGTGATCGTCGCGGCCATCGCGCTTTCGACCATGGTGTCGAACCACATTGTCATGCCGCTCTGGCTGCGGCTGACCGGCGGGCGAGCCTCGATCTCGGGCGACGTGCGCAACGTGGTGCTGACCGCGCGGCGGGTCTCGATCGTCTCCATCGTGCTCCTGGGTTACGTCTATTACTCCGTCTCGGGCGGCGGCGCGGCGCTGGCGGCGATCGGCATCATCTCCTTCGTGGGCGTGGTGCAGGTGCTGCCCTCGATGATCGGGGGCATCTTCTGGCGCGGCGCGACCCGCACCGGGGCCATCGCGGGGCTGGTGACCGGCTCGGTGATCTGGCTCTACACCTTCTTCCTGCCCTCGATCGGGCTGCCGATCTTCTCCGAGGCGCTCATGGCCGAGGGGCCGGCGGGGCTCTCCTGGCTGCGCCCGCAGGCGCTTTTCGGGATCGGCGGCATCGACCCGATGCTGCATGCGCTCCTGTGGTCGCTCTCGCTCAACTCGCTGGCTTTCTTCGGCGGCTCGGTCCTGAGCTTCCCGAGCCCGGTGGAGCGGCTGCAGGGCGCGCAGTTCGTGAATATCTTCCAGCATTCCGGTGGCCCGCGCAGCTGGGCCTCGGGCGTGGCCCAGACCGAGGACCTGCTGATCATGGCGCAGCGCATCCTGGGCCCGCAGGAGGCCATCGCGCTTTTCGCCCGCGAGGCCCGCGCCCAGGGCGGGCGGGGCGATCTGCCCGAGCCCCGGCCCGACTTCCTCGAGACGCTGGAGCGCGAGCTCGCGGGTTCGGTCGGGGCGGCGACGGCCCATGCGATGATCGGCCAGATCGTCGGCGGCACCTCGGTCTCGGTGCAGGACCTCATGGCGGTGGCCGACGAATCCGCGCAGCTGATGGAATATTCCGCCCGGCTCGAGACCCAGTCGGCCGAGCTCTCCCGCACCGCGCGGCAGCTGCGCGAGGCCAACGACAAGCTCACGCGGCTCTCGGTGCAGAAGGACAGCTTCCTGAGCCAGATCAGCCACGAGCTGCGCACGCCCATGGCCTCGATCCGGGCCTTCTCGGAGATCCTGCGCGACTCGGGCGGGCTCTCCGAGGCCGAGCAGTCGAAGTTCGCCTCGATCATCCACGACGAGGCGATCCGGCTGACCCGGCTTCTCGACGACATCCTCGACCTCTCGGTGATGGAGAACGGCCGCGTGCATCTGAACCTGCGCGAGGGGCGGCTCTCCGAGGTGCTCGACCGGGCGGTGGCCTCGGCGGCGGCGGGCGAGGGCAAGGGCGCCTTGGAGATCCGCCGCAACCGCGCCACCGAGGACCACGCCATCACCACCGACCTCGACCGGCTGGCGCAGGTCTTCATCAACCTCATCTCCAACGCGCAGAAATACTGCGAGGCGGCGCGGCCGCGGCTGACGATCCGCGTGCAGGACCTGGGCGAGAGCCTGGCGATCGACTTCATCGACAACGGCCACGGCATCCCGCGCGAGGCCCGCGACGTGATCTTCGAGAAGTTCTCGCGGATCTCCGACCAGAAGGCCGGCGGGGCGGGGCTGGGGCTGGCGATCTGCCGACAGGTGCTGGAGCGGCTGGGCGGCACCATCGCCTATATGCCGGGCGAGGGCGGCGCGGCCTTCCGCGTGATGCTGCCCCGCGGCGCGGCGCTGGCGGCGGCGGAGTAAGGCGGGGGTCGTCTAAGGAAGGCGGAGGGGGCTTGGGGCGGTGCCCCGGCCATTGATTGCAGCGTCCCCAGGCGGGGTTTCGAGCCTAAGGGAAGCAGATTTGGAGATGGCGCGGCTTAGGTTTGAAGGGGACAGGGGGCGGTGCCACGGTGATCTCGGCCCGAGCCTGCAAAGGCTCAGGCGTCGCGCAGTCTCACTCTGTGAGGACAAGACGGGCCACGGTGGGCCAGGGCACCAGCACGCAGCCGAGGCTCACCCGCGCTGGGCGGCCACCGCGTCGAGGGTCGGGCGCAGTCCGCTCAGGTCGTAGCCCGCCTGGGCGGTCTGGCGCAGGATCTCCTCGACCGGCATCTGCCCGGCCTTGGAGAGCGCCCAGACCACGCTGCAGCGCGTGCCCGAGGCGCAATATGCCAGCACCTTGCCGCCCGCGCCTTCGACCAGCGCTTCCTGCTGGGCGATGTTCTCGGGCGTCATGGTCTGATGGGTCAGCGGCAGCACCTCGAACTCGAGCCCCGCCGCGCGCACCGCGTCGCCGATGGCATCCGCCTGGTGACTCGGCGGCACCTCGGCATCGGGCCGGTTGCAGATGACCCGGGTGAAGCCGGCTTCGGCGATGGCGGAGACATCCTCCACGCCGATCTGCGGGCTGACGAAATAGGTATCGGTGACGCGCTTTGCTTCCATGGCTCCGAATTACTCTGCCACGCGGGTTCTGTCCAGATGGCGGGAGAAGTCGGGGCGGGAAAGACCCGTGGGACGGGATCGGGCGAGGGGCTGGCGGGGCATTTGGTCGGTGGGCGAGGGGGCTTTGGAGGAGGCCTTCTTGCGCACAGACCTGCCGCGCGACCGGTGCCGCAGAGTGCCAAGAGGGCCGACTTGCCAGCTTGGGGAAGGTTTCCCGCCGCCCTCTTAAATGCTGCGCCGCAAAGTCCGGTTAATCCGCGGCGCAGGTGGCAACGCAACAACCTGAAGGACGTGCCGCGAAATTGGCCGTTTTCTGCGTCGGATTGGTTCTCCGGTCCCGCAAATGACCCGGTCAAAGGCGGGCAGGGGCGAGCCGGTCCGTGCCACGCCCTGACCCTGCGAGCCTCGGGCGGATCCGCTACCTTCCCGCGCAGCCTGAAACTCGCGCTGCGGGTCGGCCTGACCAACTGCGTCACCCGGCCATCTCACCCCGGCCAATCTGCACACATTCTCTGAAATCGCGCTGCGCGCCGCCCTCCCAACTCGGGGTCGAAACGCCCCGGCCCTCACCGTGCGCGACAAGTAAAGATGTTTTTGCTCATATGGTTATCGGCCCGGCTAAGCGGTCCGACGTCACATTGCGAGAGAGGGGCAGGCAAGGCTCAGGCGCCAAACGCATACAAAAAGCCCGCCTCACGTCACCTCGCAAGCCTTTGCAATTCCGGCCAAAGCTCGGCTCCTCGCAAAGGCACGCCCCGTGCCGCTCAAACCACCGTTTAACCGCCGGCGCCAATCCGACCGCCAGAGCGCAAACACCACCCAGCACACCACCATTCCAGCCCGCCGCGCCGCCCACACCGCCCAAAGCCGCCAAACCCGCCCCGCACACCGCGACACACCCCACCCCCCCGGCAACCCGCGCGGGTGCTTGTCGGCCCCCGGGGCTTTCCGCCATACATGTGGATAACCTCGTGGAGAACTTGGGCCAAATCGCCTTCCCTTAGGTCAAGGCGAGGCGTCCCGAGGCGCGCGGCGGGCAGGGCAGCAAGGGGGCCGAGATGGCGGAACTGGTCGAGCGGCAGGACGCGGAGGGCACCGCGGTCCTCACCTTCTCCCATCCGCCCGCCAATGCCCTGACCTCCGCGCTGCGCGCCGCCCTCGCCGAAGCCTTCGCCAAGGCCGAGGCCGACCCCGAGGTCTTCGCGATCGTGCTGGCCGGGGGCGGGCGGATGTTCTGCGGCGGGCTCGACCTCGGCGAGATCGGCGCGCCCGAGGCGGGCCCCGGCCTCATGGCGCTTTGCCGCGCCATCGAAGCCTGCCCCAAACCGGTGGTCGCCGCGCTGCACGGGTTGGCCTTGGGCGGCGGGGCGGAGCTGGCGCTGGCGGCGCATTACCGGCTGGCGGACCCCGAGGCGCGCATCGCCTTCCCCGAGGTCTCGCTGGGCCTCGTGCCCCATGGCGGCGCGACCCAGCGGCTGCCGCGCATCCTCGGCGCGGGACCTGCGGCCGAGCTGATGCTCTCGGGCCGGGCGCTGCCCTTCCGGCTCGAAAGCCTGAAGGGGCTTGCCGATGCGGTGGTGCCCGGTCCCCTGGTCGAGGCCGCCCGGCGCTTCTGCAAGACGCTGCGCGCCAAGGGCATCGGCCCGCGCCCGACCTCCGCCCGCCGGCAGGGGCTGGGCGATCCGGGCCGCTACCAGCAGGCCGTGGCCGCTGCGCGCGCCCGGGCGCAAGGGCAGGGAGAGGCGGCCCGGGCGCTGGTCGATTGCCTCGAGGCCGCGCAGCTTCTGCCTTTCGAGGCCGGACTCGCCCGCGAGGCCGATGCCTTCGAGACGCTGGCCGGCTCGGACGAAAGCCGGGCGCTGCGCCATCTCTACGCCGCCGAGCGGCGCGCGCTGGCCGCGACCGCACCCGCCGGACCCGCGCCCGAGATCCGCCGCATCGCGGTTCTTGGCGGCGGGCCGCTGGCCACCCAGCTGGTGATCACCGCGCTCGACCGCGGGCTTGCGGTCGACTGGGGCACCCGCGACCCCGAGATGCTGCGGAGCGCCATGGGCGAGGTGCGCCGCGCGCTCGAAGCGGCACGGCAGAGCGGCCGGGTCGACGAGGCCACGCTGACCACGCGGCTCGAACGGCTGCGGCTCGGAGAAAGCACGGCCATGGTCACCGAGGCGCAGGTGGCGCTTCTGGCCGCGCGCGGGCAGGGGGCGGTGGCGCTGCCCGAGGGCGTGCCCCGGCTCCGCGCCTTCCCCGGCCCGGTCGAGGGGCTGGCCCTGCGCTTCGGCACGCCCGCGCCGGACAGCCGGCTCCTGGAGCTCTTGGTGGGCCCGCGCGCCGAGCCCGCCCAGCTCGCCCGGGCCGAGGCGCTGGGCCGGGCGCTCGGCAAGGTCACCCTGAAGGTCCGCACCTCTGGCCCCTCGGTCACCGAGCGGGTCATGGCCGTGCTGCACCGCGCCTGCGATGCGCTCATAGACATGGGCCAGGCGCCCGAGGCCCTGGACGCCGCGCTGCGCGCCTGGGGCTGGTCCCGCCCGCCTTTCGAGGCACGCGACCTGCGCGGGCTGGCGGAGTTCTCCGAGGCGCCGCGCGCCGAAGGGGCGGAGAACTGGAGCCGCCTCCTGCGCGACGCCGGCCGCGAGGGTGCCGCCTCGGGCGCGGGCTTCTACGCCCATGGCCCCGAGGGGCCGCGCCCCGACGCGGCGGTCCGCGCGCTTATCGACGCCCGCCGCCCGAGCGCGGCCCCTCTGCCGCCCGAGACTCTGATCACGCTGCTTGTCGCGGTCATGGCCAACGAAGGCGCCGCGATCCTGGAAGAGGGCATGGTCGCCCGCGCCGAGGAGATCGACCTGGCCCTGGTGCTTGGCCAGGGCCTGCCGCGGCACCGGGGCGGGCCGATGAAAGCCGCCGATCTCGCCGGGCTGACCCGGTTGCGCGGCCTTCTGCAAGCGCAGGACCATCCCGATGCCGCGCTCTTCGCGCCGCATCCGCTCTGGGCTGCCCGCGCCCGGAACGGGAAGGGGTTCTGCGATCCCCCGGGCTGAACCCGCGCGCCCGCCTGCACGCTGACCCGCCGTGCACACCGCACCCTCCCGAACGTCGCGTCACGCGGCTTTTGCCGTGGCGTTCAATCGCTTGCATGGACTCGCCGCTCCCACCACACTCGGCCCCGGGAGAGAACGGGAGGACCCCCATGAGCTTTGCTTCCTTCGCGGACCGCGACGCCATCGAAAACGAGATGCCCTGGGCGGAACGCGACCTGCCCAAGACGCTGTACGGCCTCTTGTCGCGGACCGCGGGCAAGTTCCCCGACCGCCCGGCGGTGAGCTACCAGATCTTCTCGGGCCCGACCGACAAGGCCGAGACCGTCACCTGGCGCGAGCTGCGCGAGCGCACCGCCCAGGCGGCCAACCTCTTCCGCAGCCTCGGCATCGGCAAGGACGACGTGGTGGCCTATGTGCTGCCCAACGCCAACGAGACGATCTACGCGCTGCTCGGCGGCGCGGTGGCGGGGATCGCCAATCCGATCAACCCGCTGCTCGAGCCCGAGCAGATCGGCGCCATCCTGCGCGAGACCGGCGCCAAGGTGGTGGTGACGCTGAAGCCCTTCCCCAAGACCGACGTGGCCCAGAAGGTCCAGGAGGCGGTGCGCCATGCGCCCGGGGTGACGACCATCCTGCAGGTCGACCTCAACCGCTACCTGACGCCGCCGAAGTCCTGGATCGTGCCGCTGGTCCGGCCGAAGCTCGCGGGATCGAGCCATGCCGACGTCAAGAGCTTCACTGCCGAGATGGCCAAGCAGCCGCGTGAGCTGGCCTTCGAGGACCCCGACGAGGACCGCGTGGCGGCCTATTTCCACACCGGCGGCACCACCGGCATGCCCAAGGTCGCCCAGCATCTCTACTCGGGGATGATCTACAACGGCTGGCTCGGGCACAGGCTCCTCTTCTCCGAAGAGGACAACATCATCTGCCCGCTGCCGCTCTTCCACGTCTTCGCCTGCCACGTGATCCTCATGGCGGCGGTCGCATCCGGGGCGCATGTGGTCTTCCCGACCCCGCAGGGCTACCGGGGCGAGGGCGTCTTCGACAACTTCTGGAAGCTGGTCGAACGCTGGAAGATCTCCTTCATCATCACCGTGCCGACGGCGGTCTCGGCGCTCATGCAGCGCAAGGTCGATGCCGATGTCTCCTCGGTGAAGACCGCCTTCTCGGGCTCCGCGCCGATGCCGCTGGAGCTCTTCAAGCGCTTCGAGGCCGCCTCGGGCGTCACCGTGGTCGAGGGCTACGGGCTGACCGAGGCCACCTGCCTGGTGTCCTGCAACCCGCCCGACGGCGAGAAGAAGGTCGGCTCGATCGGCATTCCCTTCCCCTATACGGACGTGAAGATCGTGCGCCAGACCGGCGAGGGGCCGGTGGAATGCGCCACCGACGAGATCGGCGAGATCTGCATCTCCAACCCCGGGGTCTATGCCGGCTCGACCTATACCGAGGTCGACAAGAACCGCGACCTCTTCCACGAGGGCATCTACCTGCGCACCGGCGATCTCGGGCGGATCGACGCTGACGGCTACCTCTGGATCACCGGCCGGGCCAAGGACCTGATCATTCGCGGGGGCCACAACATCGACCCCGCCGAGATCGAGGAGGCGCTGCTCACCCATCCCGCGGTGGCCTTCGCGGGCGCCATCGGCCAGCCCGACGCGCATTCGGGCGAGCTTCCTTGCGCCTATGTCGAGCTGGTCGAGGGCGGCGATGTCACCGAGGAGGCGCTTCTCGAGCATTGCCGCACGCATGTGCACGAACGCGCCGCCCAGCCGAAATATCTGGGCATCCTCGACGAGCTGCCGAAGACCGCCGTGGGCAAGGTCTTCAAGCCCGACCTGCGCAAGCGCGCGATCACCCGGATCTACAACGCCGCGCTCGAGGAAAAGGGCGTGCCCGCCCGGGTCGCCGGTGTGATCGACGACAAGAAACGCGGCCTCGTGGCGCAGGTCACCGCCCATGGCGCCTCGGAAGCCGATGTCGCGGGCGTGCTCTCCGCCTTCACCCGCCCTTGGGAATGGGCCGAGGAAGGCCGCGTCGCCGCCGAGTAACTCCAGCGCGCGCCGCCCTCACCATATGGGGGGCGCGCGCCCCGGGCCGCGCGATCGGCCCGCCTGGCCCAAGGCCGCAAGCCGCGCCGCCACCTCACCAAGAGCGCCGCGCCACCGTGCGCGCCGAACGGACCGGCCACTGCGCCTCCAAGCGCGCCGCGCCAACCGGCCGCGCCCCCTCGGCCAACCCCAACCACACCCCCAAGGCACACCCAGCCCAAACCGCCCCCGGGAGCCCGAGGGCAGCGCCCTCGTGGCCGCCCCAACGAGGGCGGCTCCCCCCACCACCCGCGCACCCCACGCCAGCCCCCAAAGCGCAGCTCTTTCTTGCGCATGGCCGGGCTGAAAATACTCCGGGAGCGCGAGGGCAGAGCCCTCGCTGCCGCCCCCCGGGCGGCTCCGCCCGCCCCGCCAAACACAGCCAAAGCCTCGAGAAAAAGCAACGAGCCGGACACAAGCCCAGCCCAACGCGCCCCAATTCAGAACAGGATCACGTTCCGCCGCGCCGCCCCGCTTTTCGTGTCCGCGATGGCCGCGTTGATCTCCTCGAGGCTCCAGCGGCCCGAGATCAGCTCCTCGAGCTTCAGCCTCCCTTGAGCCCAGAGATCGGCGATCCAGGGGATGTCGCGGGCGATCACCGCGTCGCCCATCTTGGAGCCGATCATGCGCTGGCCGGAATAGGCCAGGCGGAAGGGGGCATAGGCGGCCTCGGCCCCGGCGTGGGGCAGGCCCAGCATGACCACCCGGCCGCCGAAATCGAGGTAGCGCGGGGCGGCCTCGTAGGCGGCGGTGGCGCCGACAGTCACGGCCACGAGGTCGGCGCCCTTGCCGAGCGCGCGCATCGCTTCGCGCCAGGGGCGGTCGCCGCTCGCGAGCACCCCGTCGGTGGCGCCGAAGGCGCTGGCGGTCTCGAGCTTCTCCTCGCTCATGTCGACGGCCAGGATGCGCCGGGCGCCGGCGAGCCGCGCGCCCTGGATGGCGTTCAGCCCGACGCCGCCGGCGCCGATGACCACCACGTCCTCGCCCGGGCGCAATCCACCCGCGTTGACCACGCCGCCGATGCCGGTGATCACCCCGCAGCCCAGGAGGGCGGCCACCTCGCCGGGCATTTCCTCGGGGACCGCGACGCATTGGCTGCGCTGGATCACCACGCGGCTTGCGAAGGCGCCGCAGTCCATCTCGGCGGCAACGGGCGTGCCGTCGGGGCGCGAGAGCGGGCTTGGATGCGGGGCGGGCGTCCGGCAGAGCGTCGGCTGGCCCGAGGCGCAGGTGGCGCAGGATCCGCAGGCGCGGATCAGGGTCAGCACCACCCGGGTGCCGGGTGTCAGGTCGGTGACCCCGGGCCCGCAGGCGCGGACCCGCCCGGCGGCCTCGTGGCCCAGGACCAGGGGCGGGGTGCCGCCGTAGCCGCCCTCGGCGAAGGCGATGTCGGAATGGCAGATGGCGACGGCCTCGATCTCGACCTCGATCTCGCCCGCGCGCGGGGCGCAAAGCTCGAGCTCCTCGATCTGCATGGGCTGGCCGAACTCGGTGACGACGGCGGCGGTGATGCGGCTCATGCGGGGGCCTCCTTTGAGATGCGCGGACCGCCGGGAGCGAGCATCAGCCCCAACGCGACGGCCAGCAGTCCGACGGACAGCAGGAAGGGTGCGCCGGCGAAGCCCTCGCCGCCGCGGGTGAACCAGAAGAAGGTCGTGGTCATGATCGGCGGCGAGAGGATCGCCGCCAGCGCCCCGGTGGCCGAGAAGAGCCCCTGCAGCGCGCCCTGTTCGTCGTCGGGCACGGCGCGGGCGACAAGCCCCTGGATCGCCGGGCTGGTCACCGCGGCGAGCCCGGCGAGCGGCACCAGGATCAGCACCAGCGTGCCCGATTGCAGCAGCGCCAGCAGCACGAAGACCAGCGAATTCATGCAGAGCCCGTAGATCACCGTCCCGCGTTCGCCGAGGTAGCGCAGCACCAGGCGGATGAGCCCGCCCTGCATGATCGCCGCCGAGATCCCGAAGATCCCCAGCGACAGCCCGATCAGCCCCGGGTCCCAGCCGAAGCGCGCCACGCCGTAGTAGGACCAGATCGCCGGGTAGACGAAGAAGGCCATCTGCAGAAGGAAGAAGACCGCGATGGCCCGCGAGGTGCCGGGGATGCGCCCGAGCGCCCGGAAGGCGCCCAGCGGGTCGAGGCGGCGCGGATCGATCGGGCGGCGGCGCGCTTCGGTGACCGTCTCGGGCAGGGCGAGATAGCCGATCGCGAGGTTCAGCGCGGCAAGCCC
Source organism: Roseivivax sp. (assembly GCF_054552075.1). Classification (NCBI taxonomy): domain Bacteria; kingdom Pseudomonadati; phylum Pseudomonadota; class Alphaproteobacteria; order Rhodobacterales; family Roseobacteraceae; genus Roseivivax; species Roseivivax sp. The sequence goes on from NZ_JBTOLZ010000017.1 coordinate 72,881, forward strand.
CGCGGCGGCGAAGAAGGGCGCGCGGGTGCCGAACTCGCCCAGGAGCCCACCGAGAAGCGGGCCGATCACGAAGCCGATGCCGAAGCCCGCGCCGATCAGGCCGAAGTTGGCGGCCTTCTCCTCGGGGCGCGAGAGGTCGGACATGGCCGCCGAGGCGACCGACTGGGTGGCCGCGGTCACGCCCGCCACGATCCGGCCCAGCACCAAGAGCCAGAGCGCCTGGGCAAAGCCCATGACCAGGTAGTCGAGCGACATGCCCGCGAGCGCGGCAAACAGCACCCGCCGTCGCCCGAAGCGGTCCGAGAGCGCCCCCAGGAGCGGCGCGCAGAGAAACTGCATGAGCGCGAAGACGGTGGACAGAAGCCCGCCCCAGAGCGCGGCATTGGCGATGTCGCTGCCGGTGATCTCGCGCAGGAGGTCCGGCATGACCGGCATGATCAGCCCGACGCCCATGGCGTCGATCACCACCGTGGAGACGAGGAAGAGCTTGGCCGCCTTCATCGCCCTCTCATCCCCCGGCGGCGGGGGGGACGCGGGCGGCGCGGGCGAAGCCGCGGGCCTCGGCCGGGGCGGTGCCCAGAAGCGCCTCGGGGGTGAAGTCGGCGTGCGTGATGCCGGGGTGGCGCTCGGCGGCCAGGGCCACGAGGTCGGCGCCGCTCTCGGCGGCCTCGCGGGCCAGGGCCTTCATCGCCGCCTGGGCCTCGGGGCGGGGCATCTCGCGGGCGAGCGCGAAGGACAGCGCCTCGGCGGCCAGCGCCCCCTTGGCGCCCGAAAGGGTCGCGGCCATGGCCTCGGTCCGGGGCGCGAGCCCCTCGAGCAGCGGCCCCGCGGTCTCGAGCGCGGCGGCGCCCGCCAGGCAGAGCTGCGGCAGCACCATCCATTCGGTGAACCAGGCCGCCCCGTCGCGCTGGTGGCGCTGGCGCCCGGCGGTGGTCAGCGTCTGGGCAAGCCCGCCCGCGTGGGTGCCGAGCATGGTCAGCACCGAGGGCGCCACCGGGTTCTGCTTCTGCGGCATGGTCGAAGAGGCGCCGGTGCCGCCCAGCGTGACCTCGCGGGTCTCGGAGGCGGCGAGCAGCGTCAGGTCCTCGCCGATTTTTGCCAGCGCCCCGGTCGTGCGCGCGATCCAGGCGCCGAGGCGCAGGATCGGGGTGCGGTCGGTGTGCCAGCTCCGGCCCGGGTCCTCGAGGTTCAGCGCCTGCGCCAGCTCGCTCCGCAGCGCCGAAGGGTCGGGCCCCAGCGCCGAGGCCGTGCCTGCCGCGCCGGACAGCGAGACCCAGAGGCCCGACTTCAGCGATGCAAGCTCTTCGCGCAGCTCCAGAAGCGGCCAGCCCCAGGCGGCGGCCAGCGCGCCGAAGCTCGTGGGCGTGGCGTGCTGAAGGTAGGTGCGCGCGGCCATGGGCGTCTCGGCATGGGCCTCGGCCTGCGCGGCGAGCGCGGAGATCACGCGGTCGAGCGCGGTCTCGTAATGGCCCAGCACCTGGCGCAGCCGCAGCATCAGCGCGGTGTCGGTCACATCCTGCGAGGTGGCGCCGAAATGCACGTATTGCGCATGTTCGGGCGCCTGCATCAGCTCGCGGAAGGCGCTGACCAGCGCGGGCACCGGCACGCCGTTCTGGCCTGTCGCCTCGGCCAGGCCCGCCGGGTCGAGCTGCAGTTCCAGCGAGGCGCGGTGGATCGCCTTGGCGCTGACCTCGGGGATCAGCCCGGCGGCGCCCTGGACGCGCGCCAGCGCGCCCTCGACGATCATCATGGCGCGCACCTCGGCGCTGTCGGTGAAGAGCCGCCCGACCTCTCCGGTCGGCACGAGCTTGCCGTAAAGGGCACTGTCGAAAAGCGCGGCGCTCATGTCCGGGCGATCCGGTCGAGGTGGCGGGCGAGCCCGGCGGGGTCGGAGAAGAAGGGCGAATGGCTGGTCGGCATGCGGATCACGTCGTCTTGGTGGAAATCTTCTGCCATCTCGGCCTGGAACTCGGGCGGGATGGCGCTGTCCTCCTCGCAGAGGATGTAGCTGCGGGGCAGGGCCTGCCAGTTCGGCCCCAGCGTGAGCTTGGTGGCCTGGGGCAGGATCGCCTGCGGGCAGAGGTTCTCGAGCGCGAAGGCCACGGAGGCCTCGGGGCAGTCGTGGTAGAAGACCTCGCGCGCGTGTTCGGGGATCACCGAGAAGCTTTTCCCGTCGGCGGATTTCTCCAGCGCCTTCATGATCGGCTGGCGCGGCGCGCGGAGGCGCATCTCGACCAGCGAAAAATCGGGCCAGGGCACATAGGCGCAGAGGTAGACAAGCCGGGTGATCTGATCCGGCGCGCGGTCGGCGGCGCGGCTGATCGGGTAGCCGCCCATGGAATGGCCGACCAGGATCGTGGGCCCGTCGATCGCGGCCTCGATGGCCTCGGCGTAGGCGTCGAGCGTGACCTCCCCGAGCGGGGTCCGGTCGGCGCCATGCGAGGGCAGGTCGATGGCCCGGGTCTCGTGCCCCAGCGCCTCGAGCGCCGGGCGCAGGTCGCGCCAGCACCAGGCGCCGTGGCAGGAGCCGTGCACGAGCAGGAAGCGCGCCATCAGCCCGCCACGCGGGTCAGGAAGTCGGTCAGGTGGCGCGCGTAGGTCTCTGGCGCCTCGACGCAGGGCAGGTGGCCGGCGCCGCGGATCAGCCGGAACTCCGAGCCCTGGATCAGCTCCACCGTCTCGCGCACGAGGTCGGGCGGGGTGGAGCCGTCCTCGGAGCCCGCGATGCCGAGGGCGGGCAGGGTGATCGCCGCGGTGGTGCTGTAGAAATCCGTGCCCGCGATGGCCGCGCAGCAGCCGAGGTAGCCCTCCTGCGGCTGGCGCACCAGCATGTGCCGCCAGGCGTGGAAAGGCGCGGTGGTGCGGAAGGCCGCGGAGAACCAGCGCTCCATGGTGGGATCGGCGAGCGCCTCGATGCCGCCTTTGCGCACGCCCGCCATGCGGTCGTCCCACATTTCGCGGGTGCCGATCTTGGCGCCGGTGTTCGACAGCACGATGCCGCGCAGAAGGTCGGGCCGTTTCGCCGCGAGCCCCTGGGCGATGAGCCCGCCGATGGAGAGGCCGACGAAGCTGGCGTTCTGAGCGTTGAGATGTTCGATCAGCTGCTCGGCGTCGCGCACCAGCGTGCCCATCGGGTAGGGCCCCGGCGGGCAGTCCGAGAGCCCGTGCCCGCGCTTGTCGTAGCGGATGTAGCGGTAGCCCTGGGGCAGGAGCGGCAGGAGCTGGTCCCAGAGCCGCAGGTCGGTGCCGAGGGAGTTGCCGAAGACCACCGGCGGGCCGTCGGGGTCGCCGTCCTCGCGGTAGTGCAGGCGGATGCCGTCGAGCTCGGCGATCTTCATGGCGGGCCTCCCTAAGTGTCCTCGGGGTCATGCCTAGCGGGCTTCGGCGCGGAAGGAAACGGGGGAGGGGGTGTGGGGGTGGTTTGGGTGGGGGCGTGCGGGCAGTGCTGGTGGCAGGGATTGGTGTGCAAGGCTGTGCCGGTGGCAGAGGATTGGTTTGGGCCGTTGGCCTCGCAAGTAGCTCAAAAAAATCGTCAAAGACGGTCACGTGTAGCGCGGCGGGCGTCGTGTTCGCGACCCGGCTATGCCGACAGAGAAGCCCCGCATGTCACCCCGCACCCGCCATCCAAGCCAGCACCCCCTTGCGCCCGAATAGCATCGAAGATGCCGGGCGCGCGCCGGACCGGCCCGATGGGCCGGCGCTCCTTGGGATGGTGTTCATAGCTCACAGCCAGTCCTGACCTTGCTGGGATAAAGCGCTTTGCTCTCCTGTCGGCAGCGCCGGCCCCCGGTCCGGCGCGCGCCCTCTGGTTGGGCGGGTTGAGAGGGCAGTGGGCGCGGGTGTGTCCCGAGCGGCGTCAACCCGGCGGTTCTGCCAGAGCGCCACGCGTCGCCCCTCACGCGCAGCGCCCCGTCGCTCGGTGCCACACGACGCGACCGCCCAACGGCCGCCAACCGGGCGCCCCGCCGGCGCCCCGCATGCAAATCGCTCCGCCGCCGCGCCCGTCACGCGCAGTGCCCCGCCGCTCGGTGCCACACAGCGCGACCGCCCAATGGCCGCCAACCGGGCGCCCCGCCGCGCCCCTCACGTGCAGCCCCCGCCGCAGCGCGCCTTCCGGCGCGGCCTCCTGCACCCCGCCTTCCGGCGCGGCCGCCCACACCCCGCCTTCCGGCGCGACCGCGTGCCGCCTCCCCACAACCCCGGATTGCCCACCCTCTCGGGCCTTGCTACTGCTCCTCGAAACGCCCGAGGAGGGGGAGCCCATGCCCACCATCACCGAGATCGAGGATCTGCGCCGCATCTACCGCCGGCGGGTCCCGAAGATGTTCTACGACTACACCGAGTCCGGCAGCTGGACCGAGCAGACCTTCCGCGAGAACTCCTCGGATTTCGACCGCATTCACCTGCGCCAGCGGGTGGCGGTGGACATGGCCGACCGCTCGCTCAAGAGCCAGATGATCGGCGAGGACGTCTCCATGCCGGTGGCGCTCGCGCCGGTGGGGATGACCGGCATGCAGCACTGGGACGGCGAGATAAAGGCCGCCCGCGCGGCGGAGGACTTCGGCGTGCCCTACAGCCTCTCGACCATGTCGATCTGCTCGATCGAGGATGTCGCGGCCAATACCTCCAAGCCCTTCTGGATGCAGGTCTACACGCTGAAGGACGACGACTTCATGCAGCGGCTCTTCGACCGGGCCAAGGCGGCGAACTGCTCGGCGGCGATCATCACCGTGGACCTGCAGCTCCTGGGCCAGCGCCACCGCGACATCAAGAACGGCCTCTCGGCCCCGCCGAAGCTGACCCCGCGCTCGGTCGCCAACATGATGACCAAGGTGCACTGGGGGCTCGGCATGCTCTCGACCAAGCGCCGCGCCTTCGGCAATATCGTCGGCCACGCCAAGGGGGTCACCGATCCTTCCTCCTTGGCGAGCTGGACGGCGAAATCCTTCGACCAGTCGCTCGACTGGGACCGCATCCGGCAGTTCCGCAAGATGTGGGACGGCCCGCTCATCATCAAGGGCATCATGGACCCGCGCGACGCCCGCGAGGCGCTGAACGTCGGCGCCGATGCGATCATCGTGTCGAACCACGGCGGGCGGCAGCTCGACGGGGCGATCTCCTCGATCCGGGCGCTGGAGCCGATCCTCGAGGCGGTGGGCGACAAGATCGAGGTGCATATCGACAGCGGCATCCGCTCGGGGCAGGACGTGCTGAAGGCCATGGCCATGGGCGCCAAGGGCACCTACATCGGCCGCGCCTATGTCTACGGGCTGGGCGCCATGGGGCAGGCCGGGGTGACCAAGTCGCTCGAGGTGATCCGCCGCGAGCTGGACCTGTCGATGGCGCTCTGCGGGCACCGGCATCTGACCGGCGTCGACCGCGACATCCTCATGGTGCCCAAGGGCTTCAGCGACGGATGGGATCAGGCGCCGCCCGCCGCATGAGCGGCAGGAGCGCCGCGGGGATCGCGAGGATCAGCACCGCCAGCGCGGTGAAGCTGGCGGCCAGCCCGAAGCCCTCGGCCAGGAGCCCCATCATCGGCGGGCCCGCGAAGAACCCCGCGTAGCCCACCACCGAGAGCCGCGAGACCATCCGCGCGCGGTCGCGGGCGCGGATGCGGCGGCCCGCCCAGGCAAAGACCGTGGGCACGATCAGCGACAGCCCGAGCCCCATGGCGGTGAAGCCCGCGTAGGCCAGCGCCAGGCTTGGCGCCTGCGCCGCGAGGGCCGCGCCCGCCGCGGCGACCAGCGCGGCGGCGCGGATCAGCACCGCTTCGCGCACCACCCGCGTCGCCGCCTGCCCGAAAAGCCGCCCGATGCCCATGGTCAGCCCCAGAAGCGCGGGCCCGAGCGCACCCGCCGCGGCACCCGCCTCGTGGCTGCGTTCGAGATGCAGCGCCGACCAGCCCTCGGTGCCCTGTTCGGCCAGGAAGGCCAGGCAGATGATCGCCCCGCCGGTCAGGATCAGCGGCAGCGGGATCTGCGACGCGCGGATCTCGTCCTCGGCGTCGCTCTCATCCTCGCGCGGGGCCGGCTGGCGGATCACGTAGAGCGCGGCCAGCAGCGTCATCAGCGCCACCGTGGCGAAGATCGCGAAGGGCGTGGCCCCGGCCTCGCGGGCGAGCCCCGCCGCCACCGCCGAGACCGCGTAGATCAGCGAATAGCTCGCATGGGCGAGGTTCATCAGCGAGCGTCCCGCGCTGGCCTCGAGCCCGCTCACCCGGGCGTTCATAGCGACGTCCAGAAGCCCATAGCCCGCGCAGGCCGCGACCATGGCAAGCGTGAAGGCCAAGGGGCTGCCCGCGAGCCCCGGCAGGAGCGCCCCGCCCGCGGCGAGGCCGGTGATCAGCCCCAGCGCCCGGGCGCCGAGCCAGCGCTCGAAGACCGGCGCCAGCCACATCGCCGCGACCGCGCCCAGCGTGGCCACCAGAAGCGCCATACCAAGCGCCGCGTCGCTGAGGCCCGCGGCCTCTTTGACATCCGGCACGGAGGCCGCGAAAGAGCCCCAGAACAGCCCCAGCGCCATGAAGGAGGCGGCCGGCGCCCGGGCCACGCGCAGATCGTCGAGAAATCCCATGCGGCCGCCTCTGCCATCCCGCGCGGGGAAAGGCCAGAGGGCGGCGGAGATGGCCCTTGTCAATCCGGGCGTTCCCCTGTAACGCGCAGGGCTTCAACGCGGGGATACAGCCTTGGAGGGTCCCCGCCCGTACATGGAGTAAGAAAATGGCTGGAGAAATTCCTGATCTTCACGCCCTGGAACGGACGGGGACGGGCAAGGGCGCCGCTCGTCAGGCACGCCGCGACGGCATGGTTCCGGGCATCGTATTCGGCGGGGACGTGGATCCGCTGCCGATCCAGATCCCCTTCAACGACCTTCTGAAGAAGCTGAAGGCCGGTCGCTTCAAGTCGACCCTCTACAACCTCAAGGTCGAGGGCCAGGAAGACGTGCGCGTCATCTGCCGTGACGTGCAGCGCGACGTGGTGAAGGATCTGCCGACCCACTTCGACCTGCTGCGCCTGCGCCGCAGCACGAAGATCAACCTCTTCATCCCGGTCGAGTTCGTCGGCGAAGAGGAATGCCCCGGCCTGACCGCAGGTGGCGTGATGACCGTGATCCGCCCGGAGATCGAACTGATCGTGACCGCCGGCGAGATCCCCGAGAAGGTCACCGTCGACATCTCCGCGCTGAACATCGGCGACGGCGTGTCGATCTCGGACGTGACGCTGCCCGCGGGCACCAAGCCCACGATCGACCGCGACTTCGCGATCTGCTCGATCTCCGCGCCTTCGGCTCTGGCCGCCGCGGAAGACGAGGAGGAGGTCGAGGAGACCGAGGTCACCGAGCAGAACGCCGAGACCGTCGAAGGCGAGAAAGAGACCGCCGAGGAATAAGCCCGCCGCGCCTAGGCGCGCCTGCGGCTTTGAACGGCCCCGCCAGCCCGGCGGGGCCGTTTTTCTTTGCGCGTTTGCTGGCGGCGCGCGGGTGGCCTATGTCTGCGCCAAAGGACCGCGCGGGGCGCGCCTGTGCGCCGCCCGCGCCGGGCCTGGCCGCCGCGGCATCGAGGACAAGAGAGGGAAGGACAGCCGGCATGAAACTCTTCGTCGGTCTCGGGAACCCCGGGCGGGACTATGCGGGCCACCGCCACAACATCGGCTTCATGGCGCTCGATGCCATCGCCGAGGCGCATGGGCTGGGCCCCTGGAAGCAGAAGTTCCAGGGCGAGCTGGCCGAGGGCCGGCTGGGCGCCGACAAGGTGCTGCTGTTGAAGCCGATGACCTACATGAACCGCTCCGGCCAGTCGGTGGGCGAGGTGGCGCGGTTCTACAAGCTCGGGCCCGAGGACGTGGTGGTCTTCCACGACGAGCTGGACCTCGCGCCGGCGCGGCTCAAGGTCAAGGAAGGCGGCGGGCATGCCGGGCACAACGGGCTGCGCTCGATCCACGCGCATCTGGGCGAGGCCTACCAGCGCGTGCGCCTCGGCATCGGGCACCCGGGCCACAAGGACCTGGTATCGCGCTACGTGCTGCATGATTTCGCCAAGGAGGACGCCGAGTGGCTCGACGACCTGATGCGCGGCATCGCGGATGGCGCGCCGGATCTCGCCGATGGCGACAAGGGCGGTTTCATGAACAAGGTCTCGCTGCGGGTGGCGCCGGCGCGCAGCTCGAAATCCGAAGGCGGGAAGGCGGCGAAGGGCGGTGGTCCGGCGAAAGCGAAGGGCGGTGCGGCTTCGGACAAGCCTGCGGCGAAAGGCGGGGCGTCGGAGAGCCCGGCTGCGGCGAAAGCCGGGGCCTCCGGCGGCAAAGCCGCAGCGGCTGAGGCGCCCGAGACGCCGGAGGCCGACGACCGCTCGCCGCTCCAGAAGCTGGTGGACCGCTTCCGGTGAGCCTCCGCGCCGCCTTCGAGACGCAGGCCCGACATTGCGCGGCGCTCGACTCCCCCTTCATGGCCCGGCTGATGACGCTCTGCGCGGAGCGGCTGCGCCCGGGCGGACAGGTTGCCGACCGGCTCTTCGCCTGGCCGGGCGACACCAGCGCGGCGGGGGACTCGGTGCCGCTGAGGCTCGCGGGCGCGCTGCACCGGCTGGTGCTCTCGGGCCGCGCGCACGGGCTTGCGGCGGTCTATCCGCCGCAGGAGGCCGGGGACGAGGCGCTTTGGGCGGCGGTCACGGAGGTTCTGGCGCAAGAGGCCGCGGCGATCGACGCCATGCTCGACAGCCCGCCCCAGACCAACGAGGTGCGCCGTGCCGCCTGCCTGATCGCCACGGGCCACGCGCTGGAAGCGCGCTTCGGCCTGCCGCTGCGGCTGAGCGAGCTGGGCGCGAGCGCGGGGTTGAACCTGATGTGGGACCGCTTCGCGCTGGAGGCCGGGGAGATGCGGCTCGGGCCCGCCGCGCCACTCCTGACGCTGAGACCCGAGTGGCGCGGCGAGGCGCCCGAGATGGGTGCGCCGCAGGTGATCGAGCGGCGGGGTGTCGACCTCGCGCCGATCGACGCGCGCGATCCGGCGGATGCCGAGCGGCTCCTGGGCTATCTCTGGCCCGACCAGCCCGAGCGGCTGGAGCGCACCCGCGCTGCCCTCGCGGGTTTCACCGCAGAGGTCGCGGCGGGCGACGCGTTGGACTGGCTGCCCGCCCGGCTTTCCGAGCGGCAGGAGGGGACGCTGCACCTGATCTATCATACGGTGGCCTGGCAGTATCTGCCCGAGGCGGCCCGTGCCCGGGGCGAGGCGCTGATCGAACAGGCCGGCGCAGAGGCCAGGCCCGAGGCGCCGCTGGCGCGGCTGTCGATGGAGACCGACGGTCGCCCCGAGGGCGCGGCGCTGCGGCTGCAGGTCTGGCCCGGGGGTGAGGCACATGACCTCGGGCGGATAGATTTCCACGGCCGCTGGGTTGACTGGCGGCGGCCCGTCTGGCCCCGTTGACCGCAGGAGGTGACGATGCAGAAAGACCCTGAAATCAACGTCCTCGGAGAGGATCTTGAACCCTGTTCCAAGGACCCGCTGACCGGGTTCTTCCGGGACGGCGCCTGCAACACCTGCGCCGAGGACCGGGGCAGCCACACGGTCTGCGCGGTGATGACCGAGGAGTTCCTGGCCTTCTCGAAATACGTCGGCAACGACCTCTCGACCCCGCGGCCCGAGTTCGGCTTCGGCGGGCTCAAGGCCGGCGACCGCTGGTGCCTCTGCGCCAGCCGCTTCCTGCAGGCCCACGAGGAGGGCTGCGCGCCGCAGGTGGCGCTGGCCTCGACGCACCAGCGCGCGCTGGACATCGTGCCCATGGCGGTTCTGAAGGCCCGGGCGCTGGACATGCAGTAGGGAAAGGCCCGGCGTTTCAGCGGCTTGCGGGGCGGTCTTGCCACGGGTTTGCCGCGCGGAGACCGGCGGCGGGCGCGGCGCACGGCTTTGCGTGAAAGCTTCGCTAAACGCCCGCCAAACCCGGTCTCAAAGCGCAAAAAACTGCGATAAGCGCCGCCAAAACCTTCACAAAGACAACCCCTGAAAAGCAAAACGGGCCGCAAAAGGCGGCCCGTTTGTCATTTTCGAACTTTGAACGCCCTCAGTCGAGGTCGCGCCCCAGCGCCTTGGCGACGGTGTAGATGTCCTTGTCCCCGCGGCCGCACATGTTCATGCAGATGACATGATCGGCGGGCAGCTCCGGCGCGATCTTCATCACATGGGCCAGCGCGTGGCTGGGCTCGAGCGCGGGGATGATGCCCTCGGTCTCGCAGCAGAGCTGGAAGGCCTCGAGCGCCTCGTTGTCGGTGATCGCCACGTATTGCGCGCGGCCGATGTCGTGCAGCCAGGAGTGTTCCGGCCCGATGCCCGGGTAGTCGAGCCCCGCCGAGATCGAGAAGCCCTCGAGGATCTGCCCGTCGTCGTCCTGCAGCAGATAGGTGCGGTTGCCGTGCAGCACGCCCGGGCGCCCGCCGGTCAGAGAGGCGCAGTGCTCCATCTTCTCGGTCACGCCCTTGCCGCCGGCCTCGACCCCGATGATCGAGACCTGCTTGTCGTCGAGGAAGGGATAGAAGAGCCCCATGGCGTTGGAGCCCCCGCCGATCGCCGCGATCACCGTGTCGGGCAGGCGGCCCTCGGCCTCCATCATCTGCTCGCGGGTCTCCTTGCCGATGATCGACTGGAAGTCGCGGACCATGGCCGGGTAGGGGTGCGGGCCCGCCACCGTGCCGATGCAGTAGAAGGTGTCGCGCACATTGGTCACCCAGTCGCGCAGCGCGTCGTTCATCGCGTCCTTCAGCGTGCCGCGCCCGGAGGTCACCGGCACCACCTCGGCGCCCAGAAGACGCATACGGAAGACGTTGGGCTGCTGCCGCTCGACGTCATGCGCGCCCATGTAGACCACGCATTTCAGCCCGAACTTGGCGCAGACCGTGGCGGTCGCCACGCCGTGCTGGCCGGCGCCGGTCTCGGCGATGATCCGGGTCTTGCCCATGCGGCGCGCCAGGATGATCTGGCCCAGCACGTTGTTGATCTTATGCGCGCCGGTGTGGTTCAGCTCGTCGCGCTTCATGTAGACCTTGGCGCCGCCCAGCCGCTCGGTCAGCCGCTCGGCGAAATAGAGCGGCGAGGGCCGGCCGACGTAATGCTTCCAGAGGAAGTCCATCTCGTCCCAGAAGCTCTGGTCGGTCTTGGCGTAATTGTACTGCTCCTCGAGCTCGAGGATCAGCGGCATCAGCGTCTCGGAGACGAAACGCCCGCCGAAATCGCCGAAACGGCCCTTGTCGTCGGGGCCGGTCATGAAGCTGTTCACCAGATCGGTCATTTGGGGACTCCGTCAGGAATGCGTGGCGTCGGCGAGCGAGCCCACAAAGGCCAGCACGTCGTCGAGGCTGTCGCCCCGGGCGATGCGGTCGACGATGGCCGAGCCGACCACCACGCCGTCACCCGCGGGCGCCATGGAGGCGGCGGCCTCGGGGGTCTTGATGCCGAAACCGATGACCACGGGCAGATCGGTCTGCGACTTGATGCGGGCGACCTCGGGAGAGACGTCGCCGGCCTGGGCGTCGGCCGAGCCGGTGATCCCGGTCATCGAGACGTAATAGACGAACCCCGAGGTGTTCTGCAGCACCTTCGGCAGCCGCTTGGCGTCGGTGGTGGGCGTCGCGAGCCGGATGAAGTTCAGCCCGGCCTTCTGGGCGGGGATGCAGAGCTCCTCGTCCTCCTCGGGGGGCAGGTCGACGATGATCAGCCCGTCGATCCCGGCGGTCTTGGCCTCGTCGAGGAAGCGGTCGACACCGCGCGAATAGATCGGGTTGTAATAGCCCATGAGCACGATCGGCGTCTCACCGTCGCCGGCGCGGAAGTCCCGCACGAGCTGCAGCGTCCGGTCGAGCGTCATGCCGCCCTCGAGCGCGCGCTGGCCCGCGACCTGGATCGTCGGCCCGTCGGCCATGGGATCGGTGAAGGGCAGGCCCAGCTCGATCACGTCGACGCCCGCGCCCGGCAGGCCCTGCATCACCGAGAGCGTCGTCTCGGGATCGGGATCGCCCGCCATGATATAGGCGACAAACGCCTGCTTGCCTTCCGACTTCAGCGCCGCGAACTTGGCGTCGATGCGTGTCATGCCCTACCTCGTCTTCTGACCCAGCCGGGGAAGTGCCGGAACGGGGCGGGAAAATCAATGGTTGTCGGTGCGGCCACGGGGTCGCAGGCGGCGCCGAGACGGAGGCAAGAGACAATGCGCATCGTGTTCACGGGTGGAAGCGGCAAGGCGGGGCGGCACGTGTTGCCCTATCTGCGGGATCGCGGGCACCGGATCCTGAACCTCGACCGGGTGCCGCTCGGGGCCGAGGGGATCTCCGATCTCTCGGTCGATCTGACCGACGCGGGCCAGGTCTGGGCGGCGCTGACCCAGCCGTTCGATCTGTCGGAACTGGACGGCCCGGCGCCGGGGCGCCCCGAGGCTCTGGTGCATTTCGCCGCCGTGCCGCGGATCGGGATCACCGCAGACCCCGCGCTTTTCGCCAACAACGTGACCTCGACCTACAACGTGATCGAGGCGGCGCTGGGGCTCGGCATCCGCAAGGTGATCTTCGCCTCCTCCGAGACAAGTTATGGCATCTGCTTCGCCCAGGGCGAGAAGCGCCCCGACTACCTGCCGGTCGACGAGGAGCACCCCACCGTGCCGCATGACAGCTACGCCATGGCCAAGGTCGCCAACGAGGTCACCGCGCGCAGCTTCCAGGCCCGCACCGGCGCCGACATCTACGGGCTGCGGATCAACAACGTGATCGAGCCGCATGAATACGCCGAGATGTTCCCGGCCTTCGTGGATGACCCGGACCTGCGGCGCCGCAACATCTTCGCCTATATCGACGCCCGCGACCTGGGCCTCATGGTCGAGCGCTGCCTCGCCGTCGACGGGCTGGGCTACGAGGTCTTCAACGTTGCCAACCCCGAGCCCTCGGTGGACCTCTCGATGCAGGAGATCGCCCGGCGCTATTACACCGGCGTCGAGATGCGCCGCGAGATGGGCCCGCGCGAGACACCCTACAGCATCGAAAAGGCCCGCCGGCTCCTGGGGTTCGAGCCGCCCGAGCGCTGGCGCGCCGAGCTGGCGGCGGCGGGGCAGGCGGGGTGATCATCCGTCAGGTGAAATTGAAAGCTGGTCGGTAAAGTCCAGAACATCGACCTCAAGCTGACTGTCTGATCGTTTCACAAGATCCCAACCGGACGGAACAGCTTGAGGTGCCTTCTGCAGGTCGGCTGGATCGAAGAGCAACTCAAACGAAGACTCATTTAATTGCGCGATCAAGGCGTCGGAGCTTGGGATATAAATGGTCTGTCCAGAACTATTTTTTATTGAAAATCCCGCAATTTCGCCATTTCGAGCGTAGGCGCCGGAGAACTCTGCCATTGCAAGTCCAGTTCCCACCTCTGTGCTCAGGACTGCAGAAGCCACAATTGCTTCCAGGGATATTGGGCCTACGCTACCATCACTATCGCACTCTGTTCCGTCGAAGCTGACTTCAGAGCGGAGTACTTCCAAGTTTTGGGATTTACATGTTCTAAACAGAACTTTCGGAGGATCGGTGTCTGGTAGCTCTTCTACGATGTGTCCAAGTCTTTCGTCGTCGAGACCGGATAGCCTATAGGTTCTTTGCTCTGACCTGGCGTGTAAAATTTCGTTTAGCCGTTTCGGAGTGACTGTTTTTGCCTCATCGCTAAAAGTCGGCGTGGCCAACATAAGAACAGCGCAGGAAGAAATTGAGAAGCGGAGCATTCGGAATCCCCTAGAATGTGTCGAATCTAGTAGTGATTAATCGATCAGCGTGTTTGGGAAGTCTTACCGTGTAGAAGGTTTGCGCCCGTTCAGTGTCGCTTGTTTTAACGTGGCGGATCAGGAAGATCGTTTCAGCTGTGGCTGCAAGAAATTTGTAATCCTCATAATCAAGAATCAAGTTGGACCTGTTCACTACAAGCGAGGTTTCAGTAGAATCGGGTTTGATAAGAAACGCTCGAGCATTCTTGAGCTTTGGGAAGTCAGATTTTGCCACATGTTCTCCTGAGGAGCTTGCCACAAAGTGAAGTCCTGAGACGACAATAAGGTAGAACATTGACCAAGGCAGAAGCCACGATATGCGTAGCCGTTGAACAGGTGTCGCCGTCACCTTTGCGTTGACCTCATTTGCTGAGAGTACCCCTCTGACGCAAAATACTAATAGCAGTGCTAAGCTTACTATAATGATTGGCCCCATGCGGTTTTCGCCAAACCAAAACGAAATCGCGTTCATAAGTCCTGAGAAGGCCGAGGCGTAAATGTATTGCTGGGAAAAATCCAGTTCAGTGATCGAAACTCCAAACGTACCGTAATAGGCATTCAGGTAGATGAAGCCGAAATAGTATGGCAGCGCCAGAACCACGGCTGAGAGCTCTAGGAGTTTCTGAAATTCCATCTTAAAACCAGATGTGGGGGGCCAATAGTAGCAAGGTACCACAAATCTCCCTGCGCGCGGAAGTTGCAAGGTTGAAGCGCTTCACCCGCTCTTGCCGCCGCTCCGGGGGCGGCATAAGCGGGGAGGCATGAGCCGTCATCCGACCACCCTTCCGGGCCATATGCGCGCCGTGGCGATCCTGGGCCTGCCGCTTGTCGGCGGGCACCTGGCGCAGTTCGCCATCGGGCTCACCGACACGATCATGGTGGGCTGGTACGGGGTCGAGGAACTGGCCGCGCTGACGCTGGCGCATACGGTCTTCATCGTCTTCTTCCTGCTTGGCGCGGGCTTCGCCTTCGCGGTCATGCCGATGGTGGCGAGCTATGCCGCGCAGGGCGACGAGACGCGCATCCGGCGGGTGACGCGCATGGGGCTCTGGCTATCGATCCTGTTCTTCGCGCTCTCCATGCCGGTCTTCTGGTTCTCCGGCCCGATGCTCCTCGGGCTGGGGCAGGCGGCGCCCCTGGCCGAGATGGCCCAGGACTACCTGCGGATCGCGGGCCTGGGGCTTCTGCCGGCGCTGGGGGTCATGGTGCTGAAAAGCTACCTCGCCGCGCTCGAGGAGACCCGCGCGGTCTTCCTGATCACTGCCGTCGCCGCGGTCTTGAACGTGGTCTTCAACTACGCGCTGATCTTCGGGCGGCTGGGCCTGCCCGAGCTCGGCATCCGCGGCGCAGCGCTGGCCTCGGTCCTGACCCATTGCGTGGCGCTGGCGGGGGCCATGCTCTATTCCGACCGCAAGCTGCCGGACCACGATCTTTTCGGGCGCTTCTGGGTCCCCGACTGGGAGAGCTTCCGCGCGGTCTTCCGCCTGGGCTGGCCGATCGGGGTGACGAACCTTTCCGAGGTCGGGCTTTTCGCGGCCTCGGCGGTGCTCATGGGCTGGCTCGGCACGGTGCCGCTGGCCGCGCATGGCGTCGCGATCCAGCTCGCCACCGCGGCCTTCATGTTCCACCTGGGGCTCTCCAACGCCGCCACGGTGCGGGCGGGCAATGCCTTCGGGGCAGGGGATGCGGACCGGCTCGCCAAGGGCGCCTGGGCGGCGCTGATCCTCTCGGTCGCGGCCTCTGTCCTGGCCATCGTGGTCTTCCTGACCCTGCCCGAGCTGATGATCGGCATCTTCCTCGATCCCGCCGACCCCGACCGCGCGGCGATCATCGCCGCGGGCACCGGGCTTCTGGCCATGGCGGCGCTGTTCCAGCTGGTCGACGGCGCGCAGGTCATCGCGCTGGGGCTCCTGCGCGGGGTGCAGGACGCCCGGGTGCCCATGGTCATGGCCGCCATCGCCTATTGGGCGCTGGGGCTGCCGGCGGCCTGGATCGCGGGCTTCGTCCTGCCCTGGGGCGCGGTCGGCATCTGGGCGGGGCTGGTGATCGGCCTCGGCGCGGCCTCGGTCATGCTGCTCTACCGGTTCTGGGCCCGCGCCCTGCCGACCTTCGCCGCGACCGGGCGGAGCCTTGCGCCCGAGGCGGCCCCCCACTAGAAGCGCGGCGCAGCATCCTTCACACCGAAAGGCGAGGACACTATGGGCTTTCGCATGGGTATCGTCGGGCTTCCGAATGTCGGCAAGTCGACGCTCTTCAACGCGCTGACGCGGACCGCCTCGGCGCAGGCGGCCAATTTCCCCTTCTGCACGATCGAGCCCAACGTGGGCGAGGTGGCGGTGCCCGATACGCGGCTCTACGCGCTCGCCGACATTGCCAAGTCGCGGCAGATCATTCCGACGCGGATGACCTTCGTGGACATCGCGGGGCTGGTGAAGGGCGCCTCCAAAGGCGAGGGCCTCGGCAACCAGTTCCTCGCCAACATCCGCGAGGTCGATGCCATCGCCCATGTGCTGCGCTGCTTCGAGGACGATGACGTCACCCATGTCGAAGACCGCGTCGACCCGGTGGCCGATGCCGAGACCATCGAGACCGAGCTGATCATCGCCGACATGGAGAGCCTCGAGAAGCGGCTGCAGAACATCGTCCGCAAGGTGCGCGGCGGCGACAAGGAGGCGGTCCAGCAGGAGCGCCTGATGAAGCTCGCGCTCGAGGCGCTGAACGAGGGCAAGCCGGCCCGCGTGGTGGAAGTGGCCGAGGACGACCTCAAGGCCTGGCGGATGCTGCAGCTCCTGACCTCGAAGCCTGTCCTCTACGTCTGCAACGTGCCCGAGGACCAGGCCGCCGAGGGCAACGCCCATTCCGAGGCCGTGGCGCGCATGGCCGCCGAGCAGGGCAACGCCCATGTGGTGATCTCGGCCAAGATCGAGGAGGAGATCTCCCAGCTCGAGGGCGAGGAGGCCGAGATGTTCCTCGGCGAGATGGGCCTCGAGGAGGCCGGCTTGGACCGGCTGATCAAGGCCGGCTACAACCTCCTGAAGCTCGAGACCTATTTCACCGTGGGCCCCAAGGAGGCCCGCGCCTGGACGATCCCCGTGGGCACCTCCGCGCCCAAGGCCGCCGGCGTGATCCACGGCGATTTCGAGAAGGGTTTCATCCGCGCGGAGACCATCGCTTACGACGATTACGTCGCGCTCGGCGGCGAGCAGGCCGCCAAGGACGCCGGCAAGATGCGCGCCGAGGGCAAGGGCTACGTGGTCCGCGACGGCGACGTGATGCACTTCCTCTTCAACACCTGAAGACGCCGCGGGGCGGGGGCAAAAAGGTCGGATTTTCCGCTTGTTCCCCCCGGCCCGGACCATTAGGAGGGTCCGCGGAGACGTGGCCGAGTGGTCGAAGGCGCTCCCCTGCTAAGGGAGTAGGCGGGAAACCGTCTCGAGGGTTCGAATCCCTTCGTCTCCGCCATTTTTCCTGAGAGTGGGGTGTGGGGCGTCCGCTTTGTGCGGGGCAGAGTGTTGGCTGTTGCACGCGGTTGCGGTTGTTTTTCTCGGCTCTCGGCTCTCGGCTCTCGGCTCTCGGCTCTCGGCTCTCGGCTCTCGGCTCTCGGCTCTCGGCTCTCGGCTCTCAGCTCCTCAGTCCTCAGCACTCAGGTCCTCAGCCCGTAGCCCCAGGGTCTCAGTCCGAAGCTTTTAACCCCAGACTTCAGGCTCTCAGCTCTCGTTCTTTAGCGCCCAGCTTTCAGCACACGGCACTCTGTTTGCTCTCTGGTGAGCGTTCAGTCTTCAGCGGTCCTCTCGACTTTATCCGCCTCTTCCGCTGCACTCGGAACGTTGGGCTCTGCACCCCGCGGTTCCTCTAGCACCGGTCTCAAGCCCCGCTGCGTCCCGCCGTCGCAGCCCCTCGGCATGATTTGCCGCCTCCGCGCGAGCGCTATCTCATCCTCCACGACGGCCTGTCGTTTGCCAGCCCAAACCCACGGAGGTGCAGCCATGACGGATTTCGGACCGACCCGCGACCAGCCCGAGGAGGCCCAGCCCGACGCCCCCCGCGTCCCCCACAGCGCCGAGGACATCCGCGGCCGCACCACCTCCCGCCGTGACCAGTCGGAGCATCGGCGGTTTGCCTGGCTCTATGAGGATTTGCTGGCGTGAGGAGGTGCTCTGGCCCTGACGTGCCCTGACGCCTGAAAGCGGTCGGGCAGGGGAATAAGCCTGTCTTGGCCCGGGAAGATCGCGGGACCCGAAAAAAGAAATGGCAGCGCGAGATCGCGTCTCGGCTGCCAGTCTGTTGTAGTCCCGATATGTTTTCGACATCCCTAGGTTGGGTAGGATCCAAAGCCCCGGGCGAACCGCCTACGGCGTCTCGTAGGTGCCCGACCCACCACCGTCGCGCCCGCGACGCCCAAAGCCTTCCTGCAGGCCAGAGCCAGCTCTCTGAAGCGCGTTCCGGTTGCCTCGGATCACGGGGATCAGGAGCGCGTGCAGCGCAACAAACGCCGCTCCGAAGCCTACGAAAATCAGCCAGCACATCATGACGTCGCCGTTAAAGGTGACGCCCAGCGCCACGGGGGCCGCGATGAAGGGGGCGAGCACCAAGGCGGTCAGGGGGTTGGAGACGCGCCGGTTGCCGAGGCCCAGCCAGGTGATCTCAAGCCCGCGGCGCACCACCTGGTGCAGGTGCAGCCGGTCGGGCTCCGAGACGGGCACACCGGCCATCCAGCGGCGGGTGATCGTGTGCAAGGTGTCCGCGAAGGGCCAGAAAAGCACCAGCAGCAGCGCCGGAATGGCGATCTCGGCGGAGGCCCAGGCCAGCAGGAAGGCCGTCCAGATCAGGAGGTGTCCGATGCCGTAGCTGCCGGCGTCGCCGAGGAAGATCCGCCCGAGCGGCCAATTCAGGAGCAGGAAGCCCAGGGTGGACGCACCGAGGAGGCCGGCGAAGACGGGCATAACCACAAGGCCGTCGCTCAAACCGATCAGCGCCAGGCCGGTGGCCGAGCTGAGGATGATGGTCGCCGCCAGGCCGTTCATCCCGTCCGAGAGATTCAGGGCATGGCAGAAACCGGCGGAGCAGAAGATCGAAATCCCGATCGCGACGGCCGGGTAGGCCATCAGAAAGTCCAGTCCCGGCAGGTCCGCACGCGGTACCCAGCTTTCGAGCAAGTAAACCGCGAACGCCGCCGAAATGGCTGCGGCGATCAAGCGGTTGCGCGGGCTGACGCGGTGACCGAAGTCCTCGGCCACACCCGCAACGAGCACCGGCAGAACCGAGAAAAGCACGAGCCAGACCATCGGCTCGCCACGCAGATCGCTGACCGCCAGGCCGGTCAGAAGCCCGAGGAAGATGCCGAGCCCGCCGCAACGGGGCGGGTTGCCGACGTGGGAGCTCTGCTTGGCGGAAGCGTCGTCACGATCCTTGCTGACCGGCTCGAGCCGGACGCGGAGCCAGATGAAGGCCTGTGCGAAGAAGAACCCGGCGGCCGCGGCAATCGCCAGCGCGCTCCAGTATTCGGCCAGCAGCGGCACCGCGTGGTTCGTGACCCAAGACATTCGTAGCTCCACCCAAAATTCTTGCCGGAAAAATAACCTGGCGTTCAATTGCGCGCTTCAACTCAGGATTGCAAGTCACAGGATAACAAAAGGCTACAGGATCTTTCGATCCCGTCGCACAGCGTGGTGCTTAATCAGCAACCACGGCCCACACCCTTTGCCTCCCGACCCTTGGTTGTCGCAGCGGCACCTCGGCAAACTAGCAAGTCGTTCAACAGTTGTCAGCCTATTGTGAAGACACGACGACAATGGCGCCTTTGCGATGCGTAATTTTTTGGCAGGCGTCGGGCTGCATCCTGTGCTCGGAGCGCGCTCGAACGGCGCGGCCGGTTGCCTTCCGGAGAGGGCAGGGAGCACAGGACGGTCCCTTGGGAGGGCGCCGCGCGTCGCTTTTAAAGCGAGTGCGGCGCCCGGATTGACCCTACGTCAATAACCCTTTGATCTTCTTCACCCCTTCCTCCACCAGCCCGGCGTCCCCGCGGGCCTCGACGTTCAGCCGCACGATCGGTTCGGTGTTGGAGGAGCGCAGGTTGAAGCGCCAGTCGCCCATGTCGATGCCGAGGCCGTCGGTCTCGTCCACGCCCTCCGCGCGGGGCTCGAACGCGGCGCGCACGCGGGCGATGGCGGCCGCCGGGTCGGGCAAGGTGAAGTTGATCTCGCCCGAGGAGGGGAAGGCGGATTTCCGCGCTTCGACCAGCGTGGCGAGCGGTTTTCCGGCGCTCACGAGCTCGGCGACAAGCAACAGGGGAATCATCCCCGAATCACAGAAGCAGAAGTCGCGGAAGTAGTGATGGGCCGACATCTCACCGCCGTAGACCGCGTTCTGGTCGCGCATCACCTGTTTCACGAAGGCATGGCCGGTGCGCGCCTGCACGGCCTGGCCACCGGCGCGGGCGACCACGTCCTGGGTGTTCCAGATGATCCTCGGGTCGTGGATCACCGTGGCGCCGGGGGTCTTGGCCAGGAAGGCCTCGGCCAGGAGGCCCACGACGTATTCCCCGTCGATGAAACTGCCCTCGTGGTCGAAGAAGAAGGCGCGGTCGAAATCGCCGTCCCAGGCGACGCCGAAATCGGCGCCCGCGGCGCGAACCGCCTCGGCGGTGGGCGGGCGGTTCTCGGGCAGGAGGGGGTTGGGGATGCCTTGGGGGAAACTGCCGTCGGGGGCGTGGTGCATCCGGGTGAAGCGCAGGGGCGCGCCCAGGGCCTCGAGCCGCGCGGCCAGGGCGTCGAAGGTCGGCCCGGCGGCGCCATGGCCCGCGTTGATCAGGATCGTCAGGGGCTTCAGGGCGGAGAGATCGACGAAGGACAAGACGCGGGCCACGTAGGCCAGCCGCGCCTCCTCGGCGACGTCGCGGCGCCGGCCACCCTCGGTTATGCTCCCCCAGTCGTCGGCCTCGGCCAGGGCGCGGATCCGCGCCAGCCCGCTCGCGGCATCGAGCGGCGCCGAGCCCGCGCGCACCATCTTCATCCCGTTGTAATCCATCGGGTTGTGCGAGGCGGTCACGCAAAGCCCGCCGTCGGCGTCGAAATGCGAGGTGGCGAAATACATCTCCTCGGTGCCCGAAAGCCCGAGGTCGAGCACCTCGCAGCCCTCGTCGACCAGTGCCTCGGTCACCGCCGCGGCCAGCTCCTCGGAGGAGGCCCGCACGTCGCGGCCCACGACCACCCGCCGCGCCGAGAGCGCCCGGGCGAAGCCGCGCCCGATCCGGTAGGCGATGCCCGCGTCGAGATCGACGCCGAGCCGCCCGCGCACGTCATAGGCCTTGAAGCAGGTGAGCGTGCTCATCCCTTGGCTCCCTGGCCGCGGGCGTAGACATCCTCGTAGCGGATGATGTCGTCCTCGCCGAGGTAGCTGCCGGTCTGCACCTCGATCAGCACCATCGGCAGCTTCCCGGGGTTCTCCATCCGGTGCACCGCGCCGAGCGGGATGTAGACCGACTGGTTCTCGGTCACCAGCGAGACCTCCCCGTCGATGGTCACCTTGGCGGTGCCCTGGACCACGATCCAGTGTTCTGACCGGTGGTGGTGGCTTTGCAGCGACAGCGCCGCGCCGGGGTGCACCACGATGCGCTTCACCTGGAAGCGGCTGCCGGTGACCAGGCTTTCGAACCAGCCCCAGGGCCGGTGGTCGATCGGGAATTCGGTGGCCTGTTTGACCTGCCGCGCCTTGAGCGCGGTCACCGCCTCCTTGACCCGCTGGGCCTCGGACTTGTGGGCCACCAGCACCGCGTCGTCCATGGCGACCGCGATGATGTCCTCGAGCCCGATGCCGACCAGTTCCTGGCCCGGCGTGTCGGCGCGCAGGAGCGTGTCGCGGCAGTCGATGGCCGTGGCGCCCTCGGTGGTGACATTGCCGGCCTCGTTGGGGCCCGCCTCGAGCCAGACCGCGTCCCAGCCGCCGAGGTCCGACCAGGCCGCGCCATAGGGCATGACCGCGAGGTTGTCGGCCTTTTCCATGATCGCATAGTCGATCGAGATGTCCTCGACCGCGGCCCAGGGCCCGGGCGCGAGCCGGGTGAAGCCGAGGTCGGTCTCGGCCTCGCTGACCGAGGGCTCCACCTGCGCCAGAAGGGCGGGGGCATGGCGGCGGTAGGCCTCGATGATGGCCTTGGCGGAGAAGAGGAAGATACCGGCGTTCCAGAGGAAGGCGCCGTCCTCGAGCATCTCGGCGGCGCGGCCCGCGTCCGGTTTCTCGACAAAGCGCGAGAGCGGCTGCGGGCAGGCGGCCGTGCTGTCCGCGCCGGGCGCGAGCTCGAGATAACCATAGCCGGTCTCGGGCCGGGTCGGGGTGATGCCGAAGGTGACGAGCTGCCCGGCGCGGGCGGCGGGCTCGGCGGCCGCGATGGCCGCCCGGAAGCCCTCCGCATCGCGGATCACATGGTCCGAGGGCGCCACCAGCATGAGCGCCTCGGGATCCCGGTCCGCGAGCCAGAGCGCCGCCGCCAGCACCGCGGGCGCGGTGTTGCGTCCGTCGGGCTCGATCACGATCCCCTGCGCCTGCTGCTCCACCGCGGCGAGCTGCTCGGTCACGATGAAGCGAAAGTCGTTGGCGGTGAGGACAACGGGGGCGGCGAAGTTCGGGCCGGAGAGGCGCCGGGCGGAGGCCTGGAAGAGGCTTTCGTCGTCCACCAGGCGCACGAACTGCTTGGGATAGGATTTGCGCGACAGCGGCCAGAGCCGGGTGCCGGAGCCGCCGCAGAGGAGAACGGGGGTGATGGAGGGCATGAAATCTCCTTGGGTCCAAAGCGTTGATCTTGTCTGCGGATTGAGCCCTCAAGGCGGGCAAAAACAGCCTCTGGGAGAGACCGGGTCCGTTTCGAGAAAACGCCTGCACGGTAGGCCCACAGCACTGTCTGCGCAACGCACCGAGTTTGTCCCGCGGCGACATATTGGTCGCCGCGGGAGTTTGTGGATTTCGTCGTGGCAAAGAGCACGTCGGGGGCAGCGCGAAAGCGCCTGCCCCCGACAAGAGTATGAGTGGCGAAGTTACAATGCTGCACGCTGCCCGGCATTCGGAGCAGGGTTATCCGCTTGGACAGCACGGGCATAGAGCAGAAGAGCCCGGCGCCTTGCCGTCTCTGCTTCGCGGCGGTACCGGGCGAGGAGGTCGGCTCGACGCCAGAATGCTGCTTCCTGCGCAGCGACAACCCGCCCGGCGATATCGGGCGCATCCGATAGAACGATTTCGCGCAAGGCCTCCACACTCAACACATCCTGGGCAACAGGGGCAAAAATTTCGCCGCCCTGCGCCCGGATTTCAGCATGAGAAAAACGTCCGAACAGATGCGCGCGCTCTGCCGCTGTTGCGCGCTCAACCCGCGCTTCGGCTTCGGCCCAGACATATGCCAGCCGGTGCACCTCATTTGTGACATGGCTCACCCGTGTTTGCCGTGGGTTGCCGAGGATCAACCGATACTGTGCCAGCGCATCATTGGGGCAGACGGGCGCCGTCAGCCCGTGACGACGCGCAGTCTGCGCAGGGCCATGGGCTGCGGGCGGCGCCTGCGATCTGGCGTTGCGCGCTTTAGCCGAAGCGTGCGCTCCGCGAGGCCGAAACGCGCAGAATCTCGTAGTCTTCGAAGAGCTCATTGCGGCGCTTTATGAGACCAGAGATCCGACTCTGGTGATGCGCGAATGGTTCTGCCAGTGCGTCATGCGCGCGGGCGAACGGCTCAACCTGCGTTACAGCGAGCGCCAGCAAGGCGTCCAGAGCTGTTTTGCGGGCATCAGGATCCTCCGAAAAGAGTGCCTGGGCTTCCGCATGGGCGGTCGGATTGGCGTCTCACTCAACTGTATTGATGGCACCTTGCGCAAAAAGCCCGGCGGCAAAATCCTGCGCTTTAGAGACCAGATACGCATCGAACATGCGCAGGTGCTGTTTGAGCTCGATCTAAAGGCCGGCGATCTCCTGGGCGCGCCGCATCTCAAGCGCGCTCCGCGGTTGCAGCGTCTCGATCATGGCCGGGCGAACTTCCTCGAGCGTTTTCTGGCCATTTGCAAGAACGGCGTTGGCCAGTTGGATTAACGGGTCGGGCGGAGTTGTTTTCTTAGTAGCCATGGCTAAGCACCTTTTTCCTTCGAGAACTACCGAGGGATCACCGTGCGAAGGCCAGCCAGCGATGCCCGCTGAGCTGACATGCGCTACACCAAGGCAAGCGCCTGAGGTGGGAAAAGCGCCAAGCGCAGGGACGGCTACGCTTGTCCTGGCCGAACTTGCTGTGCGCAATGCTATTGCATGAACAACTGGGCTTCTGACCACGGTGTGCCTCTTGTCACAATGCAGAGGCACGAGCGGATGCGCGATCACCTCCGCAAAAGCGGATTCGATCCAAGCACATCCTGCGCATTGGGTGGTCAACGGATACTATATCTCGTGCCAAGAGGTCAATGGCATTGGCAGATCGTACGACAAGACGACCTCTCGGGGGTATAAGAATGCTGTGCCAGCGCGTACTCGAGGTTAAAGTGCGCGACTACATGTTCGAGCCATATATTCGAATGCCAGGCCCCTCATCCGGGCTACCGACGAAAACAATACCCGCCGCTTCGAAACAACTGCGCAGCGTCTCGAGATTGTTCTTGCGCGACTTGGGCAGCCCTTGGGCTACTGCTTCGTAGCGCACAATCGTTGCCGAGCCGACGCCCGTTGCATCGGCGAGATCCTGCACGCTCCAATTCAAGGCGGCACGCGCGGCGCGAATCTGTTGTCCCGTGATTGACATAGCGTTAGTTATGATCAATCATTTATCATAATTGGTGCGGTTGACCATCGGAGGACAGTAACGTGTTGGATTGGAAATTGGCATTGGAGGCTCTCGATGGGGCATATTCAGATGCCACGATGCGGGCCTATGCCAATGATGTGCAAGCCTATGTGTCCTGGTGCGACGAGACGGTGTGCGATCCCTTCCCGGGCAGCGTGGCACAGATCTGCGCGTTCCTCGAAGACCAAGGGCGGGACAAAGCGCCCTCAACGGTGCGTCGGCGTCTCTATGCCATCCGAAAAGTGCATCGTTTGCTCCACCTCCCCGATCCAACGCAAGACGAAGCGATTAACCTGGCGTTCCGGCGCGTGCGGCGCGCCAAACCGGTAAGACCCAAACAGGCGCGTGGTTTGAATGCCTTCGATCTAGAGCGGTTTCTGGCGGTCCAACCCAATACGCCCTGGGGTTTGCGCAACGGAGCAATGCTGGCGCTCGGATATGAGCTCATGACCCGCCGCTCGGAATTGATTGCCTTGCGCGATCCCGATCTTGAACCGCGCTCCGATGGTACGCTCCGGGTGCTGATCCGCCGCAGCAAAGCCGACCAGGAGGGGCAGGGGCGTCTGGCCTCCACGTCGGTCGCCACAGCCGAACGTGTTCGCGCCTGGCAGGATTGGCGCGGTTCCGTCACCGATTGGCTGTTCTGCCCTATCTATCAAGATCACCCGATCGATCGCAGTTTGAGCGACACCACGGTCAAGACCGTCATAAAGACGGCTGCGAAACGTGCGGGGTGTCCGCCCGAGGAGGTCCGAGCCTTCAGCGGGCATTCCATGCGGGTCGGCGCCGCGCAGGATTTGCTCAAACGCGGCTTTGACACGCCAGCCATCATGCGGGCCGGCGGCTGGAGATCAGTCTCTGTTCTTGCGCGATACCTGGAAGTCGCTGAGCAGAATGTCTGGGAGACGCGATGAAATCAGACGGGCCCGGACCCAGGCCCCGAAGCATGTTGCGCCAAAAAAGGCTGACGCTTTGACGAAGGGGCGTGTTGGAACGTAAAACGTCCTCGCAGAGATCTGCAAGGGCGTTTCAGCGGACTCGTTCCAATAACAATCCGTTTAGGTGCGCGGCTTAGGAGGCCGCCCCGGTTCGAAAAGGCAGCTTCTCGGTCGTCCGGCCTCACATTGCTGTTTTGGCATCATGATGTATGGCCTGCTGCCGGTTTCGTGGACAGCGGGTTAGGTTTGCACTGCTCGACGCCAAAGAGGGCGATACGATCTACGCGGTCCGTACAGATGACGGGTGACCTGCTCCCCTGAAAAATCCGCGGTTTGAAGTTAGCCTGTTCTCCAAACGAGGAGACAGACGATGCGGAAAAGCCGTTTCAGCGAAGAGCAGATCATTGGCATCCTGAAGGAGCACCAGGCCGGCATAGGGGCCAA